>NZ_WNIF01000006.1:0-352716 GCF_009725845.1 Bombella sp. ESL0378 | reverse complement strand
ATAACCTGAAGGTCGTAGGTTCAAATCCTACCCCCGCATCCAATAAATACCATACACAAATCCCAGATAAATCCCTAAACCCACACACCACTAAAACATACCCTTGCCTCTGTGATAAGCTTATCCCAAAAAACTAAACCGACATTGGTACCATGCCGCTAATCACTTTGCTGGGAATAGTTACATCAAAGTGCATTTTAATTATTATTTAATTAACTTTTCTGGTAGGTGATGTTTCTCAAATTTGCATCAAGCATTAAGTGGGATAACGGATGTATCAGAATGCGGTGAAAATCGAGATGAAAAAATCTCACTGTAGCTTTTTTCTCTTGTTTTTAGGAAGCATGGTATGGGGGTTAGCTTTTAATGCGCTCCCTACTTATGCAGCACCTGTTGGTGCGGTAGCGACAGCGGCGGCTAGTGATGGGGCGAAGACCTCTCCGATGGTGATGTCCGGTACCGCAGGAGAATGGGGGTATCGTTGTCTATTTCCCCCGACTAATCCGGCAGCGGGGCCGCAATTCTGCGTAATGCAGCAAAGCCTAATGATGCAGGGAAGTATTTAAAAGGGTTGTCTGCCTTGATACGTTAGTCAGTTGACTTTCTTTATAAGTGTTTATCAAATGAATGTACTTATAAGTAGACTATAATTATTTTTGATATATTATCGAGTATCTTACGAATTGACTTACTATACATTTTTAATGATTATTGGAATAGTAATTTTAATCAGATTATATTTAACGTGTTAGGAGCGGATAAAATATCTCTTTGTGAAAGAGATACCTACTTCATTGTAAAAATCGACTAACTTAACCAATGCAATGACTGTGTTGATCCTGTGACAGAATGGTGTCAAGGCAAGGAAGATTCTTGGTGAATATATTTCCACGGTGAAAGGAAGTTTTGGGGAGTTAAGATTTAGATAATGAAAGAGATGTTTTTGTGTTGTAAAAAATGAAGATAGATTTTATTATTCTTTAGTTAATTATTTTTAAATTGATATTAATTTGGGTGTTTATTTTGTGGAATATTCATATTTGTTTGGAGAAAATCCAATATTAAAAAATTAAATATATCTATACATAATAATATAAATTATAGACTTCAAAATATTTATATTAATCTATATTGGGATGAAATGAAAAATGAGATTTTTTTGATTTTATGTTCTTTCAGTTTTGATTTTAATCCTTTAGTAAGTCATTATGTCACTCATATGTAAGCGAGTGCAAATTCGTAGTTTCGCGGGGAGAGGGTAATGAATATCAAACGAGGAATGTTCCTAGCGTTTTGTGTCGCAACAGGGGCGATAGCGTCTTCTGCTTCTTCTTGGGCGGCTGATGGGACACAGGCGACGCCGGTTGTTATTTCTGGCTCAGCGGCAGCATGGACGTATCGTTGTGTGTTTCCTGCGGATAATCTTTCACAAGGTCCTCAAGTATGTTTAGCCCAGCAGGCCTTAACAGTGCAGGGTGATAAGGGAAAAACCGAGGCATTGGGTGCGGTTATTTTAGCGCGCGCAACGGAGAATGTTACCACAACGCCACTTACACGCCGTCCGTGGCGGTTGACGGCTATGGTGCCGCTTACTCTTTCTTTAAAGACGGATGTACGTGTTGTTTTGGACGACAATCCTCCTATCAAATTGTCGTGGCAATCTTGCGCTACGGCGGGCTGCATGGCTTCACTTGATTTATCAGCAGACCAGGTTACGCGGTTAAGGGTGGGGAAGACAGGCCACATCATAGCAGACAAAGTTGGAGGCGGTACGCTGACCATCAATTTTGCGCTTGATGGCTCTAATGCTGCTTTGCATCAACTAGATAGTTGGATTCAAAAGTCGCCTTTCCATCAGTAAAATAACTCAAGGGAAGGTTCTTCTCTTATAGAGGTTTGGTTGCCCCTGTTCCGACATTTTGGACAGGGGCAATTTGATTCGGGCCCTTTCATTGTTGGTTAGAATCTGGGGGCTGCCAAGCTGATAAAGGCGATGGGAGCCTTAAAATAGGACTATATATAGTAGTAATTTTTCTCATTTATCACATGATATGGTGTCTCATTCATCTGATTCGCGCTCTTATAAAAAACTTTAATAACTCCCATAATTGGCTATTTTCTCACTTTTTTAGCCTGCCTCTGGGGAGAGTAAGGGGTAAAGTGTTATCTTCTTGTTGCAAGTGATAAGAGTTCTCATCTAACGTCACTCTTGAAGCAAGTCGCAAAGAGGGAGAGGCCCCATGACCGTCCAAATCGCAGAACAGCATGGTACTTATGCTATGCCCATGGCCACATTGGTGCGGGAGGAGCAAACAGCCTTATGGGCGTTGCGTTATTTATTAGGACCGCGGTGCTGGCGGCGTTCTAAGTCTTTAGCAGGGCTGGTAGGACAAGAGGCGGAGCGTTTGCAGGAGCGGTTTCAGTCCTTGTTCCTCCATGCTGTTTGCGCCACAGCCGCTTTGGAATATTCTGCAACGGAGTCTCATCTGCTTGACCTCCTTGCAGCGATGCAAAATGCACCGGAGGAGCAGGTTCTTCATACGTCATTAGGGGAGGCGTTGATGCATCTTGGTCAGGCTTTAGCGGCGTATGGATATTGGTTGCCTACGCGGGAGAGGGCGGAGGAAAGCATGACAAAAATGCCAATGCCAGCCCTGGCGCAAGATAATTATCCAGCGATGATGGAAGCCGCTGAATAATAAATATCCTCCTGAAATTGGATAAGATTGTTCATTCTGTCTTGAATCCAAATTGATGGCGGTGTTTCTATACGGGTTCTTTGTCACAAACGGCTGGAGCCTAAAGTGGAAGTTCAGTCCATCATCTTCCCAGAAGGGATGTCTCTCCAATGTGGGGAGGTCATCGCTCCGCTGGAGGTGGCCTATCAGACTTATGGTACACTCTCGCCAAAGCGGGATAATGCGATTGTCATTTGCCATGCTTTTACGGGAGACCAGTTTGTCGCCAGCCCGCACCCTGTTACGGGGAAGCCGGGCTGGTGGTCGCGTATGGTTGGCCCCGGCTTGCCGATTGATACAGAGCGTTTTTTTGTCATCTGTGCCAATGTCTTAGGGGGCTGCATGGGGACGACCGGCCCCACGACTATGCGGGCGGGGACGGGTAAGCCATGGGGGAAGGATTTTCCTCCCATCACAATGCACGACATTGTGGCGGCTCAGGTGAAGGTGATTGATCACTTCGGCATTGAGCAATTATTTGCCGTTATTGGAGGATCGATGGGGGGGATGCAAACCCTCACATGGGCTACAGATTACGCTGAGCGTGTTTTTGCAGCTATGCCGATTGCGACCTCTCCCTTTCAATCGGCGCAGAATATTGCGTTTAATGAGGTCAGTCGGCAGGCGATTTATAGTGACCCTGATTGGCATGGGGGGGATTATCAAGCCCATGATGTTATCCCAGCGCGCGGTTTGGCTGTAGCGCGTATGGTGGGGCATATTACTTATCTCTCAGAAGAAGCTCTAACGCGGAAGTTTGGGAGGGAGATACGGCCGGGAACGATGCCCGCCCCCAATTCGCCTTTAGCAGCGTTACCTTTTGGGGGGATGTTTCAGGTCGAAAGTTATCTGCAATATCAAGGATCTAATTTCACACGGCGGTTTGATGCACATTCTTATCTGACAATTTCTCGTGCGATGGACTTCTTCGATCTCGGCAGCGAGCATGGGGGTAATCTAGCGGCAGCTTTTCAGCAGGTGCGGACGCGTTTTTGTGTTGTGTCCTTCAGCTCGGATTGGCTGTTTCCCACGGCACAATCAAGAATGCTGACGCGGGCGATTAATCAGGCAGGGGGACATGTCTCTTTTGTTGAGATTGAGAGCGACCGTGGCCATGATGCCTTTCTGTTAGAAGAGCCGGATTTTGATCGCACAGTGCGCGGTTTTTTAAACGGCGCGGCGCGTCATGCGGGCTTACCAGCGGGGAGGGATGATCATGCGGTTTGATCAAGAATTGATTGCGACTATGGTCGCACCGCAGAGTCGGGTGCTGGATATTGGGAGCGGGGATGGCAGTTTGATTGATTATCTCTCCCGCCAAAAAGGCTGTGACGCCCAAGGCTTGGAGCTGGATATGAAGGCCGTGACCCAATCTGTTGCGCATGGTTTGCCCGTTATGCACGGGGATGCTGATGAAGTTTTGGCGGATTATCCAGAAGATACATTTGACTATGTTGTCCTACAGCGCACCCTCCAAGCGGTGGAGCGTCCGCGTGAGGTTTTGCACCATATGTTGCGGATTGGGCGAGCGGCTTTGGTCTCCTTCCCCAATTTTGGGCATTGGCGTTTACGCTGGCATTTAATGCGTACAGGGCGTATGCCTATGACATCGGTTTGGCCAACCCCATGGTATGAGACATCTAACATTCATCCTTGTACGATTTATGACTTCTTCGCTTTATGTGCTGAGGACGGTTATGTGGTGCGGAATTGGATGGTTGTGAATGGGGATAAGCGGTCGCGCTTGGCCGAGCAATCGCCCCATTTGGCGAATATGTTCGGGGAGCAAGCGTTGTTTTTACTGCAAAAACAGGCGCGATAAGGATTGATAGAGCGGGATGTGATTTTTCTCTTGTTATAAGACAAAAACAGTCCTATTTAGAAAGAGACGAGATAAGCCTTCTTTAAAGAAGTGTTTTAGGCGTTCGTTTTATGTGGTGTTGCCAGATGGATGCTGGAATAACGCCGGTTTTTTGAGGAAACATCATGAGCAGTTTTCGCGCGCTCGGCTTGGCGGCCCCCATTTTGCAAGCCTTGGATGAGGAGGGCTATAAGACGCCAACGCCAATCCAAGCAGGGGCGATCCCTCATCTGTTAAAGGGGAAGGACCTTTTGGGTCTTGCGCAGACGGGGACGGGCAAAACGGCAGCATTTGCTTTGCCGATTTTGCATTATTTATTGGAGACGCCTCGCAAAGCGACCCCGCGCGGGGCGCGTGTGTTGGTGCTGGCCCCTACGCGGGAGCTAGTGGCGCAGATAGGCGATAATTTTGCGGCCTATGCGCGGCATATGAAGTTCTCTTACGCTGTGATTTTTGGTGGTGTTGGGCAGAATCGTCAGGTCGAAGCGATGAAACGCGGCGTAGATGTCCTCATCGCTGCCCCGGGGCGTTTGTTGGACCTTGTAGGGCAAGGCCATATCGACCTCTCCACACCGGAGATTGTCGTGCTGGATGAAGCAGACCGTATGTTGGATATGGGCTTTGTGCATGATATTCGTAAGGTTGTAGCGCGCTTGCCAGAAAAACGACAGACGCTCCTTTTCTCCGCGACTATGCCAGCCTCTATTCGTGACTTAGCGCATTCTTTGCTGCATGAGCCCGAGACGGTGCAAGTCACGCCGGAATCCAGCACGGTGGATCGTATTCGTCAGGCGGTTCTATTTGTCGATTCAGCTCAAAAGAAAGAAGCTTTGATGATGTTGGTCAATAATGACCGTGTCGTGCGGGCTGTTGTCTTTACGCTGATGAAGCATGAAGCCAATAAAGTGGCAGAATATCTCAGTAAGCATGGGATTCCCGCAGCGGCGATTCATGGCAATAAGTCCCAAGGGGCACGTGAGCGTGCCATGCAAGGCTTTCGGGATGGGAGTGTCCGCGTGTTAGTCGCCACAGATATTGCCGCGCGCGGTATTGATGTGGATGAGGTTTCTCACGTCTTTAATTACGATTTGCCGAATGTGCCAGAGGCTTACGTCCATCGCATTGGCCGTACAGCGCGTGCCGGTCGTGAGGGTTGGGCTGTATCCCTTTGTGAGGCAGAGCAGCGTGCATGGTTAAAAGAGATTGAGAAGCGCATCAGCAAGGCTGTGCCTGTGATTACGGACCATCCTTACCATTCTGATGACGCGCAGAACTCCACATTGCCGCCGCCTGTTTTAGGGGGAGGCCGTGGGCGCGGTGGTCGTGGCCGTGGTGGCCCATCCGGTGGGGGCCGTGGTCGCAGCCCACGGGCGGCGTCTACCCGTCCATCCTCCTCTGGTCGTGGTGGGGCAGGGCGTTCACGCGGGCGGCGGTCGTCCTAAAAAGCTTTGTGGTTATGTGTGTTATGCGTGGCAGCCCCGTTTTATGCGGGGCTGTTTTGCTATGGGGGTGCACCCTACGTTAGGGGGAGGTCATAGGGGTAAAGCTAAGGAGCATCAGATTATGCCAGCACAAGAGACGCATAAACCCGCAGAGCTTATCTGGGGCCATGGGCCGAAAAAATTAGAGGTCTTTTTAGAGCCAACATGCCCCTTTTGTGTGCGGGCCTCACGTAAGTTAATGCCCCTCTTAGCCCATGTAGGGGAGGAGGCTATGACACTGCATATTTATCTCCATTCCCAACCGTGGCATCTCTTCTCTGGCGTGGTGACGCGCTGCATTTTGGCTGCGGCTGCATTGCCAGAGGGGCGCGATAAAGCGTGGCAAACGTTGCGGAGTGTGGGGGATCATCGTGAGGAGTTCGAGTTCGCTCATCATTATGAGGGCGCGAATATGCACACCACGCCGGAAGAATTGTTAGAGCGGCTAGAGGTCTATACGCGGCTTAATCTTGCGGTGCCGTTCCGTCTAGCAAGCGTGACGGAGGCTATTAAAGCCCATACACGTTATGCACGGCACAATAAGATTCATGTCTCACCAAGTTTTATGCTGAATGGCACGTTGGATGAGCGTTTCCAAAGCGGGCAATCGGTGGAGGAATGGGCGGCTCTTTTGAAGTGAGCTAGCATGGTTACGGCGTCTTCATGGCGTTGTAACGCAGTTGCCACGAGATACGGTGTAGTGAGGCATATGGAAAAGATTTTTCATTTAAGGCGGTTTGTGATGAATTACACCGGTATTTTAGTGGTGATGGGGTGGCTGGGTGTTGCCGGTATGCCGGGTGTTGCTGGCGCATATGATGGTCAGTCCGTGCCTTTGGGGCATGTACAGCAGATCAGCGTTATACGGGGGCCCGGTGGTAGTTATGCTGGGAATATCGAGAAGGATGGAACCATAAGGGGAGAAGGTGGCAGCTATCTTGGAAGCATAGAGCGGGATGGGACTGATGGGGATGCCCCACTGTCTGACGCAGACCGGAAGGCAGGTGCTTTGATTCTGCTTCATCGCCTGCCTCACTGACCTTTATGCCGATTCATAGTGCGTGGCAGCCTTCTTCAAGATGTGAGGAAGGCTGTTTTTTATGTGCCAGGATGAAGCCTAGGGAAATTGAATCTCATTGCTTTGGCGAATGCGCGCCAGATGCGGGAAAAGCCGCTGGAAAGCAAAATGATGCATCTCCTCATCCAGCCCCGCGGTGAGGTCCTCTAGGATAATGACGTGATAGCCATGTTCATGCGCGGCGCGGGCGGTGGATTCCACGCCCATATTGGTAGCGATTCCGCCCAGTACGATGGTGTTTATCCCTCGCCGGCGTAGTTGGAGGTCTAAATCGGTTCCATAAAACGCGCCCCATTGATGTTTTGTAACGCGGAGGTCTCCCTCCCGTGCCAAATCGGGGACGAGTTCCGCCCAATGAGCGGGTAGAGATGTATTGGGGTCATGCAAAGGCTTATCGACAGGGGCGGATAGAGCATCTTTTCCATCAGCAGCAAAGGCGACATTAACCAGCACAACCACTGCTCCAGCGTGGCGGAAACGCTCCGCGACTATCTTGCTCGCAGCTACGACTTCAGCCCCGCTGCGTGGTGCTGTGGGCAGGGAGACAATGCCTTCTTGGAGGTCGATGAGGATAAGGGCTGTGCGGTGAGGGTCAAGCGTATGTGGCATAGAGGGCTCCTAATTACGAAGGGTTAAGTGGTAATTCATGTTGAGGAGGCGCAGCAAGAGAAAGCTATGAAAAGAAGGGGCCATGAGCCTTATGGAGGATGAGATGCACTATATTGGTCTTCTGCTGGCGATAGGATGGTTGGGCGTGATAGGGATGCCGAGTTTCGCGCGGGCCCATACGATACGCTATGAGGGCAGTGCTGATCCCGAGGCACATTTGGAGGTAATGAGCAGCGTGCAAGATGGCATAGGCCATTACGCAGGGACGGTAGATTCACATAATGACGATTCTGGCTTATCTGAGAATGACCAGCGGGGGCATATCAGTCTTGCAAGGGCTGCGCTTGTGCCATGGCAGCATAGGCCCCACCGTGAAGGGGAGGCGATGAAGCGTCTTAAGTGAGAGGAAAGAAAGGTTAGGGATATGCCACATACATCATCACATGAGCATAAAGCCCCCCATGCTAGCAGTTCCCTGCATGAGCTCGCCCGCAAGGCAATTCATTCGCCAAAACTGCTTACAAAGGATGAAGTGTTGGAGCTTGCTCATCACGTTCTCAAAACTGGTGAGCATGCGACAGAGGCAGAGCGCGAGATTGCTAAAAAGGCTCAGCATAACCCAGAAGGGCTAGAGGCCGCACAGATCACCAAGCTTGGAGAGCGCGCCCAGTACGACCATCGCGGCTGAAAACGTGCCGACTACCCTTACAAAACGCAACGGCTCGTCTTCTATCATAGGGAGATGAGCCGTCTTTGTAAGGACGACCTTACATGGCTCGTGGCGGATGGGGTGGGATTCGAACCCACGGTACGCTTCCACGCACGCTGGTTTTCAAGACCAGTTCCTTAAACCACTCGGACACCCATCCAATCTGCGGCTGTTGATACTGTCTCACGCGAATAGCGTCAAGCGGTGTTCGCGGTATGGGGGTATAAAGGGTAAAGAAAAAGCCACCCCGTTATAGAGTGGCTTTTTCCGTATATCCCCGCGAGGGCGAGGAACGTTCTTCCATAGAACCGATGAAATATTCGACTATCGGTTCATCCCCGCAAAGGCGAGGAACTTAGGAACGGCTAAAAAGTGATTACATTTTTTGGATGGATATCGCGATTACTGCAGAAATATCGATCTGCTTCTCATCCGCGGGGTGGTTGATGAGAAGAGGGAGAACGGTAGTTAGTATGAAAAGACTGGTATGTAACCAGTTTTTTATGTTAGAGTGAGGTGCATCATACTTCATGATAATCTCCGTATCTGTTGCATGGAGGCATAGAACTGGTGAGGGGCGACTCACCAGTTCTTTTACCATGGAATAAAGATAGCTCCTTCCATGAAAGAGGTCAACGCATGAAATATCCTACTATCTTCATGAAACCCATCACTCTCCCTTCAGAGCCGCAAATTGCGCCTTCATTGTTGCATTGCCGCGTGTGAGTTTTTTGATGGTGACGTCCTGGGCTTTGTCATTGGCAAGGCGGAGGTTGTTGCCCGAACTCAGCAGGTTTTCTTTGATTTTCTGAAGGTGGGAGATGGATTTATCAATCTCCTCAATCGCTTTGTTAAACTGCTTATGGGCGAGGTCGTAATTGCGGGAGAAGCCGTTTTTAAATGTCTCCAGCTTCTCCTCAAAATTGGTGACATCAATGCTTTGCTGGCGTGTGAGTTCTAGTTCTCTCTTATAGGTTAGCGCATTGGTGGACGCGTTGCGGAGGAGGGAGATAATGGGGAGGAAGAATTGCGGGCGGATGATGTACATCTTCGGGTAGCGATGTGAGACATCCACAATGCCTGTGTTATATAGCTCATTTTCTGGCTCTAGCAGGGAGACCAGCACGGCATATTCGCATTTCTTCTCCGTGCGGTCTTTGTCTAACTCTTTGAGGAAATCTTCATTCTTCTTTTTGGTGGCGGTGCTGTCATTTTCGTTCTTCATTTCAAACATGATGGAGAGGATTTCCGTTCCGCTTTCATCCATATCGCGGAAGATGTAATCGCCCTTACTGCCAGAGCGTGCGTCATTATCTTTCTCAAAATACGCGCGCGGGAAGGCCATAGCGCGGGAGCGGTTAAACTCCACCTCGCAATGCTGCTCCAACGTTTCCCCAACCATTTTGGTGGAGAGACGGGCCTTCATGTCCTTTAGCCGCTCGATGTGGTCGTCACGGTCCTTTAGCTGCAACTCGTAACGCTCTTTTAGTTGCGTGGTGGCGAGGCGGCTTTTGAGTTCAGCTTCACTTAAGGTGTTTTGTAGGGTGTCACGTTCCTTCTGAATCGCGTCCACCGCCTTCGTAATAGCAAGCTCTTGCTCTGTTTTGCTTGCTGATAGCTTGGCTTGGAGGGCATGGATTTCCCGCTCCTTAGCTTGCACAGCCTCTTGTAGCTGGGCCTTCTTTTCTGCTTCAGCGAGGCGGGCGGCGGCTTGCTGGTCGGCTTCATGTCGCTCAAGCTGGTTTTTAAGGGCTTGTATTTTCGCATCACGCTCATGAAGGGCCTGATTCATCTCACGCTCGGAGGCCAGCTTAGCGCGCTCGGCAACAAGACGTTCCTCCTGGGCAGCAGCTTCCAACTTTTCATGCAGGGCCTTGGAGAACTCCTTATCGCGCACTTGTTTAACAATGTCAGCATAGCCTGCATTATCAAGCGAGAACGTCTCATGGCAGTGCGGGCAAGTAATGTTATGTGCGGTCATGGAGCAGCTTTCAGGAGGGGGAGAGGGTTAGAGAACGCGTGTTAGAGCGGGATTAGGATAGCTTTTTGATATGGAGGTTAAAGCCATGCGCATGAGCCTCTTCCAAACCGGGACGAAGCTCCCGCGTTTTAGGGTCGTAATCCCCACTCGCTGCGGAGCGGAACGCAATAGGCGGCGTGGTTTCTAACGTGGCGAGACGCTCCCGGAAGCGGTCAACAACAGCTGGGAAGCCTTCGCCATAATCTTCTAGCCGGTCGGCGTTATAGACGAGGAAGGACGGCAAGGTAGCAAAGCCTGTATAAAAGAGCGTGCCGTGAGTGAGCGGGAAGAGGAGGTCCTCAATAGGGCCGCAAATGCCGCGGGCGGCGTAGTCATGTTCTGTCCCGCCGATTGTCACGCTGAGCATGGCGCGTTTGCCCTTCATGCTTCCATCGCCGTAGCTTTTGCCTGTGCCATATGCAAAGCCAGCAGAAAAGACGCGCTCAATCCATCCCTTTAAAATAGCCGGAGCAGAAAACCACCAGAGGGGGAATTGGAAGATAACCGCATCAGCCCAGAGGAGCTTTTCTTGCTCCTCTTTAACATCTTCGGTCAGTTCTCCACTCTTATAAGCTTGGGCAGAGGAGGCTGCGACATTAAAAGGCTCGCCCGTTGTTTGATGGGGGAAGTCAGCACGATCAACCGTGGCTTTCCACTCCATGCGATAAAGGTCGGATAGACGCACTTCATGGCCGAGGGAGCCGAGTTCTCGTGCGGCAATATCAACCAAAGCCCCATTGAGGGATTGGCGTTCAGGATGGGCGAGGACGATGAGAATATTCATGCTGTAACCCTTTGTGAGTCCGATCATCATATAAAGAGGCCCACTTAGGCTACGCTTCTGCTGCAAGAGAGGCAACAGAAGGTAGGGCAGAGTGGGAAATGCTTGACGGAGGGCGGTAGAGGTCGTAAAGGCATAAAAAGTTTACGGACACGTCACTCCGCGAGGGTTCGCGCAGTGGCGCATTTGTCATGGAATTAAGGATAGATCGTGTTCGAGCAGCTCTCTGGCAGAATGTCGAAGGTCTTTGAGGGTCTCTCCCGTGGGGGGAAGCTTTCGGAGGGTGACGTCACCGAGGCCATGCGCGAGGTTCGCTTGGCCATGCTGGAGGCCGATGTCGCCCTGCCTGTGGTGCGCAGCTTTGTCAGCAAGGTAAAGGAGCGCGCTGTTGGTGGTGAGGTGCTGGATGGCGTCTCCCCCGGTCAGGCTGTGGCGAAGATTGTCAATGATGCGTTGATTGAGGCTCTGGGCGGGGCGGGGGCTGTTCCGCTTAACCTCTCTGCCCCGGCACCGATTCCGTATCTTTTGGTTGGTTTGCAGGGGGCGGGTAAAACCACGACCGCCGGTAAGCTGGCTTTGCGCCTTGCTAGCCGGGAGCGTAAAAAGGTGCTGCTGGCGAGCTTGGACGTGCAGCGTCCCGCCGCGCAGTTGCAGCTTCAGCAAATTGCTGAGCAAGTGAGGGGACGGACGGAGGGGTTAGTCACCTCATTGCCGATAGAGCAGGGGCAAGGGCCGGTTGATATTGCCCGCCGCGCGCTAGAGGCTGGCCGTCGTGAAGGCTTTGATGTCGTTATTTTAGATACCGCAGGGCGTCTGGCGATTGATGAAGCTTTGATGGATGAGGTCCGTCAGGTCCGTGACGTGGCAAAACCGGTGGAAACGCTGCTGGTTGTAGATGCCATGACCGGGCAAGATGCCGTTAATACCGCCCAATCCTTTAAGGAGCAGGTCGGGCTAACAGGCGTGATTATGAGCCGTATGGATGGTGATGCCCGTGGTGGTGCCGCCCTCTCCATGAAGGCCGTGACAGGGGAGCCCATCAAATTCACCGGCTCTGGTGAGAAGATGGACGCTCTGGAAGAGTTTCATCCTGAGCGTGTTGCAGGGCGTATCCTCGGTTTAGGCGATGTCGCCGGGCTGGTGGAAAAAGCGTCCGAGCAGCTTGATCAGGAAGAAGGTGAGCGTGTTGCCAAGCGGATGCTCGCCGGCAAGTTTGATCTGAATGATTACGTCTCACAGATCAATCAAATTAACCGCCTTGGGTCTATCTCTGGTATTCTTGGTATGTTGCCGGGGATGGGCAAGCTGAAGGATAAGCTCGCGGGGAAGGATTTGGATACCTCCATCTTCAACCGGCACAAGGCGATTATTTCCTCCATGACAGCGCAGGAGCGCAAAAACCCGGAGATTATCAAGGCGTCACGCAAGAAGCGTATCGCTCTTGGCTCTGGGACGAGCGTGCCAGAGGTCAACCGGCTATTAAAGCAATTTAGCGAGATGGCCACGATGATGAAGCGGCTTAGTAAAATGGGCGGCTTAGCAGGGTTGATGCGTGGCATGGGGGGTGCTGGTGGCCTAGGTGATATGCTCAAGGGGATGGGCGGTCCAGCTGGCCGACCACCTTTTGGCTAAGTGTCTGCTTGGCTGTGTGTTTTTTGTAATGTTTTGATAAGGCAGGAGTTATTATGAGCCTGAAGATTCGTCTATCCCGCGCAGGGGCGAAGAAGCGTCCGTACTATCACATTGTGGTGGCCGACAGCCGTAGCCCGCGTGATGGCCGTTTTGTAGAGAAGGTCGGGGCTTATAACCCGATGCTTCCTTCCGACCATGCCGAGCGTGTCCGTCTTAATGACGAGCGCATTAAGCATTGGCTGGAGAAGGGCGCGCAAGCGACCGACCGTGTGGCACGTTTCCTCGGTCATGCAGGGTTGGCTCCGAAGCCGACCTTCCATGAGCAGCCGAAGAAATCTGCACCGAAGAAGAAAGCCCAAGAGCGTGCTGCTGCCGCTGCTGAGGCCGCTAAGGCAGCCGAGGCCGAGTAAGGCCTAAGCGGGAGATTTCCTCTTGTCACAATCTTCGTCACATCAGGATGTTTTGGTGGCCACAATTGGCCGCCCGCATGGTGTAAGGGGCCTTGTGCGCCTGCATCCTGCCACAGAGCATCCCGAAACTGTGGAGGCACTTGGCCCTCTGCATGATGAGACAGGGGCTATGTGGCATATACGCTGGAAGGCACCGGGCATAGCGGCCATTCTAGGGCAGGATGGCCAGCCATTACCGGACCGTACAGCGGCAGAAAAGCTGGTGAATCGTAAGCTCTATGCAGCGCGTGAGGCATTGCCAGAGGCAGATGAGGATGAGTTCTACCATATTGATCTCATCGGTATGGAGGCCTCTCTCACCTCTGGGGAAGCAGTTGGGCGTGTTGTGAATGTCCATGATTATGGGGCAGGTACAAGCTTAGAGCTGGAAACAGGGCAGTTGATTCCTTTCACCATGGCGTGCGTGCCGGAGCTAGACATAAAGGCAAAACGCCTTGTGATCGTTCCGCCGGAGGCTGTGGAGGTAGAAGGGGATTTAGCTGGTGAGGTAGAAGTCCGCTCATGACATGGCAGGCTGATATCTTAACCCTTTTCCCGGAGATGTTCCCCGGCCCGCTAGGTTGTTCTTTAGCAGGCCGTGCGTTAGAGCGAGCTTTATGGGCGTGCCATACGCACGACCTTCGCCCCTTTGGGCGGGGGGTGCATAAAGCTTTGGATGACGCGCCTTTTGGCGGGGGAGCAGGGATGGTTATGCGGCCTGATGTGCTGGATGACGCCCTAACCAGTGTAAAGCAGGTAGGCGATAACCGCCCGGTGATTTATCCAACACCGCGTGGGCATCGCCTAGGGCAGAAGGATATTGCACGTTACGTTCAGGGGGATGGGGTTATCATTCTTTGTGGACGGTTCGAAGGGGTGGATGAGCGCGTGCTGGAGAAACATGCAGTCGAGCAAGTCTGCATGGGGGATTTTGTCCTTTCAGGGGGAGAAATCCCAGCGTTAGCCCTTTTGGATGGTTGTGTGAGGCTTCTGCCGGGTGTGATGGGGTCCGCATTAAGTGGGGAGGAAGAAAGCTTCTCTGCTGGATTGTTGGAATATCCTCAATATACACGGCCTGCATGTTGGGAGGGGCGCGAGGTTCCTCCGGTTCTGCTATCTGGCAATCATGGGGAGATCGCCCGTTGGCGTGATGAGAAATCCATTGCTGTAACGCGGACGCGCCGCCCAGACCTCTGGGCTGTGTATGAACGCTTTCAGTACGATTGAGTTTGTTTTTGCAGGAGTTTGAGTATGAACATCATTCAGCAATATGAGGCGCGCGAAATGGAGCGTCTCGCTGCTATCCGTAGCGTGCCAGAGTTCGCCGCAGGGGATACAGTGCGCGTTGGTGTGCGCGTTGTGGAAGGCACACGCGAACGTGTTCAGGTGTTTGAGGGGGTCGTGATTGCCCGCTCTAACCGTGGCCTTGGCAGCAGCTTTACGGTGCGTAAAGTCTCCAATGGTGAGGGGGTGGAGCGTGTTTTTCCTCTTTTCTCCCCTGCGATTGCTGATATTACAGTAGTGCGCCGTGGTAAGGTGCGCCGTGCGAAGCTATATTATCTGCGCGGTCGCTCTGGTAAGTCCGCTCGTATTGCCGAGCGTCCACGCGATGTGAAGCAGGAGGGCTGATTCTTCAGCTCTCATTAAAGGAGATGAGAGAGAATGCAACATCCGGAAACCCCTAGAACTTTATACGATAAGATCTGGGATGATCATGTGGTGAAAACCCTTGATGACGGAACAAGCCTTCTCTACATCGACCGGCACCTCCTCCATGAGGTGACCAGCCCGCAGGCTTTTGAGAGTTTGCGGGCTGCGGGCCGCCCAGTACGGCGTCCTGATGCCACAATGGCTGTGGCAGACCATAATGTTCCAACCTCTGACCGCTCCCAACCGGTGGAAGACCCGCAGAGCCGCCTTCAAATTGAAACATTGGAGGCGAATGTTAAAGAGTTTGGCGTTCCATATTTTCCTTTACGGTCCCGCCAGCAGGGCATTGTGCATGTGGTTGGGCCAGAGCAAGGCGTTTCCCTCCCCGGCATGACGATTGTGTGCGGGGATAGCCATACCTCCACCCATGGGGCTTTTGGCTCTTTGGCTTTTGGTATTGGTACGTCCGAAGTCGAGCATGTGTTAGCAACCCAGACGCTGCTTCAGAAGCGTAGCAAGAATATGCGTGTGCGGGTTGAGGGTGATGTCGCACCGGGCGTGACGGCAAAGGACATCATGCTCAGCATCATTGGCCGTATCGGCACAGCCGGTGGGACAGGCCATGTGATTGAGTTTGCAGGTTCTGCCATCCGTAATCTGGATATGGCTGGGCGCATGACGCTGTGTAATATGTCTATCGAGGCCGGAGCGCGCGCAGGCATGGTCGCACCGGATGAAACGACCTTTGCGTATGTAAAGGGCCGTCCTTTTGCCCCGCAGGGTGAGGCTTTCGAGCAAGCCGTGGCTTATTGGAAGACGTTAGCCACTGATGATGGCGCGCATTTTGATGAAGAAGTGGTGTTGGATGCCGCGGCAATTACGCCGTCTGTCACATGGGGGACAAGCCCGGAAGATGTCCTGCCCATTACAGGCACCGTGCCCCGCCCTGAGGAGTTTGCCGACCCAGCCAAGGCCGAGCGCATCCGCCGCACGCTGGCCTATATGGGGCTAGAAGCAGGGCAGAAAATTGCCGGCACACCGGTGGATGTCGTCTTTATTGGCTCTTGTACGAATAGCCGTATTGAGGACCTTCGCGCCGCTGCGGCAGTCCTCAAGGGGCGTAAGGTGGCCGAGGGTGTGCGCGCGATGGTCGTGCCGGGCTCTGGCCTTGTGCGCTATGCTGCGGAGCAAGAAGGGCTGGACAAAATCTTCCGTGAAGCCGGGTTTGAATGGCGCGAAGCGGGCTGCTCTATGTGCTTGGGTATGAACCCCGATAAGCTCAGTGCAGGGCAGCGTTCTGCGTCCACCTCCAACCGTAATTTTGAGGGACGGCAAGGCCCGGATGGGCGGACGCATCTTTGCTCTCCCACTATGGCCGCTGCGGCGGCTGTGACAGGGACGCTCTGTGATGCGCGTGATTTGTTAAAGCCTGAATTGGCAGAAGGAGCCGCTTAATCATGGAAAAATTTACACGTTTAACCAGCGTTGCAGCGGCTCTCCCACAAGAGAATGTGGATACGGACCAAATCATCCCCGCTCGTTTTCTTAAAACCATTCATCGCACGGGGTTGGGTAAGCATCTTTTCGCCGGGCAACGTTATGATGCGCAGGGGAAGGAAAACCCGGATTTCGTGCTGAATAAACCAGCCTATCGTAAGGCTGGTATTCTCATCACGCTAGATAATCTGGGCTGTGGTTCTTCGCGCGAGCATGCCCCTTGGGCGTTGTTGGATTTCGGTATTCGTTGCGTTATCGCGCCCAGCTTTGCCGATATTTTCTATAATAACTGCTTTAAGAATGGCATTTTGCCCATTCGCCTGCCGCGTGAGCAATGCCTCGCTCTGATGGAGGATGCGAGCCATGGTGAAAATGCGCGCTTAACCGTTGATTTGGAAAAGCAAGAGATTCATCGCCCTGATGGTGAGGTCGTGACGTTTGAGATGGACCCGTTCCGCCGTCAGGTTCTTTTAGAAGGGCTGGATGATGTGGCTCAAACGCTGAAGACTCATGAGGAGGCCATCCGCGCTTTTGAGGCCCGGCCTTCACGCGCGTGGGTGCCTTCAACGAAGCAAGCTAGCCGCCCGCAAAGCGTCATTGGCGCAAAAGGAGAAACAGTATGAGTGCCTCACATAAAATCCTTTTGCTGCCCGGTGATGGCATCGGACCAGAGATTATGGCTCAGGCGGTCAAGATTATTGATTGGTTGAAGGCCGAGCGCGGGCTTAATGTTGACTTGTCGGAGGACCTTGTCGGTGGGGCGTCTCTGGCTAAATATGATGTACCCATCCGCGATGAGGTGATTGCTAAAGCAAAAGCGGCCGATGCTGTTTTATTTGGCTCGGTAGGGGACCCAGCATGGAAGGATGTCCCCTTTGACCGCCGGCCAGAGGTGGCTATTCTGCGCTTGCGTAAGGATTTGAATCTTTACGCAAACCTACGTCCTGCCAAATTGTTCGACCCGCTATTATCGGCATCTGCGTTAAAGCCGGATGTGGTGCGTGGGTTGGATTTGATGATTGTGCGCGAGACGGTCGGCGGTGTGTATTTTGGCGAGCCGCGCGGTATTGAGACCCTCCCCGATGGCACAAAGCGCGGGATTAATACCGAAGTTTACACCACAGCCGAGATTGAGCGTGTGGCTCGTGTAGCGTTCGACCTCGCTCGTTTGCGGAGTGGTCGTGTTTGCTCGGTAGAGAAGGGCAATGTCATGGAGAGCGGCCTGCTCTGGCGTGAGGTTGTGACGGACCTACATAAACGTGAATATAGCGATGTCACGCTGACCCACATGTTAGCTGATAATTGTGCGATGCAGCTCGTGCGGGACCCACGGCAATTTGATGTGATGGTTACGGGGAATCTCTTTGGGGATTTATTATCTGACCTCGCCTCGATGTTGACGGGCTCTTTAGGCATGTTGCCTTCTGCCACATTAGGCACACCGGCCGGGAGTGATAAACGCGCGGCTTTATATGAGCCCATTCATGGGAGTGCACCCGATATTGCGGGCAAGGGCATTGCGAACCCGCTTGCGCAAATCCTCTCCTTAGCGATGTTACTGCGTTATTCGCTGGAGCGTGGTGAGGATGCTGCGTTGATTGAGCAAGCCGTGTCTGATGTTCTGGCCTCTGGGTTACGGACGGCAGATATTGCGGCGGCGGGCGATACCCCCGTGGGGACTGAGGAGATGGGTGCGGCTGTTCTCAAAGCATTGCGCGCCCGCGCTTAAGTGCAAGGGGCCTAAGAAGCCCCTGTTAAAGATGTAAAGAGGAGTGGATATGCCACTTGCTGCCACGCGGATGGGGCGTATTTTGCCTAGCCAGACCATCGCCATTACGCAAAAGGCGCGGGCTTTAAAAGCAGAGGGGCGGGATATTATTAGCCTCTCTGCCGGGGAGCCGGATTTTGATACGCCTGACTTCATCAAACAGGCAGCGATAGAGGCAATCCAGCGTGGCGAGACAAAATATACAGACGTAGCGGGAACACCGGCCTTACGCCAAGCTGTTGCTGCGCGGTTGAATGCTGATTTCGACCTTGATTACCGCGCGGAGGAGATTTGCATCTCTACAGGCGGTAAGCAGGTCATTTATAACGCCATGGTCGCGACATTGAATGAGGGGGATGAGGTCATCATCCCGGCCCCGGCGTGGGTCTCTTACCCTGATATTGTACAGCTGGCTGATGGTAAGCCGGTCATCGTACCCACGACGTCCGAGACGGGGTTCCGTCTAACAGCCGAGCAGTTACGGGCAGCCATTACACCGCGGACGCGTTGGCTGATGTTGAACTCCCCCTGTAATCCGACAGGCAGTGCGTATTCTCGTGAAGAGTTAAAGGCCCTAACAGATGTGCTGCTAGAGCATCCGCAGATTTGGGTTTTAACGGACGATATTTATGCCAAGCTGACCTATGATGGGCGGCAGGCTTATACCATCGTGCAGGTAGAGCCGCGCTTGCGGGAGCGTACCCTTACGATGAATGGTGTCAGTAAAGCCTATGCCATGACAGGCTGGCGTATTGGTTTTGCTGCCGCCCCCGTGCAGTTGATAAAGGAGCTGATAAAGCTGCAAGGCCAAAGTACGAGTAATGCCTGCTCTATCGCCCAAGCGGCGGCCTTGGCGGCTGTGTCTGCCCCGCAAGATTTCATTCAAGAGATGGTCTCTGTTTATCAAAAACGGCGGGACCTCGTGGTCGCAGCCCTTTCCCGCGTGCCGGGGCTTATATGCCCTAAGCCGGAAGGGGCTTTTTATGTGTTCGTCTCGGTGCAAAATCTGTTGGGTAAGCGCACAGCAAGTGGGCATGTGCTGAAGAATGATGAAGATTTCGTCACGGCCTTGCTGGATGAAACCGGGGTTGCTGCCGTGCATGGCACTGCGTTTTTGATGCCGGGTTATTTCCGTGTGTCATACGCGACAAGCACGGAGCTTTTGGGGGAAGCCTGTCGCCGCATTGCCCGTTTTTGTGAGGGGCTAGCCTAATGTTTAAACCAGCTGAGCGTTTAGCGACATTACCCACACCCGCAACCATTGCTATGGCCGCGCGTGCGCGTGAGCTTAAAGCGCAGGGTAAGCCGGTGATTTCCTTAGCCTTGGGCCAGCCGGATTTCCCATCGCCTAACGCCGCGTTGGAAGGTGCGGTGGCAGAAGTCCGCGCGGGGCATACTGGCTATCCGCCAATTCCCGGTCAGAAGCCGCTATTGGAGGCCATTGCGGCAAAGTTTAAGCGGGATAATGGGTTGGATGTATCGCTAGAGCAGTTGATGGTCTGTAATGGCGGCAAACAAGCTATTTTTAATGCGTTTATGGCCTCCTTAAATGAGGGGGATGAGGTTGTTGTTCCCGCTCCTTATTGGGTGAGTTATCCCCTCATTGCGCGGATGTTTGGTGGTGTGCCAGTGGAGGTCCCTTGCCGGGAGGAAGATGGCTTTCGCCCACAAGCAGAAGCGATTCGCGCAGCAATCACCCCACGCACGCGTTGGCTTGTGCTGAACTTCCCCAATAATCCGACCGGGGCTATTCTAGAGCGCGCTGATTTGGAGGCGATTGCTGCCGTGTTGCGCGATGCCCCGCATGTCATGGTGATGAGTGACGAGATTTACGAGCATCTCACCTTTGATGGTAAAGCGCATCTTTCTTTGCTCAATGTCGCGCCGGATTTGGCAGAGCGTGTCCTCATCATCAATGGGATGAGCAAAGCTTATGCGATGACTGGCTGGCGTGTCGGCTTCGCTTGTGGTCCTGTGCCGCTCATTAAGGCGATGATTAAAGTACAGGGCAATGCGACATCCGGCATTTGTACCTTGGCACAAGGCGGGGCCGCCGCGGCTTTGCGGGAAGATATGGCCGGGGTGCAGGCGATGCGGGCAACTTATGAGCGGCGACGTGGCGTTGTGGTCGGGGCTTTACAGCAGATTACCGGGCTTAGCTGCGCTATGCCGCAAGGGGCATTTTATGCTTATCCCGGCTTATCTACTTTGATGGGCATGCATTCAGCCGGGGGGCGTTTGTTAAAAGATGATGTTGCCTTTGCTGAGGCTCTGTTGGAGGAGGCGCATATCGCTACAGTTCCCGGCTCTGCCTTTGGTTATGGCCCACATTTACGGCTCTCCTTTGCGGCCGCTGATGCAGAGCTTGCCGAAGCCTGCGAGCGATTGAAGGATTTTGTGGCGGGGATAAAGGGCTAGGACGATAGTTGTTAGCAAAAGCGTAACAGCGCAACTGTGAAAATACTTCTTAAAAGTCGGCCTTTCTTGATAAGCCGTGATTTCCTGCTAGGGTGCGGGCACGTCATCAGGAGGATAGGTGTTTGCGGTGAGACGAAAACGGCCAATTTTTTATAAAGCCTCACGGAAAGAGGTATCAGTTGCTTCTACGCTTGGTCGTATGTTTGTGTTGTTGGGGCTGACATTCGGCTTCCTTCTGCTCGTGCGGTTTTATCGCCCTGTATTTCCTCTTGTGCAGTATGTGGCTGGGACAAGATGGTGGCAGCAGCTTTATAGCCTATTCCATATCGAGACCGCTTTGGGGCGGGAGCAAATGTTGCTCCTTGGCATTGTGTTGGCGTGTTTTATGTTGGCCCTGCTGATTCAGCTTATCGGGTTGTGGCTCTTACATAAACTCCGCAGTCGTTAGGGCTTCTTTTGCCCTAAAGCGGATGATGCCACGCACAACCATGAGAGGATGATCATACTGCCTCCAAGAGGGGCAAGCCGTGCGAGAAGGAGATACCCAAAGCCATGTAAGGCGACGGGGATGCTAAAAAAGGTGGTGCCGAGTGCGAGTCCTAAGCATCCTATAGTAAGGCGAAGCGGATGCAGGCGGGTGACGCCTAGGGTAAGAGCGCAAAGTGCAATACCGTGCCATAAAGCAATATCAGCGGCTTTTTGCACCATGCTACGCCCTTGTGGTGGGAGGAAGGCGGCATCAGGTAGATGCGTTGCAAGTGCCTGTGTTGCCACAGCAAGGCCAGCATAAAGAGCACCAAGTGCGAAAAGATAATGTAATATCTTACACATAGAGTGGGGAATCATCCTGTTATGTGGTGGCATATTGAGTATAACCTGATGTCATTCTAAGAGACGCCCATTGTTTCAGTTGTTTTGAGGGATGAGAAGGGGAAAATTGTATGAGACGTTATTCTATAACCTGCATCGCATTTTTAGCGATGGGGGGATGTATGTTCCCGCCGAATCCTCCAAGGGTTCCCCCCTTGCCAAAAGGCCCTACAGCATCGCTTAAGCTTGCTGCGGCAGATGTGGGTATAGTGCAGAGCATTGATTCTAAAGCCGTTTATATGAAGGCTATTGCAAGTTTAGCCGCAACCCATAGTGAGGATGCCCTTATTAAGGGTTTTGCAAGTCAGCTAGCGCAAGATTACGATAAAACGCATGTTGCCGCGCAGAAGATTGCAACGAACTTTAATCTTACTTTGGCGGATACATCCTCGCCGGTGGAGAAAGCCCGTTTGGCGACGTTGGGCAAGCTGTATGGGCGGCCTTTTGATAAGGCCTTCTTATACGATATTACCCATGCTTCCACGGCTAAAGAGCGAGCCACTTTAGTTGCTGTGCAGAAAAATGGGAGTATAGCCGATGTGAAAAGCCTTGCAACTGCAGTAGCAACTTTGTTGGAGCAGTGCCGTACTCAAGGTAATGGGTTATATCATCGTTAACTTGTTTTTGACTTTTTTGTGATGATGTGGCAGAGGCAAGTAGTAGCTCACAATAAAGGTTCGTTATTCTCTCTAAATGTGATGCATCATTCTTCTTCGAGGGGGGATTTTGTAGAGAGAGGGGTAGGGTAACGGGCCTAGCTGTATCACTTTATTGAAGATTGTTGAAATTATAGACAATGCAGGATGAATCATATCTGAGTGAACATTCTCTCCGTGAAGCGTTGGAGAGAATGGGGATGGGTAATAAAGGGAAGACAAGCCCGCAAGGCAGTGAGGGCACATCACGCCCGCAAGCTCATCAGGAGGGGCGTGGTCCCTCTAGGGCGCGGGTAGGGCAGCAGACCACAGCAAGGCGGCGGCGTTTTGCGGGGGATGATACCGTGGTCGTGGAGCATCAAACTCTTACGCGCCCCGGGCAGAAGCGGCATACAAACCGCGCGGCTATCACGACAGAAGCGGGGCAGGAGCAAGAGCGGCTCAAGCAGAGTTTACAGCGGGAAAGACGCCGCGCTCATGACGCAGAGGCAGAAATTGCGCTTTTGGGGGAACGTGTCCGTACGGCGACAACGCAAATAACGCATTTGCGTCTCCAAGTGGATGAAGGGAAGACTGAACTCCGAAAACGTGATGAGGAGATTTTACGCCTTCGTTCGGAGCTGCATCAACTGAAGGAGCAACAACGCAAAAAATCTGCGGCGGTGGAGACGGTGAAAACAGCTCCATTGGAGACGGATGAATCTGGCCAAGAGCCAGTGCAATGGTGGAAGGATTAAGGGGCTATGCCGCGGCATGGGCAAGAACGGGTGGCGGCGCGCCCGTTAAAGATTGTCCATGTCGGGGATTTCTTTTTTAGTTTGAAGAAGAACGCCCCTAGCCAGTTTAGCGTGGGGGGAAAGCTCTCTCATGGGTTAATCCGCAACGGGCATCACGTTATTGATGTTTCCTACCGCGATATTGCGCGTGCAGGGGGATGGTTTGGCAGCCGCAACTTAGGGCGGCGATATTTATGGCGTGCGTTGAAGGCGTTTCTCGCTCTTAGTGCGCCGGACCTTCTTTTACTAGGTCATGGCTACATGATTCCCCCGGCTGTTATTGCGGAGATACGCCGCCAGCAGCCGGGTATGCTCATCGTTCAATGGAATATTGATGCATTATTTGTTCCCGATAATGCACGGGATTTTGCAGCGCGGCATCAGGTGGTGGATGCAAGCTTTATCTCCACAGCAGGCTCTGTTGTGCGAGAGTGTGTGGGAGAGGAAGGGCGCGTCTATTTTTTACCGAATCCGGTAGATGCCAGCATTGAGCGTGGCCGAGCGTTTGCGAATCAGTTTTTGAAGGCGGACCTTTTTTATTCTTGTGGCAATCCAGCGCGAGAGCGGCTCATTTGTGGTCAGAGCTGGGAGATGAATCGGTTTTGCCAGATGTTAGAGGGGACATTGCCGCCCACTATGCGCTATGCGTATGCTGGGGTACGCGGGCAACCTTATGTGAACGGGCCTTCTTACGCCGCATTGCTAGAGCAGAGCGCAATGGGTCTTAATATTAGCCGCCGCGCAGATTATTACCTCTATAGTTCTGACCGTCTTGCGCAGATGATTGGCAATGGCCAGCTTGTGGTTATGGAGCGGCAAACAGGGTATGACCGCCTCTTTTCTGACCAAGAAATGGGCTTTTTTAATACGCTGGAGGAGCTAAGTGAGATGCTGCGCTTCTTCCATCACCACCCCAAGGCGCGGCAAGCGGTCGCGCGGGCGGGGTGGCAGCGTTATCATCAGCTGTTTAATGAGCGTGCCGTGGCCAATTATTTGATTGGCCAGACACTCGGCACGCTTTTGGAGGATGAGCATAGGTGGCGGCATATAGCCGCCATATAGGGGACGGACCTTACTTACTGCACATGCTCTTGGAACTGCGCAGCCCGCAAATGTGTGCGGTTATATGTCAGCTCATCATGGTTTAATTGGAAGCCGATTTCCATAGAGTAGGGGCTAATTTGCGGGTTGTTCCCTGTTGGAATATCAATAAAGCGTAAGGGCGTGTTGGCCTGCATAACCGAGAGAGAGGGTGTTAATTTCACCGTCTCGGTGAAGATTTTTTTATCCACAATCTGTCCATCTTGCAGGATGGCTACAAAATACGGAATGGTCACAGTATCGCCCTTTGCCGCCGGGCCACGCTCTAGCTGAAGGTTCAAGCTAAGACGAACACGGGTGAGGGGGCGTTTTTGTTCATCCTTAGGGCCTGTACGGCAATCACCTTGCACGGCCAGAATATGCGTTGAGGTCAGCCTGTGCGCGGCATCTAGCCCTTTACCATCATAGGTAATGAGGTCGGCTAAGGGGCTGGGTACATCAAACTTAGGGCAGGCGGGGGCGAAGGTGTGGGTTGTGTCTTCACCCTCGCAGCCAGTGAGTAATGTTACGAGCATGAGGGCACTGAGTCCCCCCATCAGGTGGGAGAAAATGCGGGTAGGAGAGGAGAATACAGGCATCGGACTCAGAAAACTCCACAGAAAATTAGGTGCAGGACATTGCAGCAGACGGCAATACAGACGATATAGGGCCCCAAGGGGATGCTTTATGCGCTATGTCCTTGTATGAGGTATCGCCAAACCGTTCAATATTGTATCGTTTATCGCCTGCCTGGGGAAGATTATGTCAGAACAGACGACACCTGTAACCGCCAACTCTGCTAACCCCGGAGCAGATTCGCCGGCCTCTCGGCCTAAATTAAAGATTCTACTCGCCGGCCCGCGTGGCTTTTGTGCGGGGGTGGACCGCGCCATTCGTGTGGTGGAGGAAGCCTTACGCCGCTATGGTGCTCCTGTTTATGTCCGCCATGAGATTGTTCATAACCGTACCGTTGTGGAGGGGCTGGAAGAAAAAGGGGCTATCTTTGTAGAGGAGCTTGATGAAGTTCCTGAAGATGGTCATGTGGTGTTTTCCGCCCATGGTGTGCCGAAATCCGTGCCAGCGGAGGCGCAGCGGCGTAACCTCTTATATTTGGATGCTACATGCCCGCTTGTCTCTAAAGTGCATCGGGAGGCAGAGCGTCATTTTGCCGGTGGTGGGCCGGAGCAGCGTCATATTTTGATGATTGGCCATGCAGGTCACCCCGAGGTTGTGGGGACGATGGGGCAGCTCCCTCCCGGAGCCGTTACCTTGATTAATGATGCGCGTGAGGCTGCTGAGGTTCAGCCAAAGGATGTGAATCGCCTCGCCTTCATTACCCAAACGACACTCTCAGTTGATGATACAGCGGAGATTGTTGATATTCTGCGTACGCGTTTTCCTAATATTGAGGGGCCACGGCGGGAAGATATTTGTTACGCCACGACGAATCGCCAAATGGCGGTTAAGGAGCTGGCTGCGGAATGTGATTTGGTGATTGTTATTGGCTCGCCCAACTCCTCCAATTCGCAACGGCTACGCGAAGTGGCAGAACGCTCTCTTGCAAAGCGTGCCCTCTTGGTGCCGAAAGTCTCCGATATGGATTGGAGCGAATTGAATGGCGTTAAAACATTGGGGATGAGTGCCGGGGCTTCCGCACCGGAGAGCTTGGTGCAGGAGATGATAGAGGAGCTTTCCGCTCGCTATGATGTCACTATTGAGGAGCGCATTGTGAAGGAGGAGAATATCAATTTCCGCTTGCCACAGCCTCTGGCGGATGCGGTCTAAAGCCTTATGGCCGTTTATACGGAGTTAGATGAGGAGGTCTTACGGGACTTCCTCTCCCTTTACGCTATAGGGGACTTGCACTCCTTCGTTGGAATTGCGGAAGGTGTTGAAAATAGCAATTTTTTGCTCAAGACAACGCAGGGCCGCTTTATCCTAACCCTTTTTGAAAAACGCATGAATCCGCAAGAATTGCCGTGGTTCTTGGGGTTGATGGGTCATTTAGCGCAGCATGATATTGCGTGCCCTCAACCTGTCATGGCGCGGGATGGCCGCGTATTGCGGCAATTAGCGGGTAAGCCTGCTGTGATTGTCAGCTTCCTTGAGGGGCACGCACGGGAGGAGATTACACCAGCGGCGTGCGCGCAAGTGGGGCAGGCTTTGGCGCGTTTGCACAAGGCGGGGCAAAGTTATGAAGCGGAGCGTCCCAACGCTCTGGGGCCACAGGGATGGCAAAGCGTCTTCGCAAGTTGCACCGATGGCGGTGATGAGGCTGTAGCAGCCCTTATTACAGAAACAAAAGAGGCTCTCGCTGCGGTCATTAAGGCATGGCCAGAGGCGAATGATTTACCGCGTGGGCAGATTCATGCCGATTTATTCGTGGATAATGTCTTTTTTGAAGGAGAGACCTTATCCGGCATTATCGACTTCTACTTCGCCTGTACAGACTTTCTCGCTTATGACCTCGCTATTTGTGTAAATGCGTGGTGCTTTAAAGCCGAGCAAGATTATCAACCCGACCGAGCAGCGGCCCTTTTACAAGGTTACGAGCAGATTCGCTCCCTAAGTGATGCAGAGCGGGCGGCTTTGCCGGTCTTATGCCAAGGGGCGGCGTTACGGTTTTTGCTCACGCGTCTTTATGACTGGGTTCATACCCCAGCCGGGGCGTTAGTGACGCGTAAAGACCCATGGGCGTATCAACGGCGGTTGAATCATTTCCAAAAGGTGCCGCATGTCCCGTAATGCTGAGGCGAAAGATACCCCCACTATGGAGGTTGATATTTGGACCGATGGCGGGTGTAAACCTAATCCCGGCCCCGGGGGATGGGGCGTACTTTTGCGCTATCAAGGGCATGAGAAGGAAATGAAAGGCGGCGAAGCGGAGACGACCAATAATCGTATGGAGCTTACCGCTGCCGCTATGGCCTTGGAGGCCCTAAAGCGACCTTGTATCGTGAATCTTTATACCGATAGTGCTTATTTGCAGAATGGCATAACGCGTTGGCATACAGGGTGGGTACGCCGTAATTGGCGTAATGCATCAGGTGACCCGGTAGCGAATATGGATTTATGGCGGCGCATTTTAGACGTTGCAAAACGCCATAAAATAGAATGGCATTGGGTGAAGGCTCACGCAGGGCTAGAGGAAAATGAGCGCGTTGACCAATTAGCAACTGAGGGGCGGGAGGAGCTGGAGTAAGGGGCCTCCGCTATCTCCTTCAATAAGGAAGGTTTTGCATCTTTCTTGTGGAGAAGCGCATTATAGGGCTTTACCCATAGGTTAAGTTTCGCTAGATAGAGCCTCGCTGGTCCCGAATAGCTCAGTTGGTAGAGCAAGCGACTGTTAATCGCTGGGTCGTAGGTTCGAGTCCTACTTCGGGAGCCAGCCTTTTGGGCAAGTCCGACCTTTTAAGGTGCGGGCTTTTTTTGTGCTGAAAGCGAGGAAAGTTTTTTCATCATTGTGAAAAAAAGCCTTTACCCATCGGTTAAGTTTCGCTAGATAGAGCCTCGCTGGTCCCGAATAGCTCAGTTGGTAGAGCAAGCGACTGTTAATCGCTGGGTCGTAGGTTCGAGTCCTACTTCGGGAGCCAGCCTTTTTAGTAAGTCCGACCTTTTAAGGTGCGGGCTTTTTTTTATAGCCCTTGCAAATAATCTGCCCTAACGGTTCTACCCTTTCTTACAATGCAGTATGAGGGGGGAAGTATGAGGACTAGCCATAAGGAAGGGCAGAGAACAACATGACAGGCGCAGCGCAGACACAAGGCTCTCAGAGCATTAAATATGCAACCGTGACATGGGATCAACTCCACCGTGATGCGCGTCTGCTTGCAACGGAGTTGATGCGTCAATATAGGCCCTTTCGTGGTCTTGTGGCTATCACACGGGGCGGTTTGATTCCTGCCGCAATTTTAGGGCGAGAGCTGGGATGCCGGTTGATCGAGACGGTCTCAGTAGTGAGCTATGAGGGGGAGGAAGGGACCCAGCAGGCACCCAAACTGCTCAAAGCGGCAGAGGCCGCAGGGGACGGTGAGGGGTTCCTCATTGTTGATGACCTTGTCGATTCCGGTGTGACAGCGCGTTATGTGCGGGAGATGCTGCCTAAGGCGGTGTTTGCGTGCCTTTATGCCAAACCCGATGGCCGACCTTATACAGACCATTATGTAACGGAAGTCGCACAAGATACATGGGTGTTGTTCCCGTGGGATATGGCCCCGCAATTTGTACCGCCCCTTAGCCGAGGGAGTGTTGTATAATTTGTAAAAAAACATCCTTTTTGGGCCGAAACCCTCTTGTCTAAAAGGGTAAGGCCCTTTAAGAAGTAGCTCACGTCGTCGGGGCGTGGCGCAGCCTGGTAGCGCGCCTGTTTTGGGTACAGGAGGCCCCCGGTTCGAGTCCGGGCGCCCCGACCACGTTTTATAGTAGGGCACAGCGCGCCCTTAGCTCAGCTGGATAGAGCAACAGCCTTCTAAGCTGTGGGTCGCTGGTTCGAATCCAGCAGGGCGCACCAGCTTATATTTTACCCTTTACAATAGATAGCCTTCTTAGCCTCTGTGAGTAGGACAGTTAATCCTCTCTCCGTAAAAGGGCACAACATGGAGCCGCGCACTCCCTTAGTGCTGTGGGCAGTGTTTTAAGGGAGTGATTCGGGGTTGAGGATGAGGGGGGTGTCTTGGCGCGTATAATGCGTTGGCCCAATTTTGGCGTAATGAGCCTCGTGAGAGAAAATATTATACTCAACACCACTTGTTAACGCATGGAAAAGCCGTGCATTGTGCGGTGTACGATAGCTGTGGAGAATACGGGAATATATAATAGGCCCCGTGGTTAGGAACGTCCCTTGCAGGCCGACACCATGGATGAAAGGGTCATAAAGCTTAATATTACATAATGTTTGATGAATAATACGCCGCAATAGAGGGTGCCCTGCTGCGTAGATAAGGAAGAATTGTTGATATTCTCCTGCATATTTAACATGCTGAATCTCAGGATATTCCGTACTGACACGTGGCCAGAAAGATAATAAGGCTGTATCGTCAGGATGAATTATTGTATGCAGCGGGACAACGATTGTTGATTTAAGGTCCAAATACACGCCGCCAAGCTGATAGAGGCAAAGATAGCGGAAAAGATCGGCTCGTGCGGCTCCGTAGCGAGGGGTTATAGCGTTATAATATTGTAAAACATCGTGACCATAGTGCTCTGCTATAAACTCATGAATAGTACGGCCGCCTTGGTCGGACCAATAGCAGAAGTCATAATCTGGGTTGAGAAGAATCAGATTATCACGATTTTGCCGAAACGATTCGGGGAACTCAGCCTCTTTGCCTGTTTGGTGGATATATTTTGCAATTTGGGTGGCTGGCGTTACGGCTGATGGCGGGGCGGGAAGTATATTAGGGTCAATGATACGCACATAGCTATCGGCACTGAGCATATTGCTATGGTGAGCCATGGACATATCAGGATGGAGAACGAGGTTTCCTTTTTCAGGATGGGTAAAGACACATTGATTATTGCCCATATTTTTAAGCACATAGCCATGCTTTGCCATCTCTTGCTCAGAGGCAGGAGGGAGAGCGTTTTCATCGCTGTAAGCGCAAACATGCTGTTGTGTTAGCCTCTCGGTGGTGTAGGCAATATAAGTATTAAGGCGGCTAAGGAACATGATGCAGGCCCTTTCGCTTAGGGTTTGACCGAGCGGCAGGAGAGGGTGAAGTGACTGATGGCGTTATCTTCATCATTTGTTAAAGAGATTGTGCGCATCTCGCCCTCTTGAATGCTGGATAAAGCAGAGAGGCTAGAGAGATTGTTATAAATATTGATTATATGATCCCCGATGCGCCCGCAGCCTGGTTTATTTTCACTAGGGGGTAAAAAAGAGAAATGCCCCACATGTTGCGCTGATGTCGCCTCACAAATAGTGCTCATATCAGGGTCACTGATGAGGGAAAGCCCTTGCAATATTTGCTCTGTCACAGGGAGAAACTGCTCCCACGCATTTACGGCGTTTACAAAGCCTAGGTCATCAGAACGTGGATTGATGCTCAAAAATTCTTGTGCCCCTTTCTTCTGCAACTTAACCAGACCTCTGCGGATTTTCTTCATAATCAGAGGCTCAATGGGTAGTTGCTCCCCATAAAGGGTCCACCATGTAAGCTCCGCTTCTAGCGGAATGGGGAAGGGGGAGGGTACAAAGCCATTGGTTAGCGTCCCTTGGAAGGGCGTACGAATAAGGCGGCCCTGAGAGGGAGCATAGCTGATGATATGCCCAAAGCAATCCAGAAACCAAAGTCTCTCAAAAAAAGGTGAGCTATGCTGCATCATCACAAGACTATAGAACTTTTTATGATTCTTTATAAGATTATTTCCTCATTCTTGAGAAAAAGTTTATACTGTACGGAGATAGAGCGTTACACTTTGTGTGCCGTAGGTGAGAGGGTTGTAAAAAGCCTTCTTTCTGTACGGGGTTAGGATGTGGGGATGAGTGAAGCAGTTCGATTGCTAATATGGGACATGGACGAGACCTTTTGGAAAGGTACATTAGCCGAGGAGGGCATCATTGCGGGAAGTGATTCTTCGGAGATTGTCGTCTCTTTAACGGAGCGCGGCATTATGAACTCGATTTGTTCAAAAAATGATTTTGAATCTGTCAAAACGCAGCTTGAGGCTATGGGTGTGTGGGATCACTTTGTGTTTCCCAGTATTGATTGGTCCAGCAAAGGTAAACGTGTTGCTGAGATTATTCAAAAAATGCAGCTTCGCCCAGAGGCGGTTATGTTCATTGATGATAATGCCACTAATCGTGAGGAAGTGCGTCAAGCCTGCCCCGGTATTCAGGTTGAGGATGAGCATTTTATAGCCCAGATATTAGAGTCTGACCTTTTTAAGGGCAAAGATGATAAAGAAAGAACACGTCTTAAACAGTATAAATTGCAAGAGCAGAAATATGCAGACCGTGAAGGAAATGGTGATGCTGCTCTTGATGATTATGAGTTTCTTAGAAAGAGTAATATACAGGTCGAAATTATCTATGATTTGACAGACCATAAAGAGCGTGTTGCCGAGCTGCTCAATCGGACGAATCAGCTTAACTTTACAAAAAAGAGGCTCTCAGAGAATAAAGCGGAAGCCCTTTATGATGTAGAGCGGATGGTAGAGCATACAGGCACGTTCAACCATATGGCGGTGGTGCGTGTCCGGGATAATTACGGCGATTATGGGATTGTTGGTTTTTTCCATGTCGTGCAAAATGCAACGGATAACTTCCTTGTGCATTTCTGCTTTTCCTGCCGTACATTGGGGATGCATATTGAGACATGGGTTTATCGTTATCTAGGTAAACCTTATCTTGAGGTACAAGGCGAGGTCGCAAATGACCCGACTACAGATACAGCCCCCGTGGATTGGGTACAGCTCACATCCTTTGATAGTGACGGGGAGGCTGTCCTTCTTGAGCAAGCGGATTATCCCATTTTTATGGGTGGCGGATGTGATGTTGATTCCATTCGGCATTATGTGAAGGATTGCTCTAGCGATATTACCGTTTTTACAAATACGGTGCGCCATGGCTTCCTTATCCGGCGGGACCATTCCTCTATGGTGCGCATTAGTGTGGAAGGTTGCGAGCAGGAAAAAACAACTCTGCGGCAATGTGGTTATCAAGCGGAGGATTTCTTCCCCTCCTTAAAGCCATTAGAAGATGCCGCTTGGGGACTTGTTGTTTTTAGTTTTTGGGCTGATGCTGGATTCCAGATTTACCGTTTGCCCGATAGTGAGCATACGGCGACTTATTGCCCTCCGCAGGTAGCATACGGTAACTTCCAAGAGTTTTATGAAGATGACTTCTTGAGGATGGGGGGTCCACGTTCTGAGTTGCGGCATTATCGCTTTGCAAAAGCGAATCTACGGCCCCTAGGTGTGATTGATGAGGAGCGACATAAGGAGAATCTAAGGGCTATTTTGCGTAAAGTTCCTGCTCACTGTGATGTTGTGTTGTTTACCTTGCCGTCTAAGGTGCCGGACTTATATCCAGATTCTGGGATTTTAGAGCGGCATAATACGGTGGCATTCTGGCAGTATGAGGTCTCTGAGGAGTTCCCGAATGTGCGTTGTGTCAATTTTGACCAATTCATCCAATCCCCTGAGGATGCTCACACCTATGATCATTTTGGTCGTGTGGTTTATTTAAGGGCTGGGCAGTATCTCAAGGATTTGTATCAAAAGAAGCTGCGTGAATTGCACGAAGCACCAGTTTCAGAGCAGGATGAAGGGCCTTCCTCTGTAAAAGAGAAAGATGTTTCGCCTGATGATTTAGCCGTGCAATAAGCACAATATCGCTATGTGTTAGAATAGTAGGGTAATAAGGATTTTAAATGTCGATAAAAAACGCTTTTAATGTCTCTTTTGAGCGTATTTGGTTCCTTGATGCTTACGGGCATGTTCTATGTTACGCTCCTTATTACAAAGGGCTGGCGCGCGTTCCGATATTAGGGATGTTATTAAAGGGATTTGTGGCTCTGCCTTATCCATTGCCAATCTCCTCTGTGCCGACATGGTGGGGGAGTGCAGGGAGCCCGTTAGAGGTGCCAGAGTTTTTGTTAGAACGTACATCTGATGATTTTGTAACTTTGCGTAAGAAATTAACAGGCGAATATCTTTCTATTGACGTTCATAATAACAAAACGCCTCTTGTCGTTGGGCTTAATGGGTGGGAGCGTTTTTTACCTATTACGCATGATATGTTCCAAGGGTTGGTTTTAATGACAAACCCCGATATTGGCGAAGTACGACTAGCCTCTACAGGACAAAGAGTAAGGGAATTAGTGTTTCCTGTAGGGGGTGCGTCTGAGTTCCATACTGCATTGCTGGGTGATGCCCGGATTGATTTAAAGGAAAGCCGAGTCGCCTTTGCGGCTTTGGGACGTTTGGGTGTGAATGAAACTGTAACACTCTCTTTACCCCTTTATGAGGGGAAAGGGCATTGCATTATCACAGCAACCCGTCTGCAACCTATCGTGGGGGAGGGCTAAGGCCATGTTCGTTGGGTATCTGGGGACTTATATCGCCCTGCATGATGGGGAGATTGTACAACGCCATTTATGTTCTTGGTTTGATAAGGATGAGGCACACCCCCTCACGCAAGAGGAGTTAGAAGCAAGAGGCTATGTGCGTCAGTATGTGGCAAATGGGCGGTATGTTTTTCAACATGCAGAGAAGGGTTGCCTCTCTTTTGCCCATGATATGAGTGTCACGCATGTTGCATCACCAAGGAAGAATGAGATTTTTCAGGAGATTGACCCTTCCATCCTTCCAGACCCTGTAGCCGAGCGGCCTCTTAATGGAGGGGTTGAGAGGAATATTCATCAGATTGGTATTGGTTTGGGTGATCCGGGAGAATACCCCGAAATATTTCGTGAAAACCGCGCACAGCTCATTCATTTAAATTCAGAATATGAGTATTTTTATTGGTCTGATGGTGGGTTTTTTGACATAAAAAAGTTCCTCTTGGATTATTATAGCGAGGAGGTTTACGAATATTATCAGGCTATTCATCCTGATTATGGTGCGGCGAAAGCTGACCTGTTCCGGTACTTATGTTTATACGCGGTAGGTGGTGTTTATGTGGATTTAAAATCCGTTATCGCAGCACCGCTTAGTACGATTATTAAGCCTGAGGATCGCTTCTTGGTCTCGCAATGGTGGCATGGGGCGCGTCAACATCCCGAGGTTCAGCATATGACCTATGGTGAGTATGAGCAATATTATATCATCTGCGCGTCTGGGCATCCTTTAATGCGGCGTATTATCCATCAGGTGATGTGTTTATTGCGGGTTTATCAGCCGGATATGCAGGGGACTGGGCGGCATGGTACGTTGGTGCTGACAGGCCCTATTATGTATTCGCGTATGATTGAGGCTTATGCTCACGAGGGACCAGTCCGTCATATTCATAGTTTAAGCAACGGCGTGGAATATACAACCGTTGGTGAGAGAGGCGGGCATGAGCAGCATACAGGTCGCGTGCATTATTCTGCGTCTATCTCACCTATAGTGCAGAACCCCGCTGCATTATAAATGGAGTGTAGTGCGCATCTTTTTTTGATGTTTTGTTAGGATTCTGGTAAAGCCTGTTAAGAGAGTGTACGCCTGTTGGCGTATGTCCTATCTCCAGTGAAGGAAATGTCTATGCCTGATTTTGATGCTTTGCAACGTGTATGGCTTATGGATTGGTTCGGCCATGTTCTAAATTATGATGCCGACCGGAAGGATTTGCGTCGTCAGTTTCTGACACCGTGTGAATATCCTGATTTGTTTATGATTTCTTCTTGGCCCGTGCAAACGCCGTCACGTGTAATGCTGCGCCGGACATCTTCTATCCCTCAAGGTTTACCAGAGGCACAATTTGTGGAGGCTGGTAAGCATATTGTTGGGCTTCAAACGCAAGGGGCTGCGGGGACATTCCTCTCCATTAACCCTAGCAACGAAGATACACACTGGTATGCTGGCTACCTGTTGGATTGGGAACGTTTCATCCCTCTGACAAAGCCCATGATGGATGCTTTCTCCATTTTTATTGATGGCTCTTTTGCTGAGTTGAAGATTAATGGTAAGCCGGTGAGCGGCCTGACATGGCCGGATGTTGCCCATAATATCGGGAACTACTTCTGGCTCGGCGAGCATAAAGTGGCTCTTTCTCGGAATCTTGAGAAGCTGGCTGAGATTGGTGAGATTCCGCCGGGTAAGTCTGTGGATGTGCTGTTGCTTAGCCCAGAGAGCGACCAGATAAAGCTAACAGTGACACGTTCTGACGTGCCGTTGGAAGACTGATTGCAGCGATACATACCCTTTCATAGTTTTAAAGGAATTATGAAAGGGGTGGTGTTAAGGGCAAAAAAAACACCCCAGAGATGATGTCTCTGGGGTGTTGTCTTAGATCTTAGAAGCGTACCATAACGCGTTCGAGCGTTTTACGGTAATCATCGGTGTAAGGACCATCCCATCCATTCCATGGTTTAGGGAAGCCGGTATAATGGATGGCAAATGGGTCTTTTAAGGTCTCTTGGTAGAGATCGCGCCAATGGTCGGGCAGATTCTCACTTGCTTCTTCACATCCCGGCCCCCAGCAAACATCCCAGTTGGGATGAATAAAACAAACACGGCCATAGAAGATGCGATTAAGGATATCTTGGTCCATCATCCAAAAGAGCGTACCACATAATGCACCACATTCTTTGACCTGATGCTCTGTAATTTTGTTGATATTGATAACCAGCACACCACCTTGGAAATAGTCATCAGAGTTCTGAACCCCAAGCGCGCCGCGATGATAATCAATTAAAGGAGGTCCCCCAGCGACTTCTTGCGGGAGGCGGAAGCCATTATGCTGAGCAGGGATCATCAAAAGGTCCCGTGTGGCCCCAATTTGGGCATCTTTATGGATGGAATAATAAAGTAAGCTCGGGCAACGCCGCATAAAGATGTCAGAATCAAGATAGATAACACGCGGAAAATTATGCAGCAGCTCTGGGATTGCAAGGCGGTAGAAAGTAGGGCGCGAGGCATGGCCCAAGTAAGAAGGATTATGCCTGTTCATCCACTCGCTGACATCCACGAAATGGATCTCTGAGCGGTCCGTGTTAAAGAGGGCGCGGCCAATATTTTGCACCGCCTCGGACATCCCCTCATGGAATAGGTAAAAGGCCAAACGAACCCCGGGAAGAATATTGTCTAACCCGGATTGTATGGTAGTATAGGCGTAAGGCGCGAAGTTTTCGCTTAGGCCTAGAACGATGGGAATGGTGCCAGCCGATGGGAGAGGTAATGTCTGCATAGCCAAACAATACCAATACCTGATAAAGGTGCCAAGATAAAAAAGCGAGATTAGTGTGGTAAGAATGCAGAAGGGTTGTCAGGCATGAAAGCAGACCGGGGAAGTTTTTTTTATTTGGAAACTGCCCACGGAGGCTGGCTAGCTGTGAGGCAGGCAGACGGTGCGGTGTGCCATGTGCGTTGTGATGAGATGGTCTCGCGCGCAGAGGATGGTACGTCACTCTATCGCCCATTATTGTGTGTGGTATTCCCACAATGGCCTGATTATGCATTCTTAACAGCAGAGCCCCCTATGGAGGAAGGTACAATGCCTTCTGTCCTATGGGTGGATCAGTTCCTCTATAAAGGCACAGTGATTCCTTTTCGCCGCATTAAAACGGTAGAAAGTGGGGAATATGCGGGGTTAGAGAGCGTTTTTGTACAAGAGCGTTTCTGCACAACGCACGCATGGTCTTATACAAAGGGTGTTAACCATCTCCTCGGTGATTGCGTGCAGATGAAGGGGTGGGAGCAGTTCCGCTTCTGTCCAGTAGAGCCTGAGGGGAGCTTGCTGGAGCTTGGTCGTGCCTTAGCGGGGCATTTCCGGCAAACTTTGAGGCCAGACGCATTACGCACATTGATTCTCACTTATGAGGGGCCGTGCCTCCAGCATGTGCTGGATGCCGTTTTTCCTTTCATGCGGGCGGCGGATATGCGCGCCTTTGCGGCCCTGCTCTTTAAGGATGAGGCTCTATTAGGGGCTTTGGGGCAGAAGGTGAAAGAGGGCTTCTGGGTCGAGGCTATTAAGGCTTTGGTTGCGTGGGATGATGAAGGTCGTCCTGCATCACGCGCCTCTTTGGTCTGTGATGAGGGTAATATAAGGCTGACTTACGGTGTGGTTGGGGCCCCGGAAGGCTTTTTACAAATGCTGGTGCATTATATGCGCCGCCATATCCAGCCGCGTAAAAAAGTGTGCCTGCTTTCCACAGTACGCAATGAGGGTATTTATCTATTAGAATGGATTGCCTATCATAGAAATATCGGTGTTGAGCATTTCTTTATCTATAGTAATGATAATGATGACCAATCTGATGCTTTGTTAAAAGCCTTACATAATGAAGGTATCATCACATATATTGATAATAAGGTCTCGTTAGGGGATTCAGCGCAGTTAAAAGCATATGGACATGCGTTGAATATTTTGCCCGATATTTTGGATTATGAATGGAGCTTTATCCTTGATGGGGATGAGTTCATAACATTATCGCCGATGTTTGATAGGGTACAAGATTATTTAAAAGGCATGGAGCGATGGGATGCCGATGCTATCGCGCTTAATTGGCAGTTTATCTCGTCTGAAGTGAATCAGAATGGTTTCTCCGACCTTACAATCCCGCTGACACAGCGTAATAGGGTGATTGTGTCTCATGGGCGTGTTGGTGAGGGATGGCGTCTTGTTAAGACAGTCTGTCGGCCTCATAGCGTGCTGCAATCACGCCCGCATAACCCACTGGCTTGGCATGGTGATTCCTTTACTTACCGGTTGGCTAATGGCGGTTTGCATGAATATCGCAACCCACCGCCGGGAATCGGGCGGGACCCTGCTTTCTCTGACCACGGGTATTTCGATAAAATCTATGTCTCGCATTATTATTTTAAATCTATTGTGGAATGGGTTTGGAAATATGCGCGTAATAGCGGGCTAGATGGTGCGATTTCCTTCGGTGTTGAGCGTTATGCTGATTATTGGGCGAACTCTTACATCACGCAGCTTGAGGATACATCCACCGCGGTAAATGAGAATATTTTATTGCGTGAACATGCAACACGGAATGAATTGGAACGTCTCCGCCGTGTACCTGCCTTGCGAGATGCTGAAAATATCGTCCGCTATGCGTGGGAGGAGCGGCTGAATTATCTGTTGGATATGATTGAGGAAGCTGATGTCGCATCGCGCTTGCGGGAGGAGTGGCGTTATATTCTGGATACTATTCCGATGGAGCGGGCTGGAAGCCTGACCTTGCATAGTTAAGCTCTTTTAGGACGGGTCTATAAAAAAGCTGGGGATAGGCGTATCGCTCTTTAGGGCGTGGTCTATCTTCTGGCAGGCCTGAAGGGCTTCGTTGATTGTGACATCCATATCTAAATATCTATAAGTGCCGAGTCGTCCTAGAAAGGACACATGAGGGGTCGCCCGTGCTTTTTGGATGTAATGGGCTAGGTTTTGGCTCTTATGAGCAAGCCGTATAGGGTAATAAGGCGCATCATCAGCTTGAGCGAGGCGGCTATATTCCCGAAACCAAACGGTCTTTTTAAGATGTGGTGCCTCCCATGGGGTGAAATGTTTATGCTCGGCGATGCGTGTGTAGGGAACGGCTTCATCACAATAATTGATGACGGCTGTGCCTTGGTAATCACCAAGGCCTTCATATTTTTCAAAATCTAATGTGCGATAGGGTAGACGGCCGTAGGCATAGTTAAAGTAACGGTCAAGTGGTCCTGTATAGAAGATATGGTCAAATTGATTTTTGAAAGGAATATCTTCAAACCTTGTATTGAGTTGGATGTCTATAGGGAGGTTGAGCAGCATAGAGTTGATAAGGGCTGTATAGCCTTGCTCTGGAATCCCTTGATAAGGGTGGTTAAAGTAATTGTCATCATAATTAAACCGTATTGGTAGCCTTTTTAGGATGGAAGCAGGAAGCTCCTTAGGGTCCATCCCCCATTGTTTGCGTGTGTAGCCTCGGAAGAAGGTATTGTATAAGTCTTTTCCGATGAGGGAGATTGCTTGTTCTTCAAAATTGGAAGGATTTTTGATTGTTTTGTCAGCGATATTATAGATAAATTGTTCTGCTTCTTGAGGATTTAGTGTCTTTTTATAAAATTGATTTATGGTCATCAAATTAATAGGTAAAGAAAAGACGTGATTTTGAGCTATGGCTTTGACCCGATTAATATAGGGCCGAAATGTACCAAATTGCGTTATAAATTCCCAAACATGATGATGGGCTGTATGAAAGATATGTGGCCCATAATGATGAAGCATAATATGGCTGCTCGGGTCACGCGATGTATGGCAGTTACCTGCGAGATGTGGGCGTTCATCTAATAGGAGAACGTCATGACCATGTAGGGCGAGATGACGGCTAATAATGGTCCCGCTAAAGCCAGCACCAATAACGCAGAACTTCATTATTAACCTTCTATAAATAAAACGTAATACTTAAAATATACTCTATATTTTTAACTTTAAGAAGAAAAATTATATGTCTAATCATACATTAATATATGGTTTATATTTAATTAAATAATTATATATCTTATTTTATACCTTTCCTCCTTGGGGGAGACCATTTGGTCCTTGTGGTGTGGCGGGGTTTGTTTTTTCATAGAGAGGCGATTTGATGGGAGGATAAGAGAGTATGACGGAGTCCCGTGTCGTTTTACGCTCATTCGTGTGGCGTTTCTTATATGTAGGGATAGCAGCATGTGTGGGGGGAGGGTGTATGATCCCCTCAACGTCTTATGCGGCATCCTCGGCAGTACAGTCCTCTAGGGCCTCTCTTTCCTCTCATGATATTTTCCTTGAGGAGGTAGAGCATCGGACCTTTAATTGGTTTTGGGAGACGGCGAATCCGCGCAATGGGTTGGTGCCAGACCGTGCGCCTTTGCCGCATGGGGCGGCGAGTATTGCCAGTGTTGGTTTTGGTTTGACAGCTTATGGCATTGGTGTGGAGCGTGGCTATATCACACGGGCGCAGGCTGTGGAGCGCAGTTTGGTCACGCTGCGTTTTCTTCTCTCTTTACCGCAAGGGCGCGCGGTGAATGGGACGGCGGGGTATCGTGGGTTTTTCTATCATTTCTTAGATTCTGAGACCGGTTTGCGCGTGGCAGATTGGTCGGAACTTTCGAGTATTGATACGGCCTTATTGATGGCTGGGGTGTTATTCACCCAGTCCTATTATGATGGACATAATGCTGATGAGCGTGAGATTCGGGCATTAGCGGATAAGCTTTATCGCCGTGTGAATTGGCGTTGGATGACAGGCGGTAAAAGCTCTTGGTTGAGCATGGGGTGGATGCCGCCTGATAAGTTCCTCTCTGCGGAATGGAAAGGCTATAATGAGGGGCTGATGCTGTATGTTATGGCGTTAGGGGCCCCATCTCATGCTCTGCCAGCGGAAACATGGGACCGTTGGACGGAGACGCATAAAGAACAGCAAGGGGAGTTTTACGGGCATCACCTCCTTAATTTCGCGCCATTATTTGGGCATCAATATAGCGAATCGTGGGTCGATTTCCGTGATATTCGCGATAAAGCGAGCCGTGAGCGCGGGTATGATTACTTCCAGAATAGTCGTGAGGCTGTTTATGCGCAGCGGGATTATGCCGTGCATAATCCGGGCCATTGGCGGGGATATGATGAGAATATCTGGGGCTTAACGGCCTCCGATGGGCCGGGTGAGGCTGAGCGTGAGGTCGATGGGCAGAAGCGGCATTTTATGGCTTATAGTGCCCGTGGGGCGGGGCGCGATTATGTCTTAGATGATGGTACGATTGCCCCAACGGCCATAGGTGGGTCCGTTGCGTTTGCGCCGGAAATTACGCTGCCCGCGCTAAAAGCGATGAAGGAACGCTACGGAGCGCGGATTTATAATCAATATGGTTTTTTGGATGCGTTTAATCCAAGTTTTGAGACGAAGGATGGGTTTTGGGTGGATGAGCAGCAGCTTGGTATTGATCAAGGGCCAATTTTGCTGATGATTGAGAATCTACGCAGCGGCTTTGTATGGAAGGTGATGCGGAAGAACCGTTATATCCGTGCAGGGTTGGAGAAAGCCGGATTTACGGGGGGATGGCTCTCGAAGCCGCAAGAGACGATGCCGTGAATTAGGGGTTGCTGATATGAATCTGCTCACGCTTGGCTTTTGCGAAAAACTCAGGCGTGATGTTGATGCCCGCAGAGGCGTGTTGGAGGATGGTGGTGGTAAAGCCATCCTGCACGGCGTGGCGCGCGCTTGCGAGTACGCAGACATCTAACGCCACACCGCAGAGAAAGACGCGGGATACGCCTAAGCCTTTGAGCAGGGCGGTTAGCCCGGTGGATGTGCCTGTATCATCGTAAAAGGCGGAGTTGGAGTCTGCTCCCAATGCTGTGCCTTTGCGGATGATATGGGTTATAGGGTTGTGGTTTAACCCATCCACAAAGGCGGCACCGTGGCTGCCTGCAAGGCAATGGATAGGCCAAGGCCCGCCTTGTTGGGTGAAGGAGCAATGGCCTGCCGGGTGCCAGTCCTGCGTAGCGATGACGGCACGAAAGCCAAGCTTTGTTAGCTGATTGATATGAGGGATGAGCCTATCCCCATCGGAGACAGGCAAGGCCCCACCGGGCATGAAGTCCCGCTGCATATCGATAATGAGCAGCGCATCTTGGGCCGTGCCGTACGGTGTGGCAAGAGAGGGCGTCATGGAATGGCCTTCTTCATCCGTGTGACGAGGAGCTGATTGATGCGGAATCGCTCGACATCGACTACCTCAAAGCGGAACCCTGCAACCTCAATACGATCAGCCTTGCGGGCCATACGGCGGAGGCGGTGGATGACAAAGCCGCCGATTGTATCAAACTCGGCATGGTCAAGAATGAGAGGAATATCAAGCTCCCGTACGACATCAAGAACAGGGGCTGCCCCGTCAATGAGCCAAGAATCATCATCACGGCGGACGATGGCTTGTTCCTCAAATGGGTTAGCAAGCCCATCCATGAGCGCACCCATAATATCCTTATAGGTGATGAGGCCAACAACTAGCCCATATTCGTTAAAGATGAGCGCAAAACCTGCCCCATGTGTATCGAACTGCGCGAGCGTCTCCCAAAGATTAAGCGTATCGGGCAGGGAGAGAACATCACGCCGCATGTTGAAGATTTGTTTGGGAGGAGCTTTTTGCGGGTCTGTTAGAGTGGCGGGTTCATCTACCACAGCCACGAGAACATCTTCAGCCCGAATAGAGCCGATAACTTGGTCTAACGAGCCATTACATAAAGGATAGCGCGAGTAAGGTCGGACACGGACTTTATCGCGTTGGCTCTCCAAGCTTTCATTGACATCAAGATAGACGATTTCATCACGCGGGGTCATGGCGGAGGTCACAGAGCGTGTCTGTAAGGCCATGACATTTTGAATCATTTGATGTTCTTGCTCTAGCAACACGCCAGAGGCTGTACCTGCGGCCAGAATGGCGCGGAGGTCCTCCGGTGTGACAGGCTCTACCGTGGCGGTAGCAGGGATGCGCAGGAGTTTTAAGATGAGGTCTGCAATATGCGAAAAGACCCACACAGCCGGGTAAAGCAATTTTAGGACAAGGGCGGGGAACCATCCAACAGCGAGGGCGATTTTATCCGGGGCGTTCATCGCTGTGCGTTTGGGCAGGAGGTCCGCAAAGAGGACAAATAGCCCAGTGACGAGGATAAAGGAGCTGAAGGAGCCTATTTTCTCCGCTAAAGGGGCGGCCATACCTAACGCGCAAAGCCCATCGGCAAAGGGGTCGGTAAGGAGGGCATCACCAATCACACCGCCGAGAATCCCAACCGCGTTGAGGCAGATTTGGATAGCCGTCATCACTTGTCCGCTATTGCGGCGGAGGCGAAGGAAGGCACGGGCGCGTTTATCCCCGGCCTCGGCTAGGGCACGCATACGCGTCTCGCGCGCCGCAGCGAAGGAAATCTCCGAAAGGGAGATGAGGACGGACACCCCAATAAGCAGCACAATAGCGATGAGGCCGGTTGTGAGCATCAGGAGGGGATGGTGGGTTGGTGATATGGTGGGCATGGATTGTCTCTACACGTCTCCTGCTAACCCGGCAATCGCGCGCCATTCGGCTTCGTTAACAGTGCGGATGTTAAGCTCATGGGCCTTTTTGGCTTTAGAGCCTGCTTTTTCACCCAAAACAACCAGCGTGGTGCGGCGCGAGACGCTATCTGTTACTTGCGCGCCAAGACGCTCGGCAATGGCTTTGGCTTCCGGGCGGGACATCGTGGTGAGGGAGCCAGTAAAGACCATAATCTCCCCTGTTAAAGGGGCATCGTCCCCTTCGCCGCGGGTGGGGCTGGTTTCCTCTGAGATGGTGAGGGTGGGGGTGAGGTCATTTAAGGCCTCTTGATTATGTTCTTCCTCAAAGAAATTGGCGATTTCTTCTGCAATGGCGGGGCCGATGCCCATAATGGCACTAAGATGAGCGCGCTCCTCGCTATCAGGCTGTTGCGCGGCCATCATAGCTTTATGCCATATGGGGTAGCTGTGATAATGGCGGGCCAGAAGCTGGGCGTTACGTTCCCCAATACGCCGGATGCCAAGGGCGTAGATGAACCGCGCAAAGCTGATGGTGCGGCGGGCTTCAATCGCGTTAAGGAGGTTTTCGACCGATTGCGGCCCCCAGCCTTCTAACTTTTGGAGGCGGTCTTTATGCTCATATAGGCGGAAGATGTCCCCGGGGCGGCGAACAAGACCGAGCTCGTAAAAGCTGCGAATGCTGCGTTCGCCAAGGCCATCAATATCAAAGGCCTTGCGAGAGACAAAGTGAATGAGTCGCTCGACCGTTTGAGCGGGGCAGGTAAGGCCACCGCTGCATCGGCGTACGGCTTCATCACCTATACGTTCGGCATGGGCGTGGCAGACGGGGCAGTGGTCGGGGAAGTGGAAAGGCGGGGCACGGTTTGGACGCTCTGCATCCATAACGCGTACGATTTGGGGAATAACATCCCCTGCGCGTTGAATCTGGACGAGGTCACCGGGGCGGGCATCAAGGCGGCGGATTTCATCCTCATTATGCAAGGTAGCCCGCGAGACGATGACCCCACCAACATTGATAGGCTCTAAATGCGCCACGGGGGTGAGGGCCCCTGTACGGCCGACTTGGACCTCAATATCATTAAGGCGGGTGATGGCTTGTTCGGCAGGGAACTTCCACGCAATCGCCCAGCGAGGCGCACGGCCTACAAAGCCGAGCCGTGTTTGGAGGGCGATATCGTCAAGTTTAAAAACGATGCCATCAATATCATAATCAAGGTCAGGCCGTGCCGTAGCAAGCTCTGCCACATAAGCGGGGACATCACTGGCATGATGGATGGTGCGGGAGAGGGGATTAACGCTGAAGCCCCACGATTTTAGCTGATCGAGCCATTCTGTATGGGTGGTGACATCAAGCCCCGTATTATAGCCCATCCCATAAGCAAAAAGCCCTAAAGGACGGCACGCGGTAATAGAAGCATCTAATTGGCGGAGGGACCCAGCAGCGGCATTGCGTGGGTTGGCGAAGGGCTTCTCACCGCGTTCTTCTTGTTGTTTGTTGAGGGCGAGAAAGGCCGCGCGGCTCATAAAGATTTCGCCCCGGATTTCGATAACAGCAGGATAAGGGGCGGGAAGCTGTTGTGGGATTGTGCTGATGGTACGGATATTGGCCGTAACATCCTCCCCAACCGTGCCATCGCCGCGGGTGGTGGCGACTGTAAGTTGGCCATTTTCATAGGTTAGGTTGATGGAAAGCCCATCAATTTTAGGCTCTGCAATGAAGATGAGGGCATCAGTTTGGCTATTATCAAGCCCTAAAAAACGGCCAATCTTGCTGATGAAATGGGCGAAGTCTTCCTCATTAAAAACATTATCGAGCGAGAGCATAGGCGCGCGATGCTCGACCTTGCCGAAGGCAGGGTTAGGGGCAGCCCCGATCTGGGCAGAGGCACCATCTTTTCGTTTTAATTCGGGGTGGCGAGCCTCTAGCATGACAAGCTCTAGCCGGGTTTGGTCATAAAGAGCATCGGAGACTTCCGGCGCGTCATGGCCATGATACGCCTCATTCCATCGGGCGATTTTAGCTTCAAGCTCTGCGTAACGTTGGGCCGGGGTTTGGGTGGTCATGGTGTTGTGGGTCCCAAAAGGCTATCGGCCGCCGCACGGGCGGCATCGGTAACGGTAGTGCCCGCAAGCATACGGGCGAGTTCTTCCCGGCGTTCTTCCTCACTGAGGAGGGTTGCGCTGGTTTGCGTGTGGTTTTGCTTTACATGCTTGGCAATGCGGAGTTGATAATCTCCACGAGAGGCAACTTGCGGGCTATGGGTGATGGCCAACACCTGCACATCCTGCGCTACGCGATGAAGTCGCTCGCCAATGGCTGAGGCCGTGGCCCCGCCCACGCCGGAATCAACTTCATCAAACACGAGTGTTGTAAGGGAGGACCGTCCCGCGAGTACGACTTTAAGAGCGAGCATAAGGCGGGAGAGTTCCCCCCCAGAGGCGACCTTGCCAAGTGGGCCGGGTGGTTGTCCGGGGTTAGCCGCAATGAGGAAGGCGACCTGCTCCATCCCATGGCGGTTCCATTGCTCTGGTGCGAGGGAGGAGAGTTCTACAATAAAGCGAGCGCGTTCTAATTTGAGGGGGGCTAATTCCGCCATAACGCGTTTTTCAATCTGGCGAGCGGCTTTTTCCCTAGCGATGCTAAGCTCTTGCGCTGCGGCCTCATAAGCGGCGCGCTTTTGGTGTACTTGTTCTTCTAATTTTGCGAGAGCCTCTGTGCTGGACTCAATCGAGGCGAGGCGTTGATTGATATTGTCCAGAAAATTGGGGAGTTCGCTGACACTTATCTTATGTTTGCGGGCCTCAGCGCGGAGGGTAAAGAGGCGTTCTTCCGTCTCTTCTAAAAGGCGTGAATCGACAGTGGTATCTACTGCAAGGCGGGAGAGGAGGGTTTCGGCCTCAGCGAGATATTCTTCGGCTTTTTCTAGCGCGGTGAGGGCATCTTGCGCTTGCTCTTGCTGAGCAGAGGGAATCTCCTGTGTAGTGGCTTGTTCCCGATCTAAAGGGGAGGGTAAGAGGCGAGAGAGCGCACGATTAGCCGCACGTAGGGCATTGGCTGGCGTGGCTGAGCGGCGATCCCGTGGGGTGAGCTCACCCAAAGCAGCGGCTACGGCCTCGCCCCGGCGTTCATCTTGTTGGAGCTTAACGCGGAGAGCGGCGAGTTCTTCCTCCTCGCCTTCTTGGGGGGCGAGGGCGGTGAGATCCTCTGCAATTTGGCGGAGCCAGTCCTCCTCTTGGGTGGCCTCCTCTATCTCTTGGCGAGCGGTCTTTAGGGAACGGAGGGCATGTTGCCATTCATCCCACGTTTTGGCGACCTTTTGGCATAAGGTGGTAGGAACGCCGAATGCATCTAATAATGATTGATGAGCCGCTTGATTCGCCAGCCCCATTTGTTCATGCTGACCTTGAATCTCCACCAGTAAGGCGGCAACATCCCGCAAAATAGTGATGCCGACTGGTTGGTCACAAATATAAGCGCGGGAGCGTCCCTCTTGCGTGACAATACGGCGGAGGACGATAGGCTCGCCTTCCTCAATAGAGGCAATGTCTTTTTGGCGGAGGAGGGCATAAGCGGGATGGTCAGCGGGGAGTTCAAACACGGCGGTAACGCTGCTTTGCTCTGCCCCAGAGCGGATGATGCGGCTATTGGTCCGCTCCCCCAAAGCAAGGCCTAAACTATCGAGCAAGATGGATTTACCGGCCCCGGTTTCCCCCGTTAGGACGGTTAGCCCCGCATGGAAGGGGAGGTCCAGTTTCTCGATTAAGACAACATCACGGATGGAGAGATGTGTGAGCATAATGCAGCCTCCAGAACCTCGCAAAGATGGTGCATCTCTTGGATGTTTTAAACCATGCAGTGCCAGATATATGAGACGTTAAGGCCAATTTCGCAAGATTGCGGGCTTATTGGCCTTAACTTTAAGGCTTATTTCCCTTTTTTTGCCTTGTTGGCAGGAGTGTTATTGGTTGGTGGAATGTCAATCGCTGCCACAGGGGTGGATTGTGTCGCTGAGACAGGCTGTGTAATCACAGAATCTGACTTAGCAGGGTTGGCAATTGCGGGGGCAGGCATCACGGCATCATGATGATGTTTGCCATGATGGTGCTTTTCTTTCGGCTGCTTGCGCAGAGGCTCTGGTTTGCGGATCTGCGGTGTAAGTTGATGATTTGCTTTTAGCTTACGATAAGCCAGATGGTACCAACGGCTATCTGGTGCATTATAACCTAGCACAGCAGCGGCTTGGCGGGCCTCATCTGGCAAGCCAAGATTCAGATTAACCTCAACAAGACGTTCCAAAGCCTCGGGAACATGGTTGGTTGTCTGGAAGTCTTGGATAACGCGCTGATACCGTCCGTAAGCCGCCTGATAATCTTTCTCACGCTGATAGTAACGACCAACGAACATCTCTTTCCCAGCGAGATGGTCGCGACAGAGGTCAATTTTTAATTGTGCATCACGCGCGTAGGATGTTTGCGGGAAGCGTGTAATGACCTCTTGGAGGGCATCCATCGCCTCAAGCGTGCCGAGCTGGTCGCGCGAGACAACGCCGATTTGTTCGTAATAGCATAAGCCACGCAGATAGTAGGCGTAGGCGGCATCTGGGCTGGTGGGGTGGAGTTGCAGATAGCGTTCTAACTGCTGGACAGAGAGCGCGTATTCGCCTTGAAGGTAATATGCGTATCCCTCCATCAGCTCCGCATTACCGGTATAGCCGGAATATGGGTAATTCTGTTGCAGAAGCTCAAACTCAGCACTAGCGAGTTTGTAATGCCCGCCATGGAGGGCATCAATCCCGTAATTATAGAGCGTCTCGGCATCGGCGGTGCGTGGCAATTTCGCTTGAATATCGGCATCTGATGAGCAGCCCGTGAGCAGGGCAAAGCCTAGCAGAACAGGAGCTGTAAAAGCCGAAAGATAGAAACGAGAGCGGGTATTCTGTGTGTTTAGGATGCTGCTGACCATGATTTTCTTATAGCATGGGAGTTTTCTAGGGGAAGGGTGTTCTTGTCCTTTAGCCCGATATTTTCATGAGGTAAAGGAAGGATTGTTGCGAAATCCTTAACAAATTGCCAATTATCGCGTGAGGCGAATAGGGCACGGAGAAGTTGATTATTGAGGGAATGGCCAGTTTTATGTGCCTCAAACCGGGCGGCAAGGCTATAGCCTGTGCAATAGAGGTCGCCGATAGCATCAAGCATCTTATGGCGGACACATTCATCAACATGGCGCATCCCGCCGGGGTTGAGCGCATGGTCGTGTTGGATGACTAAGGCGTTCTCTAACGATCCACCAAGGGCAAGCCCTTGAGCATGGAGGCGGCCTATATCCTCATAATTTACGAAGGTACGGGCAAAGGCGATGTCGCGTTTAAAATGCTTTTTATCAAGCGTGAGCGCATAGGATTGTTGGCCAATAGCGGGGGCAGGGAAGTCTATGCTTAAAGAGAGATGAAGTTGGTTTTGATGGTGGGGTAGGAGGCGGGCATAAGCTCCGTTTTCTCCTTCGACAGAGATAGGCTGACGGACAGCAATAATGTGACGTGGGGCGTTAAGATATGTACGCCCTGCGGCCTCTAGCAAGAAGATAAAGGACGCTGCGCAACCATCCAGAATGGGGAGTTCTGGCCCATCAAGTTGGATGAGGAGGTTATCAATTTTGCACGCATGAAGGGCTGCGAGCAGATGCTCAATGGTGGCGACATGGAGGTCGCTTTGATGAGGAGAGGCTGCAACCGTGGCAAGGGGGCTAGACATAATGCAGCCCGATGTAAGCCGAAAAGGGCGCGCATCGGGGCGGTCTAACCGCTGGATATGTAAACCCGTATCAGCAGGCGCAGGCGATAGCCGTAATGTAACGGGCCGTCCACTATGTAACCCCACACCACGGCAATGGATGGCGTGAGCTAGAGTGGTTTGTTGCGCGGGATCATGCTTACCTTTATGGGGTAGTATCTGCCCCCCATAATGTGGGGCATCTACGATGTTAGTGGGGGGCACGGAGTGGCCCCTTTAGGATTTGGGGCCACGCCGTAGATAGGTGGGGATGTTGAGGTCATCCTCCTCACTATTTGTAGGGTGAGAGGGATGGGTGTCCTCACGCATAGTGGGGGCTACAGGGGTTTTGCGCTCCGTCGGTGGGGTAGGGCGGCTGCGGAAAAAGCGGCTAAACAAACCGCCGCCGGTTTGCGGAGCGTCCTCTTGTAGGCGTGAGACCTCCAAGGGTTCACGTTCGGGAAGGGTATAATTGGGAGCCGATGGCGCGGCGGAGCTACCGGCTATGTGGTGAGGGGCATCCTCGCTGCGGGGTTCTGGGGCAGGGGTTTCCTCATGGATGGGGGGGGTAGGAGGGGCCTCTTCAGCGATAGGTTGGGCGTCATCTTGTGTGTGTGTAGGTGCGGCAGCCTCTACAGGAGCAGCGGGTGCAGCAGGTTCCTCAGAGTGAGGGGCAGTGTGTGTTCTGCCATCAAGGCCGGTAGCGATGACAGAAACTTGGACCCGTCCTTGCATATTCTCATCAACAACGAAGCCACTATTGATTTCTTCATCGTCACAATTCGCTGTTTCGCGGATGAGATTCATAATTTGATTATAAGCGATCAAGCTCATATCTGGCCCTAGCGTGACATTGACCAGCAAAGCACGGGCCCCCTTAATAGAGGTTTCTTCTAATAGAGGGTTGGAGATAGCACGCTCTGCCGCTGTAATGGCCCAATCCTCGCCGTCTTCTTCGGCAGAGGCTATCCCAATACCCATCATTGCTTTGCCCATACCGCTCATAACTGTGCGGACATCGGCAAAATCGAGGTTTTGGTAGCCCGCTTCGACCATGAGGTCTGTAACGCTGCGGACCCCACTATAGAGGACATCATCCGCCATAGCGTAGGCCTGCACTAAAGGGGTGTTAAATGATGCTGCGCCAAAGAGATTTTGGTTAGGGATGACGAGCAAAGTATCAACATATTTCTCTAGCTCAGCAATCCCAGCGGCGGCGGCACGGCCGCGGCGTGCCCCTTCAAACTCGAAAGGTTTTGACACAACGCCGATGGTTAGGGCCCCGGCCTCGTGGGCGATGCGTGCAACAACGGGAGCGGCACCGGTCCCAGTCCCACCACCCATACCGGCAGTGACGAAAACGAGGTCTACCCCTTCAAGATGTTGGCGGATTTCGTCTTCCACTTCCTCGGCAGATTGGCGACCAATCTCCGGCTTAGCCCCCGCCCCAAGGCCGCGCGTTAATGTTGGGCCGAGTTGCAAACGCGTCTCCGCCTTGGAGAGGGCAAGTTGTTGAGCATCGGTATTCGCGGCGATGAAGTTCACCCCACGGAGCTGGCCGCTGATCATGTTATTGACGGCATTAACACCACCGCCCCCAACCCCAATAACGGTAATGCGCGGCGGGCTGACGGCACTTAAACCGGGGGTTGTGGGTGTCAGAGTTAATGACATAACGATGAAGCTCCGGTTAGGGTTAAAGAAAAAAGAACCGCAGATATGGTGTAGCGGCTATAAAGTGCTGGCACGCTATCATTAATAGTACCAAATGTAACCTTAAATATGAGTATTCTGCGCTAATTATCATTTTTTACGCAGTAAGCTTGCCAATCGTTTACCAAACCCACGGGGGGGCGCATTTTGGTCTGCCAAGCAAAAGCTATTGCGTGCCCCTGCTGACCATGCCAACAGCCCTGCTGCGGTGGAGAAGCCGGCCCATATAGAGGGATGACTGGATTGCGGCAAGCCGCGTATAGCAGTTGGGGGGCGGACTTGGATGGGGCGGTTGAGAATCTCCGCAGCAACATTATCCAACCCATTTAGCAAGGCCCCGCCACCGGTGAGGATGACTGGCCCTTCTGCTGGGTGGCCCAGCCCTGCGCCGTTAAGCTCGTGGCGGAGCATCTCTAGGGTTTCTTCCACACGCGGAGCAATGGCACGAACAATATCAGCCCGTGTGATGTGGCGGATGCCGCTATGATGGGGGAGAGGCAGAGCAATGGGGAGGCTAGCATCATCAGCAGACGCATAGGCAACACCGTAAAGTGTTTTTAGGCGTTCTGCTGCATCAATAGGGATTGTGAGGGCGCGGGCAATATCATTGGTGATATGGTGGCTTCCAACCCGGAGATGGCGTGTATAAAGAACACGCCCACGGGCAAAAACGGCTAGGGTTGTGGTGCCTGCCCCCATATCAACGACTGTAACACCCAGGTCGCGTTCATCATGGTCTGTTACCGCGATGCCAGAGGCAATGGGGCTAGAGAGTATGTCCACAGCGCGGAGTTCAGCCCGCTGGAGGAGGTTATCTAATGTATGGAGAACGCCAGTTTGGGCATCAATAATATGGAACTTGCCCATTAATCTTTCACATTGATGACCACAAGGGTTGAGGACGGTGACGCTATCATCAATGTTGAAGCCGAGAGGCATGGCATGGACGATGCGGCGGTCAGGCTCCATAGCCTCATAGCGTGCTTGTTCGTAAAGTGTGTGGACATCGGCGTCATTAACCTCGCGCCCATTGGGGGTGAGGTAGGCATCAAGATGGTAGCTGCGTGGTTTCCCGCAGGAAAGATTGACGGTTACATCCCTAATATGACGGTGAATTTTTCGCTCTGCATCGCCAACTGTAGCGCGGATGACGCGCTCTAGCTGTTTTGTATCGACAATCGCACCAGAGGTTACACCTTCGGATCGTCTCCAGCCCCAACTAAGGACACGTAACCCCCCATTCTTTAACCCTTGCCCAATTAGGCATGTAATTTTGGTAGAGCCAATATCTAAGACAGCCTTTAGGCCGGGGGTCCAAAGGAAGCCTTTTTGCTCCTCTGAGGGGAGGATGGGTAGAACCGCACGGTCTGGATGGGGGGTGAGGGGAGCAAGATGGTGTGTGTGTGGCATAAGCTTAATGCTCTACTGAGGGCGATGGGGTAGGCGGTGATGGGGTTTCTTGCTCGGTATTAGGGACTTCAGGATGAATGACCATACGGTCGGGCAGGCGCATGTCAATGCTTTTTAAGGGACGGTCAAGGAGTTGGAATGTCGTTTGGTAGCTATGCAGACGCTCCAAAGCGGCAGCCTCTGCTCCTTCGGGCAGGAGGAGGGTTGTGCCATTCTTCATGAGGATGTTCCAGCGTCTTTGCCCGATGCGGATGAAGGCAAGAACATGGCTATTAATGTCGGGATAATGGTCTAATAACCCTAAAAGAGAGGCGGCTTCTAGGTTTGCCCCAGCCCCGACAACAAGCGGTAATTTACGAAAGGCAGAGCGGTTACCTGCGGTCAATTCTTGCTGGGAGACATTATCGCCCTTTTGGTTGATGAGGATGAAATGGCCATCAATCTGCCAGATGGCGATAGGGTGTTTTTCTTCCAACGTGATGAGGACTGTATCGGGTAGATGACGTTCGACGGTCGAATGCTCAATAAAGGGTAGTTTATCAAGGCGTTTGCGGGCATCCTCTACGGAGAAACCGAAGAGCGAATGATCTAAGCCCGTGCCGAGGGCCTCCATCACGTCGCTTTCATCAGTTAAATGGCGGCCTGTGATGATGATGTGACGGATGCGGAGGGGGTCTAGCTGGGCGAAGCGTTCGGTTAAGGCGTTGGTAAAAGCATGGCCTCCTAGGCTGAGCCATGCCAGCCAGCCAGCCCCAGCGAGGAGGACGGTAACGAGTATGACAATGCTCAATCGCCGGAGAATCATCTTTTGACGCTGCCAAAAGAGAAAGAGGCGAGAGGGGCGGTCCTCGTAAGGGTCTAGCGGCATGTGAGGCCGTTTTTTGAAGAAAAACGCCATAGGGTGTTAGGCTGTATGTGTCGAAGGCAGAGATGTAAAGGTAAGGGGGCTTGTTTGGCCCAGCGCGTCTTTGATTAACCAATCACAAAGTTGCGGGTAGCTGACCCCACGCGCGGTGGCTTGCTCTGGCAGGAGGGAGGTTGCTGTCATCCCCGGTTGGGTATTGACCTCCAAAATCACGAGCTGATGAGTTTGTTCATCATAGCGATAATCCGTCCGGCTTGCCCCCTTGCAGCCAAGGGCATGATGAGCTTGGCATGCTAAGGTGAGAGCGCGCTCAGTGATGGATGCAGGTAGGGGGGCGGGAATGATATGGCGGGAGCCATTCGCCTGATATTTTGCAGCGAAGTCATAAAATCCCCCGCCTTCTTGGGGAAGAATCTCTGTTACAGCGAGGGGGGTATCCCCCAATACAGCTACGGTAAGTTCCCGCCCGGGGATGAAGTGTTCAGCCAAAATCTGCGGGCCATAGGTCCATGATTCCGCAATCGTGCGGCGTGTTGATTCATCATCTTGATGGAGAATATGAACCCCAACAGAGGAGCCTTCGGCGACTGGTTTGAGGACATAAGGCGCGGGAAGGGGGGCATGGTCAATAAGGGCGGCGGGGGTGATGAGGCAGCCCTCTGCTACGGGTAGGCCAGCTGCTTGGAGGGCCATGCGGGTGGTGGCCTTATTCATCGCTATTGCCGAGGCTAAAATGCCGGAATGTGTGTAGGGCAGGCCTAGCCATTCTAACACGCCCTGAATGGCACCATCCTCCCCACCGGGGCCATGCAGCGCATTAAAGACAACTGTTGGGCGGCAGGCTTTTAACGCGGCGATGGTCGTGGTGATGTCCGGCCCGACATCAAGCGCGTGGACGTGATGTCCGGCTTCTTTTAAAGCCGCTGTGACGGCTTTGCCGCTTGAGAGGCTTACACTGCGCTCGCTGGAGGTCCCGCCCATAAGAACGGCTACAGACTGTGAGGTCGGAGAGGAGGATAAGTGCTGCGTCATACTCAAAACTTCATCATGCTGGATGAGAGAGGCGGCCTAGCCGTTTGATTTCCCACTGTAGCTCTATACCGCTTTGTGCTAGCACGCGGGCGCGGACCATCTCGCCAAGGTCTTCTAGCTCGGTGCTGGTAGCGTGGCCTGTATTGAGCATAAAATTGCAGTGTTTTTCACTTATTTGCGCTCCACCATGACGCAACCCACGGCAGCCAGCGGCGTCTATCAGCTCCCACGCTTTATGACCCTCTGGGTTACGGAAGGTCGAGCCGCCAGTACGAGCACGTAAAGGCTGGCTGGCCTCGCGTTTAGCCCGCATAATGTGCATCGCTTCTTGGATGAGGGCGGGGTCTTCCGCCCCTTGGGCTTTGAGACGAGCGCGAAGGATGATGGCACCGTCTGGCAGGGTTGTATGGCGGTAGCCCATGTGCAAATGCGCTGCGGGGAGGCGTTGATATGTGCCCTCACGCGTGAGAATCTCAACCCAATCTAACAAGGAGGCCATATCCCCCTCATAAGCCCCGGCATTCATCCGTACTGCCCCGCCAATAGAGCCGGGAATGGTGGAGAGAAAGGCAAAGCCTGCCATCCCAGCGCGGGCGGCGGCTTCTGCCACGCTGCTATCCAGTGCTGCCGCCCCGGCGATGAGCCCATCACCATCAGCTTCAATCTGGGCAAAACCACCGGCGAGGCGTAGCGTTAGTCCGGCTAACCCGCCATCGCGAATGATAACGTTAGAGCATGCCCCCAAGACGGTAAGGGGCATATCAGGCGGGCTTTGCTGTAGAGCTGTGGCGAGGTCTTCTTCATCTTGTGGGACAAAGAGCCAGTCCGCCTGCCCCCCAGTGCGGAACCAACTGCGCGGGGCAAGGGGGACATTGGCTTTCAGCCTGCCACGGAGCGGCTGGAAAGGGGCTGCTGTACTGGTCATAAGCTCTCCGGTTTATGCGCAGCGAGCTGAGCAGGGAGGGCTTTTGCCCAATGGGTGATGGAACCTGCGCCTAAGCAGAGGACATAATCCCCCGGTACGGCAATGTCTGCAATTAAGGCAGCGAGGTCTTTTTCCGAAGGGAGGGGCAGAACATGGCGGTGTCCACGCTCGCGTAGCCCTTCGACCAACTGATCACGCCCAATGCCTTCAAGGGGGGGCTCTCCTGCGGCATAGACATCAGCAACGATGACGGTATCAGCATCATTCATACAGGTGCAGAAGTCGTTAAAGAGGGCCTGCAAGCGGGAATAACGATGAGGTTGTATCACAGCAATAACGTGTTTTGCCCCAGCTTGTCGCGCGGCTTTTAGCACGGCGGCGATTTCAACAGGATGATGGCCGTAATCATCAATGATTTTTACGTCATTCCATATCCCGGTGAGGGTAAAGCGGCGTTGTACCCCGCGGAAGCCGCCAAGTGCATCGGCGATGACCGTATCGGGAATGTCCATCTCTAAAGCTACGGCAATGGCAGCTACAGCATTGAGGACATTATGATGGCCAAACATGGGGAGATGGAACGGCCCTGCACGCCGTTGGGTGTTAGCGGTACGGTCTGTGATGGTGACGTGGAAGGTGACGCCCTCACTATCTGTCCCGGTGATTTCGGCCCGGACATCCGCTTGCGGGCTGAAGCCGTAGGTAATGAGGCGATGATCAGAGAGTTGAGGGATCATCTGTTGGACGCGTGGATGGTCCACACATAAGACGGCAAAACCATAAAAGGGAATGTTGGAGACAAATTGCCGGTAGCCTGCCTCCATAGCCTCATCAGAGCCCCAATGGTCCAGATGTTCGGGGTCCATATTGGTAACAACGGCGATGATAGCCGGTAAGCGGAGGAAGGAGCCGTCACTCTCATCAGCTTCTACGACCATCCAATCCCCAGCACCCATGCGGGTATTGGTGCCGTAAGCCTCGATGATTCCGCCATTGATGACGGTCGGGTCCAGCTTGGCTTGCTCTAGCACGCAGGCCACAAGGCTGGTGGTGGTGGTTTTGCCGTGCGTCCCCCCAATGGCGATAGCCCAGCGTAGGCGCATGAGTTCGGCGAGCATCTCGGCCCGTCTTACAACGGGGATGAGTCGGGCGCGTGCGGCAACAACCTCTGGATTGTCACGTTTAACCGCTGTGGAGGTCACCACCACGCGCGCTTCACCCAAATTAGCGGCATCATGACCGATATGGACGGTGATCCCTGCTTTGCGAAGGCGTTGAACATTCGCATTCTCGGCAATATCAGACCCCTGCACTTTATAGCCCAGCAGATGCAGCACTTCTGCAATGCCGGACATGCCAATGCCCCCAATACCAACAAAATGGATTAAACCCAGGTTAAGGGGTAATGCGCGCATAAAGGGTTACTCCAGTCAATAAAGGGGGGAGAGGGCAGATAATCAGCGTTTTAGAGTGGCTTCAACAAGGTCAGCCAGTTTTTTAGCAGCATGGCGATGTTGGAGCGTCCGTGCTGCATGGGCAGCATGTTTTAGCTCATCAGGATGCTCAAAGAGATGGAGGAGCATGTCGCAGAGCTTTTCAGACTTGAAATCACGCTGGCGAATCATCCAGCCCCCGCCTGCGCGCTCCATCGTTTGAGCATTGACGCCTTGCTCATCAGAGGCAGCAATGGGGAGGGGCACCATGATGGAGGGACGCCCCGCTGTGGCGAGTTCTGCCACGGAGGAGCCACCAGCCCGCCCGATGACGAGATGAGCCTTTTTAAGCTCGGAGGCGACATCATCAATAAAGGGGGTAACATGTGCTGTGATACCGACTTGTTTGTACAAGTTGGTTAGCACGGGGACCATATCCTCATGGGCTTGCTGCGTAACATGCAAGCGGATGCGGACATATTGGGGTAAATTACAGAGGGCTTGAGGCACGACCGTACTGAAAATCTGCGCACCAAGAGAGCCGCCCCAGATGAGGAGATGGATGGGGTCCTCGTTTGTATGGAGGGTGGGTGGGCTGTATGGCTCATCAGCTAGGGCTTCAATCGCAGGGCGGACGGGCATACCTGTTTGGATGACCTTTTTCCCAACAGGGAGGCGCATGACCCGTGGGTAAGAGGTGGCAATGGCATTAGCAAAGCGTGAGAGAACAACATTGGCTTGGCCGAGAATAGCGTTGCCCTCATGGATGATGAGCGCAGGGCGGTTACGGCACAGCAAGCGGCTGCCTAGTAACGGGGGGATGGAGGGGTACCCCCCAAAGCCGATAACGGCGGCTGGACGGCAGATAGCGATGAGTTTACGCGCGCCAAGGCAGCTCCATAATAAGCGACTAATTGCTTTAAGCTTATCAAGTGGTTTTTTACCCGCCACGCCGCTGCTGGTGAGTGTATAGCGGGGGTAGAGCGCAAAGATGCTTTGTTCTGCGCGATTACGGCGTTGGTCTGTCATGAGGATGAGCGGGTAGCCACGCTGGTGGAGTTCTTCCCCCAAGGCAATAGCGGGGAAGAAATGCCCGCCTGTTCCTCCAGCGGCGATGATGATAGGGGCGTGTGTCATGCGTTATTCTTCCTTTTTAGATGGAGCTGATAAGCGTGTATTGGCCTCATGAGAGGCTGGTGTAAAGAGGCCTGGTTTTGCACGGTGGCGTGTTAAGGCTAGGGCCATGCCGATTGTTAAAGCAACAGAGAGAGCGGAACTTCCCCCATAGGAGATAAACGGTAAGGTCATCCCTTTAGTGGGGATTAAATGTAGCGATGACCCCATATTGACAAAAGCTTGTAAGCCAAAGCCTGTTATCAACCCGCTTGTGGAGAGGATGATGAAAGGGTTCTTCTCCTCCAATAAGCGATTGAGCGTGGAAAAGACCAAGATAGTAAAGAGCGCGATGATAAAAAGGCACATGACAAAGCCATATTCTTCCCCCGCGACGGAAAAGACAAAATCAGCATGAGCATCGGGTAGGAGGTCTTTAACACGGCCTTCCCCCGGCCCACGTCCGAGCAACCCGCCGTTACCAAAGGCACGCATAGAGGTATCAATTTGGTAATGGTCCCCCACATCGGGGTGGAGGAAGCGTTGCACGCGGGAGTGAACATGCTCAAACACCAGATACGCAACACCAAAAGCCCCTAAAGCTGCGGAGACGAGCATACCAAAGACAATAATAGGCAAGCCATCAATAAAGAGTTGGGTGATGAACACCATGCTAATGACAGATAGCATCCCGATATCTGGTTGGGCTTGAAGGAGTGCAGCAATGACCAGATAAACACCACAAGCGACCAAACGCCCCGGAAATCGCCAACCATTAGAGAGGGTTTTTTCATAACGAAGGTTAAGCAACCACCCCGTCACAACGGCGAAGCAGGGCTTTAGAAACTCCGAAGGTTGCACAGACATTAAGGGTAGGGCAATCCAGCGGCGCGCGCCTTTAATTTCCATCCCATGAATGAGCGTCATGAAGGTGGCTCCCAAGGCCATGACCCCGCCAATGAGCGCAATGCGTAGCACCATGCGCGGGGTCAGGCGGGATGTGACGATGACGACTGCCCCGGCTAAGGCCAAAAAGACCACTTGTTTGAGGATGAACATATTGCGTGAGGCCCCAATGCGGTGGGCCACAGCAGGGCTTGCGGCGAGCATGAGGATATAGCCAAGGGCGATGAGCGCACCAACGCAGCTAAGGCTTACATGGTCGAGACTACGCCACCATTGGGCATGGTGGGAGTTGTTCGTGCGGTCGGATAGAGCCATTAGCGGGCTTCCTCCTCAGCAGGGCAATCGGCATGGCAGAGTGTGCGTGCGAGGGTGGCAAAGGCTGTGCCACGTTCCTCAAAATTACGGAATTGGTCAAAACTCGCGCAAGCGGGGGAGAGAATAATCGGTAAGGGGGTGGTGCTGGCTTGTGCATAGGCCCAAGCGGCGCGGGTGGCTTGCTCCAACGTTGTGCTGATTTCAAAAGCTATATTATGGGCTTTAAGCGTCTCGGCAAGGAGGGGGGCATCCTGCCCAATGAGGAAGGCGCGACTTACATGCCCTAAAACCGGGGCGAGATTTGTAATGCCGCCCTCTTTAGTTATACCGCCAGCAATCCATAAAAGATGAGGAAAAGCCCGTAGAGCGTGGAAGCTGGCTTCCGCATTGGTGGCTTTGCTATCATTGATAAAAGCGATGCCCTTTGCCTCTGCGATATGTTGCAGGCGATGGTCTAACCCGGGGAAGCTGCGTATGCCACGGGCAATGCTTGTATCAGAGAGCCCCAGATGACGCGCTATGAGGCGGCAGGCTTCAATATTCTGGGCATTATGCGGGCCGGGTAGGAAGGGGGCATCCTCCGGGGAAAGGGCATCGGTGATAGTAAGAGTATGGACGTCTAGCCCTTGGGAGGTCAGGCGGGTTTGGAGGGGTTTGCTCCATGAGGCAGCCTCTCCCAAAAGGGCGAGGTCGCCTTTGGTCATGTTATCAAATACATGAGCTTTGGCGGTGAGATAGCCCTCCATAGAGCCATGACGGTGGAGATGGTCAGGTGTTAAATTGAGGAGGACAGCCGCACAAGCGTGATAATGCTCCAGACGCTCGAGCATGTAAGAGGACATCTCGATAACATAAACACCATCATCGCCAAGGGGCGGTAAGGCCAGAGAGGCCGTGCCGAAATTGCCGCCACAATAAGCAGGAATACCGGCCTCGGTGAGGATATGGGTTAATAGAGCCGTAGTGGTGGACTTGCCATTGGTCCCCGTGATGGAGACAAAGCGCGCTTTAGAGCCTGCTTTGCGGGTGACTTGCCAGAGCAACTCCGCATCGGAGAGGATGGGGATGTGCTGCTCTTGGGCAAGGCGTGCCGTAGGGTGTGGCTGCGGTAGATGATGGGCAATGCCGGGTGAGAGGATGAGGGCTGTAAAGCCGGTGAGGTCATCAAGTGGGGCCAGTGTGAGGCTGGGATGGACGGTCAGGGCTTTAGAGAGGGTAGGGCTATGGTCATCCCACGCATGAACCTCCGCCCCCATAGCGAGGAGGGCTTCCACAACAGCAGCCCCATTACGCCCTAGCCCGCATACAGCATAACGCTGCCCGGAGAGGAGGGTTTTAGGCCATGATGAGGGAGGAGGTGATGTGGGATGGGCCATGATTAGCGTATCTTCAACGTAGCGAGGCCACATAGCCCCAAGATGATAGCGACAATCCAAAAGCGTACGACAATCTTTGGCTCTTGCCAGCCCATTTTCTCAAAATGATGGTGGAGGGGAGCCATAAGAAAAATACGTTTTCCCGTTCGGCGGAACCAAAAGACTTGGAGAATGACGGAGATGGTCTCCATCACAAATAACCCCCCTACGAGGCAGAGGACTAGCTCGTGCTTAACCGCTACGGACACCGCGCCTAAAGCCCCACCAAGGGCTAGGGAGCCGGTATCGCCCATAAAGACCTCTGCCGGAGGGGCATTGAACCATAAGAAGCCCAAACCCGCCCCAATGAGAGCCGCGCAGAAGATGCTTAGCTCCCCCGTGCCAGGGACGTGATGAAGCTGAAGATAATCTGCAAAGACGTGGTTACCAACCAGATAGGCGATTAAGGCAAAGACCAAAGCAGCGATGATGGAGGGGACAGTAGCGAGGCCATCAAGCCCATCAGTGAGGTTTACCGCATTACCAAAACCTGTGATGGTGACCATTGCAAAGAGGGGGAACGCATAGCCCAAATGCAACATGAAGGTTTTTGTAAAGGGAAAGGCCACCGCATTGCGGAACTCTGGCGGGGTGAGGGCCTCCATCGCAATGCCTGCAAGACAAGAGATGAGGAACTCCCCACCGAGGCGGAGTTTTTTAGAGACCCCTTTGCTATTGCCTTTGGCGAGTTTGAGGTAATCATCTGCAAAGCCAATAGCGCCAAAGCCTAGCGTGGTGAGTAAGACAGCCCACACAAAACCATCGCGTAAATCTGCCCATAATAGGGTGGAGAGAGCGAGGGAGAAAAGAATAAGGCCCCCGCCCATTGTGGGGGTGCCTGCTTTCTCCAAAATATGGCGTTCTGGCCCTAAAGCGCGGATGGGCTGGCCTTGCCGTTGAATGCGTTTAAGCTGGGCAATAAAAGGTTTCCCCAAGAGGAGGGAGATGATTAACGCCGTTAAGCAAGCACATCCGGCCCGAAAGGTCATATAATGCAGTAGGTTGAGCAGGCCACCATGGGAGGAATAGGGAGCGGCAAGGAGGTTAAACAGCATTAGGCGGACTCTGGGCTATGGGATGATTCGGGTTGGTCTAATAACGCAATGAGGTCACGCATACGGCTTCCCAAGCTGCCCTTTACAAGCAAAACGTCCCCTTTCTGCAAAGCAGGGCGTAGAAGCAGGGCAAGTTGGGTTGATGTCTCAGCATAACCGCCCTGTAGGGATCGGGGAAGGGCCTCGTAAAGGGATTTCATATGCGGGCCACAACAAAAAGTAAGGATGTTATGCTCTGTTAACGGTTGGGCTAGGGCACGATGCTCCTCTGCGGCAAAGGTGCCGAGCTCGCGAATATCCCCCAGGGCGGCAATATGGCGGGGGGCGGGCATTAAGCTTAGCGTCTCCAGTGCTGCACGTATGCTGGGGCCGGAGGCATTATAGCTTTCATCCAATAAGGTGATTTCACCGGGTAAAAGCCGTTGTTGCCCACGCCCCGCCTCGGGCTGGAAGTGGCGTAAAGCCGTGGCCCCCGCCTGGGGCGGAAGGCCCAAAGCAGCCACTGCACCAAGAGCTAAAGCGGCATTGCGGGCGAGGTGAGGCCCCGGGGCTGTAAGTGTAAGCTGTGCTTCCCCCGCCGGCGTGGAGAGATGAAGTTGACTTCCCGTGGCGGTGCAGTGCAGCTCATCACAATGAATGGTTGCATGAGACGTTGTCCCCACCTGCCAGAGGGAGACATCTTGTGGGATAGCGTGGGTGACAGCGGGGAATTGCGCGGCTTCTTCTGGGCAGAGGGCCGTTCCACCCGCTGGTAGAGCCGCAAAGAGGCTGGCTTTTTCCGCAGCGATGGCGTTAAGGCTGCCCATATGGCCGAGATGTGCGCTCCCGATGGTGGTAATAAGGCCAATATCGGGGCGGATTTGAGCCACTAGAGGGGCAATCTCGCCAGGGTGGTTCATGCCCACTTCGCTAATGCAAAAGGCAGCGTCTTGAGGTAAGCGCGCTAAGGTAAGGGGGACGCCCCAATGGTTGTTAAAGGAAGCCACCGAGGCATGAACCTTCCCATAGGCGGCTAAGGCTGTGGTGAGCATGTTTTTGGTTGTGGTTTTGCCTACGCTCCCTGTGATGGCAATGGCCTTGCCTTTAAACTGAGCACGGCGATAACGCCCTAATGCCTCTAGGGCCTGCATCGTGTCCGAGACGAGGAGGAGGCGGGGGTCATCGGTTAAGCCAGCTTTAGCAATGGCTGCACCATCATGCGCCATAACGCAGGCCGCGCCATGCTCTAAAGCCTGCTTGAGATATTGGTGCCCATCCGCATTATGGCCAATGAGTGCAATAAAAAGGTCCCCCGGTTGGAGGCTGCGCGTATCAATACAGACAGCACGGACATGCACATCACCGGTGAGCCGGCCTTGTGTGGCGTTGCGGAGGTCTTGGCTTGTCCAAAGTGGGGCTGTGCTGGTGGGCATTATGATAACTCCGCAGCGAGGGCGGCTGTGAGTGTACGGTCATCAAAAGGATGGGTTACCCCGTTGATAATCTGGCCAGTCTCATGGCCTTTCCCAGCGATGAGCAGCACATCACCTTCTCTGAGGCTCTCAAGAGCGGTTTGGATAGCGTCTTTGCGGTTACCAATCTCTTGCGCTTGGGGAGCTGTCGCGCGGATGGCGGCACGGATAGTGGCGGGGTCTTCGCTGCGGGGGTTATCATCAGTAATGATGACCTCATCAGCGAGATGAGCGGCAATCTGCCCCATGAGAGGGCGTTTGCCTTTGTCGCGGTCGCCTCCTGCACCAAAGACCACCACCAACCGCCCCGCTGCGTGGGGGCGGAGGCTGAGGAGAACATGCTCTAATGCATCAGGCGTATGGGCGTAATCGACATAAGCGCAGGCCCCGTTAGGGAGGGTTGCGACCGGTTCACAACGGCCCGGTACCCCTTTTAAATGGGGGAGCAGGGCGATGATGGCGTCTGCTTCCTCCTCATGTTCCCAGCAAAGAGCGGCGGCAAGCAATGCATTTTCCGCTTGGAACCGCCCCGGCAGTGGGAAGTGAATAGGCGGTAATGTACGGCCATAAAGCTGGATGGTGAGGTCTTGCCCATGTGGGGTTGGTTGCGCACCGAGAAGGCGGATTGTCTCACCCTTTGTGCCGACTGTGCGGAGTTTTAGAGCGCGTTTTGCGGCAATACGCTGGAGGGCGTCTCGGCTCTCAACATCTATATCATCATTGATGACCGCAAGCCCCCCTTCCGGCAATAGGGTGCTAAAGAGGGAGAGCTTAGCGTCTCGATAGTCCTCCATCGTGTGATGATAATCGAGATGATCACGCGTGAGGTTGGAAAAACCCGCTGCGGTAATGGCCACGCCATCAAGCCGTTTTTGATGAAGCCCGTGGGATGATGCCTCTAAGGCAACATGCTCAACACCATAGGTTTTTAGGCGCGCGAGTGTTGTTGCTAAGCTAACAGCATCAGGCGTGGTTAAGGCTGGCAGAGGGGGCATCTCTACATCGCTGATGAGGCCTAACGTGCCGAGGCTGGCAGCTTTATAATGGCGGAGTTGATAAAGCTGACGGAGGAAGTCAGCTGTGCTGCTTTTGCCATTTGTCCCCGTAATGGCGGTGATATGTGCTGGTTGTGGCCCTGCGAGGTAAGCGGCCGCTTGGGCGAGGAAATGGGCTGGGTTCGCTACAGGGATGAGGGGGGCTGTATGGCCGTTTTCATGTCGCTCCGGCGGGAGGGTTTCCCCTTGTTTGGGGGCAAGGATGATTGCGGCTGCCCCTTGGGTAATCGCGGCGGGGATGAAGTCTCGCCCATCATGTTTATGGCCGCTTAGGGCGACAAAGAGGCTCCCCGCTTTGACCTGCCGACTATCAGCCGTGATTGCGGTGATGAGGGGGTCATGCGTGCTGGGGGAGGAGAGAGCGTAGCGATGGAGTAAGGCAGAGAGTTTCATGAGCAGGGCCTAATGAGCGTGATGAGGGGTATGTTTAGCAGCGAGGCGATTAACAGCCGCCGCGCCGGGGTCATTACCAGGGCCAAGGGGGCGACGTACTCCCGGTGGGACGGGTGGGGTCAAAGCAAGGGCGAGTTGGTCATCAAGCTGCTGGGCCTTCTCCGGCGGGACGGGAAAGAGGCCCAGCATAGGGGCAACGCGTGTGACGATTTTGGAGAATGTCGGTGCGGCAATCCAGCCGGCGGTTGTCCAGCCATGGGTTTCTGCCGTACCTTGGGGGGCATCCAGCATGACATAGAGTGCATAGCGTGGGGCGTTCATGGGGAACATGCCGGTAAAGGCGGTAATATTGACGTGTTTAAGGTACCCGCCATGTGCCCCGATTTTCTCTGCTGTGCCGGTTTTCCCACCAACGAGATAGCCGGGGCTTTCGGCCTTTTTACCGATGCCTTTTGTAACAACGAGCCGTAAAATACGCCGTAATAGGTCTGCATTGTGGGTGGAGATGAGATGTGGGCCTTTCTCCTCCTCAGCCATCACGACATCATCATTTAGATGATCGCGGGCTAAGAGTGTAGGGGTGACGAGGTACCCACCATTCCCCGTTGTGGCTGTCCCACGGACGATAGCGAGAGGGGATTCCGCAACACCATGACCAAAGCCTACGGTCATAACGGTGGTTTCCCCCCAATTTTTGAGGGAAGGGACGATGGGACGGCCCGCCTCGGGGAGTTCGACTGGGACGCGGTCGAGGAAGCCCATATTTTTAAGCCAATCATGTTGGCGTTCCCGCCCGACATCTAGGGCAATATGAGCTGAAGCAGGGTTGGAGGAAAACGCCATGACCGATGGTAGAGCCAGCCAAGGGGCGAAATGGTCGGTCTTTAAGTCGGAGATTTTAAACCGCCCTACCTTGATAGGAGTGGTAGAGAATTGGTCCCACGGATGCGCTACCCCAAGCTGTAACGCCATAGCTGCTGTTTGTAGCTTAAAGGTCGATCCCGGCTCATACATACCTGTTACCGCACGGTTAAAGCGTGCATCATCTGAGGCATGGGCGAAGTCATTCGCATCATAATCAGGCAAGCTAATCATAGCGATGATTTCCCCCGTATGGACATCCATGAGGATGGCCGAGGCCCCGATAGCGCGGAAGCGTGTTTTGGCTTCATTAAGTTCATCGCGCATTGCCGCTTGCACGCGGGCATCAAGGGAGAGGCGCAGGGGTGTGCGGTCGCTGAGGAGGCGTTGATTAAAATATTTCTCCACCCCTGCAATGCCGTGATTATCAATATCCACAGCCCCTAATATTTGCGCGGCAAGCGTGCCAAGCGGGTAATGGCGTTGTTCACCATTCTCAAAATAAATGCCGGGGATGCCTAGATTATTAATTGCCAATTCATCAACAGGGGCAATATTGCGGGCGAGATAAACGAACTGTTTTTTCTGCTTTAAGCGGCGAATGGTCTCAGGGATATTTAGGTTAGGCAATATGGAATGGAGTTGTTTGGCAACATCTTCAGGCTCAATAATTTCCATCGGGTTGGCGTAAACTTGCACAACTGGCAGAGAGAGAGCCAAAGGCTGGCCGTTACGGTCTGTAATGGTAGCGCGTTGAATATTAGGCAGTACAAACCCACTGCCAGCGAGGGCTTTAGGGTCTGGGTGGGGAATGTCAGGAATAATCGCCCCGACCTGATTAGGAAGCGGGGCCATAGGGGCAAGAATGGTGGCAAAGAGGGCCTTTAACGCGACCCCACCATAAAGAAAGAGAAATCCCATCCCCAAATAGATGAGCCGATTATGGCTTGTTTCTAACCAGCTAAAAGGGTTTTGCTTACGGTCATTGCGCCATTGCCGACAGGCCGCTACCCAACGGAGGAGAAAAAAGGGCCTCCGTTGTTTCTTATGAGCTGTATGGGAAGGTTTGGCAGCCATGGGGCGGGGGTTCGGTTACGAAAGAGGTGGAGGAGGGGAGCGGTACGCCTTACCGCTTTGATTAGTTCGTTAAAGGCGTAGGCGGGGGTAAGGGGGCTTGGTCGTCATCACCAAAAGAGAGGGCGGATGTATGGATGCCCCTTTCATGGCTGTGGTGTCCCTCTTGGTGAGAAGCAGACGGATGCCAAGCGACATCATCCGTAGCCTCTGTATGGGGATGGGACGTTACAGAATGGCTTTTGTGAAGGATGGTAGCATCTGCATCATGCCGGTGAGGGCGTGTAGCTTTAGTATTATCAGGCCCGCTAAGTAAGGCAAGGTCTTGCTCTAAACTGTGGTTTGTGACGCTCTGCTTATCCGCAATGCTGGCGGGGCTGTGCGTGTGTGTGATGTGGTGTTCAGTGAGGGGGCTATCATCATGCGGGGTCGCTGTTGTGGGGGCAGCAGGCGTGGTGAGGGCCACTAATGTACGCCGTGCTTGCTCCCGCGCAGGTGTCATGGCAATGACATGATGGCTGATTGCAGGGAGTCTCTCTCGTAAATTGGCAAGCTGAACAAATTGTGTAGGCTCGACCTGCCTTAGTTGAGGCAGCACACGTTGCGATAACGCAGAGAGGCGGTCTGGCTGGTTGAGCAACGCCCATTGTGTGCGGAGTATTGCCGTCTCTTGCTGGACGCGGCGGGTTTCCTCCACTGTTTTGCGAATATCCTGATTGAGCACGAGGGTTTCATGCTTCTTTGTATAAAGAAAGAGGCCAGACCCAGCGGCCATCGCGGCGCAGAGAAGAGTAGCAAAACGGATCATGCGGAAGCTCCATGGGCGGAAATGCGCCGCAGAGCGCGCAAACGTGCGCTGCGGGAACGAGGATTAAGGGTAAGCTCTGTCTCGGAGGGAGAGCGAGGGCGTGTATGGAGCAGCGCAAAAGCGGGGGCTTCTGCCTGCTGTAAGGAGAGAGGGGTATGGCGTGACGGCCCTGCAACACGGCCCGTTAGCTGGGCAAGGGCGCGCTTAACCATTCTATCCTCTAGGGAATGGAAGGTCACAATACAGAAAATACCGCCCGGGGCGAGCAAGTTAGGGGCCGTTTTTAAGGTGCGCTCTAGCTCGCCTAATTCGTCATTCACAGCGATGCGGATGGCTTGGAAGCTCCGCGTTGCAGGGTCGAAATTGGGTCGTTCTTTCGGCACAGCCTTGCGGATGATTTCGGCAAGTTGCCCTGTCGTCTGGAGGGGGCCGCTCTGGCGGGCATCTACAATAGCGCGGGCAACCCGGCGGGAGCGGCGTTCCTCCCCATAATGGTACAGAATATCTGCCAGAGCAGCTTCGCTCTCCCCATTGACGATATCGGCCGCACTAGGGCCGGTTGCGCTCATCCGCATATCCAAAGGCCCATCATGACGGAAGGAAAAGCCGCGTTCTTCTTGGTCGAGTTGGAAGGATGAAACACCGAGGTCCAAGACGATGCCATCAAAAGGTCCATATGCGCCGACAAGCTTCTCCATCGCGCTAAAGGTGCCTTGATGGAGGTGCAATCGCCCCTCTGAGGCGGCAATGAGAGGCTGGCCGCGTTTAATCGCATCAGGGTCGCGGTCAATCGCATGGACTGTGCAGGGCGCGGCGCGGAGGAGGGCACGACTATAGCCGCCACCGCCAAAGGTGCCATCCAGATAAGTCCCGCCCGGTTTAGGGGCTAATGTCTCTAGCACTTCTGGCAGCATAACGGGGAAGTGCCCTTCCTGCCGCATATCTTCGGCAATGCGATACATATCGTGGTTCATGGTGCGGACTCCTCACGCGGGGAGGTGACCTTGCGGCGGCCTAGCTCACGCGCATGGCTGCGCGCCTGCTTCCTACGGTCTTCAGCAAGAGCGGGGTTCCATATCTGAAAGACACGCCCAAGCCCCATAAAAGTAACGTCCCCCTCTAGGTTGGCATATTCCTTTAACGCTTTGGGGAGGTTGACGCGTCCCTCTTTATCGCAATCAAGCGGGTAGGCATCAGCGTAAAGGCTTGTGGCGAGGTCGTCATGCTCCTCAGAGAAAGGATCATATTCATCCAACGCATTGGAGAAGGCGAAGAAGGCAGAGGATGTCCAACCTTCTAAGCAATCATGGAGGTGGGAAGGGCGGATAATCATCATCGCATCACCCGGCCGGGCATTATCGCGTAGGACTGCCCGAAAGGGTGAGGGGATGGAGATGCGTCCTTTTGCATCCACCTTGCTGGCATGGGTACCGAGAAACATAGTCATGTTGTGAAATGCTCCTCCCCTTTACCTGAGTGATGGATACAACGTCCCACAAATTGGGAGCTTATGGGGTATCATGGGATTTTATGGGTCGTCAAAGTTTTATTGTGCAAAAACGGCGATAAAGTGCGTTTTTTAGGCAGAAAAAAGGAGGCAAAGGGAGGGAAAACTATTTTAAAATTAATGAACGATGAATGGAGGGTAAATAGATTCTATCGGGCTGTTAGGAGTGTATCTCTTGTGAAAAGAAGGGCTTGTGGGATGACAGAAAAAGGCCTCCTTCTTGTCATGGTGATGGCAAATCTCATGATGAAGCTTTGTTGTGATTAAAAGAATGTTAGGGAAAGAGGGATAAGGGCCAGATGGTCTGTAAGCCGGGTTCTGTCCTATCCCCTTACGGGGATGGGGCGATCATTCCTCTGGGATGTATTTTGCAATACACCTCACGCAACCAACCCGAATGACGGGGCAGGCACCCCCAGCCATATGTGGCTTGTCATTCCTATTCGGTCTTGCTCCCGGTGGGGTTTACCATGTCCGCTGCTGTTGCCAGCCGCGCGGTGCGCTCTTACCGCACCGTTTCACCCTTATCCGCATCACCCTTGTAAAAAGGGGGATAGGCGGACGGTTTTGTTTCTGTGGCACTGTCCCTAGGGTCACCCCCGCCGGCCGTTAGCCGGCACCGTCTTCCTGTGGAGCCCGGACTTTCCTCCCTAGCCCTTTTAAAGAGCTACAGCGATCGCCCGACCATCTGACTGGGCTGCTTATGCCTGCCTCATGGGGGGAGGTCAAGTTAGTGGAAAAGGTTAGGGGGTGAGGGGGCGATATAATCCGGGGGAGCCTGCGTCGGTCATGATGCTTTGGCCAGCACGATCAACGCGAAGGTGAAATAACAGCTCAGCCGATGGTGTTGTGCCGGGGCAGCCATTCCCATGCCGTCCCAAGACATCAATGGAGGGTACGGGTGTACTCGCATCCCCGTTGACGACCATAACAAGGCAGCGGCGTGGCATGGTGGTAAGGCCTTTACGGGTAATGACCGTCCGTAAATGCTCTACCAAAGCCGTATTATCGAACCAGCTTAGCTTATTAAAGGTGAAACGGTCATAGAGGTTATCTAGTGCGCCTGTTCTCACAAAAATGAACATTAAGAAAAAGGCTGGGACGATAACAATGAGTCGGCGGATGATATGCTGTTTGAGAGAGCGCGGCGGCCTTGGGCGGCGGCGGCCAAGGCGTGGGGGCGTGTTGTCTGTCACGATGATGAACCTGCATGTTTTGAATGAGGGGATGAGCAGTGAGATAGCAAAACCGCCCTGCTAAAAGCAAAGCAGGACGGTCTTGCATTGTGATGACTGGGGAGAGCGAGGGGAGGGAGCTTTTTTAAGCTCCCATATCCTCATGCCATGCATCTCCCGTTGAGGCGATGAACTTACGCGCCTCCTCTGGTCCGTAAGAACCTGCGGGATAATGTGTCATGGGCACTTTATTAGCCGCCCATGTCTGCAATGTAGGTTCAACCCATGCCCATGCGGCTTCTACCTCATCGCGGCGGATAAAGAGAGCGGGGTAGCCGCGTACAGCATCTAGCATGAGACGCTCGTAAGAATCGGGGATGAGAGAGCCATCAGCCGGGGCGAAGCGTCCGTCCATAGCACCATGCTGGAGGGAAAAGTCCGCAGCAGAGGGGTTTTTGATGTTCAGGGCCAGGCCAAAGCCCTCATCAGGCTGAAGGCGGATGACAAGGCGGTTATGCTCCCCGTCTTTACCAAACAGAGAGGAAGCTGTTTTTTTGAAGGTCACCACCACCTCGCTCACTTTTTTATGAGAGCGTTTGGCGGTGCGGATATAGAAGGGGACATCCTTCCAACGTGGGGTATCGACATAAGCGCGCATAACGGCGTAAGTCTCTGTTGCGCTCTCTGTACCCAGCTCCTCTAAATAACCGGGGACCTTCGAGCCAGCCATCTCGCCAGCAACATATTGGGCGCGGAGTGTCTCCTGTGCCACCTTATCAGCTGGGATGGGGCGCAGGGCTTTGAGAACCTTCACCTTGGCATCGCGAACAGAATCTGCACCAAGGTCTGCCGGGGCTTCCATCGCGCATAGGCTAAGCACTTGCAGCAGATGGTTTTGAATCATATCGCGCAGGGCACCGGATGTATCATAATAAGCAGCGCGGCCCTCGACCCCCACCGTCTCTGCGGCAGTGATTTGGATGCTTTGGATATGCTCAGCCGACCATACTGCGTTAAAAACAGGGTTAGCAAAGCGCAGGGCGATGATGTCTTGTACAGTCTCTTTGCCGAGATAATGGTCGATGCGGAAGATTTGTTCTTCTTTAAAAAAGCGGCTTACACCTTCATTAATAGCGCGGGCAGAGGCACTATCGGTCCCAATGGGTTTCTCCAGCACAACGCGGGATTGTGGCGTGATGAAGCTGAAGCGATTCAGATTCTCGCTAATCGCCTCAAAAAGCTGTGGCGCAGTGGAGAAATAAAAGACGCGGATGCGGTCTGCTGGGGATTGCTCTAAGAGTGCATGGAGGTCATCCCAATTATGGTCGCTTTTAGTGCCATCAAGTGTGATGTAATGCACTTTTTTGAGGAAACGCTCAATGAGGGCTGCATCCTTATGGGCGGGAGGCAGAAAATGCTCCAACGCTTCCCGTGCCCGCTCCCGATACTCATCGCATGAGAGTTCTGAGCGTGCCGTGCCGATGATGCGTGCATCTTCAGGAACATGCCCGATACGGAGCTGATTATACAGAGCGGGGAGGAGCTTGCGCATCGTCAAGTCGCCCGTCCCACCGAAGATGACATAATCAAACGGTGCGGTTTGTTGAGAGTAAGCCATAATGGGCGTACCTTTCCTAAAGGGGAAATTAGGGTGAGGCGAAAGCGACCTCTTATTTCTGGTTTCTTACCTTTAAAGCCTCTAGCCTTGTTTATTCAAGCCATAACCGCATCGCAGGTGAGGAAGCCGCAGTGATGGAGGGTATGGTGGGGCTATGCAAAATTATGAGGGATGCTGTTACGCCTTATTTAGAACTGCTATTTTGCTCTTTGTGAGCATTTTTGGCGATTTTAAAGTCGTTTTATCCCCTTCATGACGGAGGGTGTGCTTTTTTCCCACAGGGAGCGGTATTGACCCCTTCAAAAGGGGGCGATAAGCCGCCTAAACATCGTAGCGTGTAATTGTTGAGTAGGGAGGCAGAGAGATTATGGATATGAATCATAATGAAGAAGGTACGGTAACAGGCGGTATTGCGGTGGATCGCTTGCGTTCTATCATCGAGCGTGTGGAGCGTTTGGAGGAGGAACGTAAAGCATTAGGGGCGGATATTCGTGATATTTTCACCGAGGCAAAATCCGCTGGGTTTGATGTAAAAGTGGTCAAACAGATTATCAAATTGCGTAAGCAAGAGCCTGCTGAGGTTGAGGAGCAAGAAACATTGCTGGATATTTATCGGCGCGCTTTAGGCATGTAAGGCGGTTATGGCAGGTCAGGTAATTCGGTATGTGTTTTGCAGGCTTGTTGTAATACGCTGATAAAATGGTTGATGAGAGGTGGTTGTTCGCCTCTGCGCACCCCAATCGCGAGGGCTGCATGGGGGGCAGGCCGTGCGATTTTATGGAATGTCACCCCACCTGTATGAAGTTGGTGGAGTGATTGGGGGACGATGGACACCCCCAAGCCTGCGGCCACAAGGGGGATGGTTCCTGCAATTTGTGGGGCTTGTTGGCCAAGGGCAGGCGTAACTCCGGCATCGCGATAAGCCGCTAATATAGCGTCAAAGAATCCCGGCCCTAATTCCCGCGGGAAGATGATGAGTGGCTCGGTGGCTAAGCGGCTGAGGTGAATCTCTGCTACATCGGTAAAAGGATGCCCTTTCGGTAAGGCGATGAGGGTCGGTTCATCTAATAAAGGAATGACATGGACATTCGCTTGATCCGGCACAGGCGGGCGCAAAATTGTGATGTCCGTGCGGTAGGAGAGTAAGGCCTCGCACAAGGCGGGGGTATTGCTTTCTTCTAGGGAGAGGGTAACGCCCGGCGCAATGGTGCTGAATTGGCGGATAGCAAAAGGAATGCTGGGGAGGAGGGGGACAGCCCCTGCTAAGCCAATGCGTAGATGGCCCTTCTCCCCTCTGGCAAGGCCGTGTGCATCCTCAATGAATTGACGGCGTAAGTCGAGAATCAAACGCGCATGGGGCAAGAGTGCGCGTCCGGCTTCTGTTAGGCTGACACCGCGTGCTTGGCGGCGAAAGAGGGCAATGCCGAGTGTATGTTCTAAACGGCGGATTTGTTGGCTGAGGGGTGGTTGTTCCATCCCTAGCTTTTCAGCAGCATGGGTGATGTTGCCAGTCTCAGCAATGGTCACAAAATAGCGAAAATGACGAATCTCCATAGGATCCATATATAAGATATATGGTGGTAATGGTAACTATATATTTGTGACCTTCCCTAACCTGCTTTAGGGAAGAAGAGAGTAACAACACAGGGGGCAATATGACTCGACCTTCAGGTGTAAAGCCGAACCGGCTTTTCCAGACATCTACCATGGCCGCGTTGTTGGACGCTGTTTATGACGGTGAAATGACGCTGGGTGAGCTGGTTCAGCATGGTGATTTCGGTCTGGGTACGTTTGATGCTCTAGATGGTGAGATGATCGTCACCGAAGGGGAGGTACGGCAGTTCCGCTCCGAGGGGATTGCTTCTGGTACGACAGCGGATATGAAGACCCCTTTCGCTTGTGTGACCTATTTTGAGCCTGAAAAGACCGTCACAATTGATAAGCCCATGAGCAAAGAAGAGTTTGAGGCTCTTGTAAATGAGCTTATCGATAACCCTAACCTCTTTGGGGCTGTGCGGTTTACCGGTGAGTTTGAGAAAGTCGATACACGCACAGTCTTTTGCCAGCATAAGCCTTACCCGGGCATGTTGGAGGTTGTGGCCAAGCAGCCGACCTTCAAAATGGGGGAGATTAGCGGTGTGATGCTTGGCTTCCGTACCCCGCCTTATATGCAAGGGATTAATGTTGCAGGTTATCACCTCCATGTTTTGAGTGATGATCGCAAGCATGGCGGGCATGTGACGGATTACCGTGTGAAGTCTGGCAAGCTGGAAGTCGCCCGTATGTCCGACTTGGAAATCTCCCTGCCAAAGACAGAAGAATTCGCTAAGGCCGACCTCCTGCCAGCAGGCTTGCATGAGGCTATTCGCACGGCTGAGGGCGGTTGATTTTTACTTGGTTTGATATGTTTACAATAACACCGCCTAGATAATGGCGGGGTTATATGGGATTAGGAACGTAGCTCATGACGCAGAAGAAAGCTCCTAACGCGGGCAAAACAACAGCGGATCTTATCGTCCGTAATTTAGAAGCCCATGGCGTTGACCATATTGTCGGGATTCCCGGTGCAAAGATTGACCGTCTCTTTGAGGCATTGGAAGATTCTCCCATCCGCACCATTGTAGCGCGGCATGAGCAAAATGCCGTCTTTATGGCGGGGGGGATTGGCCGTATCACGGGTAAAGCTGGTGTAGCGATTGCCACATCTGGCCCCGGTGTGTCCAACCTGACAACCGGTTTGGCAACAGCAACCTCCGAGGGTGATGCTGTCCTCACCATTGGCGGGGCTGTTGGGCGTGCTGATTTGCTGAAATTGACCCATCAAAGCATGGATACAGTCAGCATGTTGCGCCCGGTGACGAAATATAGCGCAGAGATTGGTGATCCCGCTGCGGCCTCCGAGGTTATCGGCAATGCGTTGCGTGCAGCAGAGAGCCCCCGGCAGGGCGGTGCCTTTGTAAGCATCCCGATGGATGTGCTGAACGCAGAAATCACCAAAGATTATCCGCTAATGGGTAAACGCAGCTTTGCTAAAGCTGGCCCAGCCCCAGAGGATGAGATTAAGGATGCCGCTGCGGCGATTAAGAAGGCTAAAAAGCCGGTCGTCCTATTGGGGATGAAGGCCAGCAAGCCTGAAAATGCCGAGGCAATCCGTGCTTTTATTAAGGCAACCAACTTACCGGTAACGGAGACCTACCAGGCTGCTGGTACTCTCTCTAAAGACTTGCAATCGCGCTTCTGTGGTCGGATTGGGTTGTTCCACAACCAGTATGGTGATTACCTGCTGCAAGAGGCGGACCTTGTCATCGCTATTGGGTATAACCCCATTGAGTATGATCCCGGCCTTTGGAACACGAAGCCTGATCGCCCGATTGTGAATATTGATGTCGTTCCGGCTCAGCTGGACAATGCCTTTAATCCAGAAATTGAGTTGATTGGCTCCATTGTTCATACATTGAAGCATCTGACGCGGGAGGTTTCTGGCCTTTCCAACGGTGCCGCTTTGGATAAGATTTTAGAGCTGTATCGTGCCTCTCAAAAGCTCGCTTTCGAGAAGGCAAAAAGCACCCAGCAGGGGATGCTCCATCCGCTTGAGATCATCAAGGTGATGGAAGACATCGTCGCGCAGGATATGACAATCTGTTTGGATATGGGGTCCTTCCATATTTGGCATGCGCGTTTCTTGGACGTCTTCCGTGCACGGCAGATGCTCATCAGTAACGGCCAGCAGACGATGGGCGTTGCTCTGCCATGGGGTATGTCTGCCAGCATCCTTAACCCAGCGCAGAAGGTTATTTCCGTCTCTGGCGATGGTAGCTTCATGATGTCCTCTATGGACCTGGAGACGGCTGTTCGTCTGAAGAGCAACCTCATCCATATCATCTGGGTGGATCAGCACTTCAACATGGTCCGTATTCAGGAAGAGAAGAAATATGGCCGTGATGCCGCAGTAGCATTCGGTCCGATTGACTTTGCAGCCTTTGCCCGCTCTTTTGGGGCGAAGGGGATTAACGTCAATAGCGTAGAGAGCTTTAAAGCTGCTCTGCGTGAGGGGATGGAGACACAAGGCCCGGTTGTGATTGCTGTGCCTGTTGATTATGCCGATAACCCTGGCCTAATGGACCCGCTACCGGCTCTTACTAAGTAAGAGGTAGCCTTTTATTAGGTCGTGAGGAGAGGGGGCGTGATGAACGCCCCCTTTTTTCATCAGAGGTATTAGTATAGATGAGAGTGATTATCATTTAGTAATCTCATTGATTATTAAGTTTAGTCACATTTTGTTTTATTGATTGTTCATTAAGCCCCTCATACAACAAGCCATTATGAAAATTGGCTTATTTATTCCTTGTTATATAGATGCATTCTTTCCCAAAACAGGCATTGCAACGTTGGAGTTGCTGGAGAAATTGGGGCAGGATGTTGAGTATCCTATGGACCAAACCTGTTGTGGTCAGCCTATGGCGAACTCCGGGTGCAATCGCGATGCGAAAGAGACAGAAGCACTCTTTATCCGCAATTTCGCTAAATATGATATGATTGTGGCTCCATCTGGGAGCTGTGTTCATCATATTCGTGAGAACTTTGATGCGATTGAGCAGACTGATGAGGTCCGTCATGTGCGGCAAAATACGTATGAGCTTGTAGAGTTCATTCATGATGTGCTGCGGGTGCGGGAGTTCCCTTGGGCAGAGTTTCCTCACAAAGTAGGGCTGCATAATAGTTGTGCAACATTACGCGCTTTGCGTACGGCCAGCATGTCCGAGTTGGGCGAGCCGTTCTTCTCCAAACCTAAGACGTTACTTTCTGCGGTGAAGGGTATTTCCTTCGCAACACCGAAACGCCCTGATGAATGTTGTGGTTTTGGCGGCACATATTCCGTAACGGAGGAAGCCGTCTCAGCACGGATGGGGTTGGATAAAGTGAATGATCACCATAATGCGGGGGCGGAATATATTGTCTCTGCCGATACATCTTGCATGATGCACCAACAAGGCTGTGCGGAGCGCAATGGCGTGCCAATCCGCTTTATTCATATTGCTGATATTCTTAATGGAGCGCGCTCATGAGGGAGAAGCCAGTCCCGCATGCCTCATTGGCGGCTGAGTTTTTAAAGGATGATCTGCATCGCATTTTTCATGATGAACGTCTTTGGGGGATGCGGCAGAAACGGGATGAACAAATGCATGAGCTGCCAGAATGGCAGGAGCTGCGCCAACAAGCATCCCGGCTTAAAGAGCATACACTCGCCCATTTGCCGCATTATTTGGAGCAATTTGAGCAGAATGCAAAAAAGAATGGGATTCACGTCCATTGGGCACGCGATGGGGCAGAGCATAACCGCATCGTAGAGGGCATCCTCAAGGCGCATGGTCATTCATCCATCATCAAAAGTAAGTCGATGATTACCGATGAATGTGAAATGCGCGAATATTTGGAGCCTAAAGGCATTACCGTTACGGAGACAGACCTCGGCGAGCGCATCCAACAGTTGGATAATCAGCTGCCTAGCCATGTGGTGGTCCCCGCGGTGCAGAAGCTTACCAAAGATGTTGCGAAGGTTTTTGCCAAACATTACCACACAGACCCTGCGATTGATGACCCTCACGCTTTGGCAGAGGCACAACGCAATGCAGCGCGTCCCGTTTTGCTGAGTGGCGATACAGGCATGACGGGGGGGAACTTCCTTGTTGCAGAGACAGGGAGTTTTGTGGTGTGTACTAATGAAGGCAATGCGGATTTAAGCGCGAATTTGCCGAATCTACATATCGCGACATTAGGGATTGAACGGCTTGTGCCGCGGATGGAGGATTTAGGCGTGTTTATACGCTTATTATCCCGCAGCGCGCTTGGCTCACCCATTACGCAATATACAACGCATTTCCGTAAGCCGAAGAAGGGCGGGGAGATGCATGTCATCCTTGTGGATAATGGCCGCTCAGAACGGTTGGGGATGGAGGATTTTTGGTCCTCGCTCAAATGTATTCGCTGTGGGGCGTGTATGAACACCTGTCCCGTTTATCGGCGGTCTGGTGGTCAGTCTTATGGTGCGGTTTATTCTGGCCCTATCGGGGCGATTATCGACCCTACGTTTAATGCGAAGAAGTTTAGCACACTTCCCTTTGCCTCCACGATGAATGGAAGCTGCACTAATGTATGCCCGGTGAAGATTGATATTCACGACCAGCTTTATAAATGGCGGCGTATTTTAGCCGAGCGGCATGAAATTCCTTTTGTGAAAAAGGAAATTATGAAGATGGCCGGGCGGTTATTATCCCAGCCGAAATTATATCGCCTCTCCATTAGCGGGACAGAGGTGGCTTTAAAAACCATGCCGCGTTTTGTGCTGTATAATTATTTGAACCCATGGGGAAAACATCGCGAGCTCCCTCACCCGGTGAAGGAGACATTCCATAGTTGGTACAAAAAGAACCGTTTAAAGAAAGAGACTACCGCGCAGGAGGGGACATCATCATGAGTGATAAGGCTATGAGCGCGCGTGATGTCATTCTTGGTCGTTTACGGGCGGTGAAGTCCCCTGCGGAGGAGGCTTACCCTTTGCCTCCCATTGTGATGCTGGGTGACCAAGATGCTAGCCCGGAGCGTTTTGAATCCAACCTTGCTTTGATGGGCGGGCAGATGATTCATCGCCAAGATGGTGAGACGGTGGAGGCAGCGATTGCGCGTGCTTTCCCTAAACGGCGTAATCTCTGCACCGCTGTGCCTGAAGTAAAAGGCACGTTACGAATAGAGGACCTCACCACGCACCAAGAGGCAGATACAGTGGATGTTATGGTGGTGCGTGCAGCCTTTGGCGTGGCGGAGATGGGCGGTATCTTCCTTAGCGAAGTGGAGTTGAAGGACCATCTCGCAGATGTCCATCTTGCACAGCATTTGGTTGTTCTGCTCGCCAAAGATGAGTTGGTCGGGAACATGCATAATGCCTACCGGGAACGTTCGGAGTTCCGTACAGCAGGGTATGGCGTGTTAATGTCCGGTCCTTCTGCCACAGCGGATATTGAAGGGGTCTTAATCCGCGGCGCACAAGGCGTGCGCAGCCTTTCGGTTATATGGGCGTAGCGATAAAGGGGAGGGGCGTTGGGATGAAGGCGTCCCTCCCTTTAAAGGTTTAAGCGTTACGAGAGGCTGTTACGCGGTCTTGTACATAGCGGAGTAATTCTGGCAGCCCATCCCTGCTGACCCCGGAGAGGAGATGGACCTCCGCGCCAGAGGCAGCTTCCAAAGCGGCTTTACGTTCTGCAATATCTTCTGGCAGAAGTGCATCGCATTTATTAAGGACTAAAACCTCTGGTTTAGCAGCAAGGCCTTCATCATAGGCTTTGAGCTCTTTACGAATCATCCGCCAATTTTGGACGAAATGTTCATCTGTCCCATCAATGAGGTGGATGAGTAGCGCGCAGCGTTCCACATGGCCGAGAAAGCGATCACCCAGCCCTGTACCTTCGCTTGCGCCCTCAATGAGGCCGGGAATATCGGCAATGACGAACTCTTCCATAGCGTTAAGACGCACAACGCCAAGTTGAGGATGTAGGGTTGTGAAGGGATAATCAGCAATCTTTGGCCGGGCACGCGAGGCAACAGAGAGGAGAGTGGACTTACCTGCATTGGGTAGGCCCACAAGGCCGACATCGGCAATGAGTTTCAGTCGGAGCCAAACCCAGCGTTCCTCCCCGGGGAAGCCTTTATCCGCACGGCGCGGGGCCCGGTTGGTGCTGCTTTTATAATGAGCATTACCAAGCCCGCCATCACCCCCCTGACAGAGCAGAACGGTTTTATTATCTTCATCAAGGTCAGCAAGAAGGGTCTCACGGTCTTCATCAAAGATTTGCGTACCGATGGGCACATCAATGATGACATCATCCGCTCCAGCCCCCGTTCTGTTGGAGCCAGCCCCATTCCCTCCCTTACGGGCGCGGAAATGTTGAGTGTAGCGGAAGTCGATTAATGTATTAAGGCTCGGCACAGCCCGGACGTAAATATGCCCACCCCGGCCACCATCACCGCCATCAGGGCCGCCAAACTCGATATATTTTTCGCGCCGGAAAGCGACCACACCATCCCCCCCATCACCGGAGCGGACATAGATTTTAGCTTGATCAAGAAATTTCATGAGAAAGACCGCATGTACGAAGGGAGGAGGGGAGAAGAAAAAAGGCCGGCACCATGATGGAGCCGACCCTTCCTCATGCTCTGCGCCTATAAGGGCAACAGAGAGTGTTACTCAGCAGCTTCTGCTAGGGCAACGGACACATGGACCTTACCACCAGCACGACGCTGGAAGCGCACGCGGCCATCAACGAGGGAGAAAAGTGTATGGTCACGGCCCATACCGACATTCTCACCCGGATGCACCTTTGTGCCACGCTGACGGACGATGATGTTCCCAGCGATGACGCTCTGGCCACCAAATTTTTTCACACCGAGGCGGCGGCCTGCGCTATCGCGCCCGTTACGGCTGGAACCACCTGCTTTTTTTTGTGCCATGACTGTGTCTCCTTAAAGAACGGGCGAAGTTACGCGGCGTTGATTGCGGTAATACGCAGAACAGTTACCGGCTGGCGATGGCCATTCTTACGGCGGCTATTCTGACGGCGGCGTTTTTTGAAGATGATGACCGTTGGCAAGCGATCTTGGGCAACAACCTTAGCGGTAACACTAGCCCCTTCGACCAGCGGAGCCCCAACCTTGGTGCTGCCTTCACCACCAACCATAAGAACATCGGAGAAGGTCACTGTGCTACCAGCCTCAGCCTCTAGCTTTTCGACCTTCAAGATAGCGTCTTTAGCAACGCGATATTGTTTCCCGCCCGTGCGGATGACTGCAAACATGCAAAACTCTCTTTATGTTACCGAAGCCTCTGGCCCTTAGCCTCACCTAGCTTTGTAGGTTTGGCAGACCCGCTCGCTTTTTTTCATTGGTTCAAACAATTTCCTACCAGTGGTAGAAAACCATAGGAACAGTGGGGTTCTGTACTGCTTTTCCCTTGTATCGTCAATAAATAAAGTAGGATTTATGGGTTGCAGGGGAGGATTGACGAGAGGATGAGAGGGGAAACCCCTTGCCAAGTGGGTAAAATCTCGCCATAACACCGGCATTACTTGGTGGTGTCCGGGCATAGTCCCGGCTTTAGCCCCAAGCCCCGGAGAGGTGCCAGAGTGGTCGATTGGGGCGGTCTCGAAAACCGTTGAGCGTGCAAGCGTTCCGAGGGTTCGAATCCCTCTCTCTCCGCCAAGGATTCCGTATTTTTTACATATGAATCATCATAGAAGATGCTAGTCTCGGGTAGATTGCTGCTTATACAGCAGAGTTTAGGGAGCTGCAGGATGAAGACGCGTATCATTCTAACGGTATTATCAGCCACGGTTATGGTCTCTTTAAGCCATGCTGGATGTGCGAAGTCTAAGCAGAATCCTAATATAGACCCGCGAGACCCGGGCATGTTTGTTATTTTCAATAAGGCAGAGCATGGCAATGCAAGTGCTCAGAGTGTCATGGGGAACGCTTATCTTTTTGGGATAAGTGTTGCACAGGATGAAGTAAGAGCGGCTGAATGGTATAAAAAGGCGGCAGATCAAGGTGATGTGCCGTCTCAATCGAAGATGGGTGAGTTTTACGACCAAGGCATAGGTGTGCCTCAAGATTACGCAAAAGCTGCCATGTGGTACCAGAAGGCGGCTGTTGAAGATGATGTTACAGCCCAAGAGGGGCTTGGGACGTTATACCGGTTGGGGCGGGGTGTTCCTCAAGATTATGGCAAGGCCTTAGAATGGTATCGGAAGGCCGCAGAGCAAGATGATTCAGTGGCTCAATATAATATTGGGTTATTATACGAGTACGGGCAGGGCGTTCCCCAAGATTATAACGAAGCTTTAAAATGGTATCAAAAGGCCGCAGCTCAAGATGATGACTTGGCGTTAGCAAAGCTTGGAGAGCTTTATAGGGATGGCCATGGTGTCCCGCGTGATTATGCAAAGGCGTTTGCTCTGTTCCAAAAAGCAGAGAAGCAAGGTAGTGCAGCGGCAGCCTATGATATAGGTTTGGCTTATGAGAATAAGCAGGGCGTGAAGCGCGATGAAGATACCGCTTTAGCGTGGTATAAAAAAGCCGCCGAGGCAGGTTACGCCCCTGCCCAAACTAAACTGGGGACAATCTATTGGGGGTGGCAAGACCTCGATACGGCGATAGCCTATTTGGAAAGTGCCGCTGCACAAGGTGATGATGTTGCGGCTTATACTTTGGGGCTCATATATTTAGAAGAACATTCAACAAGGCGGGATGTGCATATAGCGGCAAATTGGCTTCGTAAAGCAGCATCTATGGGTAATATAGATGCACAGAAGAAGTTAAAGAAGCTGTGATATAAAACAGATAATATTGTGTTGAAAAATAAGATCATAAATTGTTTCAGCTTCACGTGCCGAGGATCAGCAATATAATATGATTCTTGTTCCTCCCGGTATTGTGAAACTGATGCTCCATATTCACGAGGATGGTGGCGGTGTTTTCATTGCCGCCACCGTATTAGTGTTTGTTTTTGCTCGCCCAGCCCTTCAATACCAAGTCGTATTTCATCACCTTCTTGCAGCCAAAGGGGTGGCTTGTGCCCCATCCCCACGCCGGGTGGGGTGCCAGTGGCGATGATGTCGCCGGGGAGGAGGGTCATGTACCGGCTGAGATAGGCGATAATCTGCCTGACGGAGAAAATCATAGTCGCTGTCGAGCCATCTTGCCGGCGTGTGCCATTCACATCCAGCCAGAGACGGAGTTGCTGTGGCTCGGCAATTTCATCAGCCGTGACGAGATAGGGACCAACAGGTCCGAAATTATCGCAGCCTTTGCCTTTGTCCCATTGTGAGGATTGCATTTGGAAGCTGCGTTCTGACACGTCATTGATGATGCAGTATCCTGCCACATAGTCCAAAGCGTCCGCTTCTGTCACATAGCGTGCCGTGCTGCCGATGATGATGCCTAGCTCCACCTCCCAATCCATCTGTGTGGCATGGGGGGGAATGGGAATATCATCATAAGCACCACAAAGGGCAGAAGGAGCTTTTAGAAAGACGATTGGCTCTTGCGGGATGGGAAGACCGGCTTCTTCGGCGTGGTCAGCATAGTTTAGGCCAATGCAAACACATTTAGAAACATGACTAACAGGTACGCCGAACCGTGGAGAGCCCTCTACAAGTGGCAAGGTCGCTGTATCAATCTTCGCTAGTTGGGCAAGGGAGTGGGGAGAGAGGCGCTCTGGTGTTACATCATCCCAAAGGCTGGAGAGGTCTCGTATTGTGCCAGAGCTATCAATTAATCCGGGTTTTTCAGAGCCGAGGAGGCCATAGCGGCAGAGTTTTGTCATGATGGAGTATTCTCCAATGTCTTTATGCCAGTCATCTGCGCCAGTCTTTCAACAATCGTTCCACATCGCTGCATGAAGGCGTCTCGGCTATAATGTGCATCAATATAGCTTTTAGCGGCTATGCCATAGCGGTGCAGTTCTTCAGGGTGTTGGAATATCTCTGCTAAGGTCTCACAGAATGTTTCTGGGATATGGTCAGGCTGGAGGATAAACCCCGTTTTACCGGGTTGGACGCTATGACGCATTTCCCCCACTGGTGTGGCAATGACAGGGAGGCTCATATTCATGGCTTCATGCGCGGCAAGGCACATGCCCTCATAGCGTGAGGGTTGCGTATAAAGATGGAGTGTCTTGAGGAAAGACGTGACATTTGTTTGAAAGCCTAAAAGAAACACATGGTGTTGAAGCCCATATGTTTTGATGAGGCTTTCTAACTCGGCACGTTGGGGGCCATCTCCAGCAAAGGAGAGGCGGATATGGTCGGCCCATTGTGGGTAACGCTGGCGGAAGAGGGCAAGGCCTTCAATCAAGAGGGGATAATTTTTAACCTCATGTAAGCGGCCTGTAGTGCCAATATGCAGCGGTGTTGTGCCATCCCATTGCGGGGCTGGATGGCTGTTAGGCGCAGCAATATAAAGTGGCCAGCATGTTATCTTTGCTGGAGGAATCTCCATAACATCCTGTAAAAATTGTGCAACATAAGGGGAATCCGCCACCCATAACCGTGTGATGGGCCGCCCCGCTGTCGTGGTAAAACGGATGCTTGCACTATTCTTCCAGCTCACAACGGGGATGGAGAGGATTTTCCCCGCAAGTTGGCCGAGTAACGTAGCGCGGCTTAGGGAGGTCCAAATAATATCAGGGCGGTCTCTGCGGAGTAAGCGTAAAATACGCAAGAGCGTGAGGAGGAAAGGCCGCCTTTTTGTCCCAAGTAGTCGATACGGGATGCCTGCGCGATCAAGATACGGGGCGGCTCCCATATCGCGGGGTTCACATGCGGTGACATCAACATGATGCCCATAGGTTTTAAGGGCATGAACGATGTCAGGAATGGCAAATTCCGCCCCGCCTGTCTCTAAACTTGTGACGAGATAATGGATTTTCATAATCGTTAGGTACTTTCTAACTCTTGCAATGTTGGCGGTTGAGGGGGAGGTGTGGTGATGGGACCTTCCCCACGGAAAGGCTCGCTCGCATCAAGAAAGTTCTCATTGGTACGCAATGTGTATTCAATGACGACAAGATGGGTCAAGGCGCGGGTGATTTCTAGCCGAATGATGGCCTCATGGTCTTGTGTATCAAGCTCGCGGAGGCGGCGAATGGCTGCACGGGTCAGGCGGGCGGCGCGGTCATGCCGGCGGGATGAATGTTCGATGTAATAGAGAACAAGCGTAATAGGCCGGCGCGCGCTTTCGGGTAAATATTCACGATTAAGCAAACCGCGAAGGCGAATGATATTTAGCCCTAAGGTAAGGGTAGCTAATGTCCCCTGTATGCCAGCTTCTACGAGTGGAGTGATGGTTGTGGCATGGCGGAGCAAGCGGGAGAAACGGTCCGTATTATGCCCAATCCATGCGCTGATATGCGGTGTGCTGCCCAGGCTAGCGAGGTTGCGTAGCTCGCGTAGGGTTGCCTTGCGTAAGCGGAAGGCTTCTGCTTTGCGATTAAAGGGGAGAATACTGCGGAAGATTAAAACCGCCGTAACGCCGGAAAGCATAATCGCTAATGTTGTATTATAGAACTTCGATTCATCAATAATATGATGGTTTTGAATCCCCAGCATAAGAGGCATGAGTAGATTATACGCCGCTGCCGCAGGGGCCGTTGCAGGGTTAGCCCGTGCGAGGCCGCCGAGCATCATCGCAGCAGAGAGGATGATGATAAGGGGCTCATAAGTTGTTACCATCGGGATGAAGACAAAGCAGAGTAGCCACGCAACACACCATGCTACCGCCAATCCTTTTAGGAACTTGATCGTTCCTAGGACAGGGTTTTCCTTCGTAGCGAAAAGGCCGCAGATTAGAGCGGTAATGCTGATGAGTGTATTGCCATTTGACCAAGCGGTGACTTCATAAATAAAAGATGTAACAAGAACAGCCAATGCAGCGCGGAAGCCATTATTAAAAGCAAGCCGCCCATCACGGTGTGTATGACGTTGGAACTGAAAATGGTCACCACGAATTGTGTGGGTACTGGCGTGATATTCTGTAATGGCTTCTTCAAGGTCACCGATGAGGTCCCCTAAAGAGGAAAAGAGAATACGTTCATCTAAGGCGGAGTTGGTGATGAGGCTATCTTCTGTTGGTGTGGTGGGGTCGGTCGGAGTAAGGGGAATAAGGCGGTGAGGAGTCGCATAGCGGCGGCAAAGGTCTCTGAGATGCTGAAGTTCCGCAAGAAGCTCTGATATTTCACTCTCCTGGGGGAGACGCTTAGAGAAATGCTGCAAGAATTGGATGAAGGCCGCAATGACTGTATCAAAATCCTTATGGTTGGAGGAGAGAAGCTCCAAGCGTGTGGCCATCCCAAAACTGCGAGATAACAAAGCGGAGACGGCTGCCAAGGCTGCACGGGCATGGTCGCCTTCATGGCCATGCACGCCCATCTCAAGCTCGGAAAACTCGATTTGATCATTGATGGATAGAATGGTCCCAAAGAGATTGCGGGCCTCTGTTATGGCACCACGATCCTGCCGCAGAATGTGGTATAAAGTATTACAAACAAGAGTAAGAGCAGATTCTAGTTTTTGGCGGACGCTAATATGGGCGCGGTGGTCTTGGTTAAAGGCAAAAAGTAGGCCAATAAATGCCTCGCATAACACACCAAGGATGATGTAGCTGGCGCGCGAGACAGCAAACATAAAGATGTTGTTGGTTTCTGGGACAATATCCATGCAAATGATAGCACAGGTATAGCCAGAGAGAACAAGCGCATATGAGCGAAAATTACTTACAAAGGTAGCAAACCCACTGCATAGGCCAATCCATACCGCAATGAGGGGGAAAAAGAGCCATGGAGCTTGCGGATAAATACCAATAAAGACAAGAGCCGCCGTCCCGCCGATCAACGTGCCAATGATGCGCCAGCGTGCCTTAGAGAGACTTTCCCCACGCGTAAGTTGTGCTACAGACCATACCGTCATCGGAGCCCAGATGGGGCTATCAAGCTCTAGCCATAAGGCGATTCCGAGGGCTAGGCAGGCGGCAATGGTCGTGCGAAGGGCAAAGAGAAACCCATTGAGAGAGGGGGCTAGTACCCAGGGTAAAAAAGAAGCCCCTCTGGAATGTAAGTTAGTTAGGAAACGGGTAAGCATGTTCTGGTCCAAAAAGATTTCTGTATAGGACCCTACTTCTGTTTGTCTGTTTAGGCGAGGGGTAACACTTAGTAATTGAAAAGTTCGTGGAAGGAAGGAGGACGGGAAAGATGTTTTTTTTTGTAAGTAGGAATATTTTCTCTTTTTTGTTTAGAGGAAAAATAGTAAAAGTTTCATGAATCCTCTCATGAAGATTTATAGCGAAGAAGGTTATTCAATGACAGAAAATATACCGGCTAGAGAAGGCCAAAGTTCCTCCAATGCCGAGCGTAAACAGCTCTTAGAGTTAACGGCTGATATTGTCGTTGCTAAGTTAGCAGGCTCTGATGTGCCTGCTGATAGTCTACCGGGACTGATACGCCAGGTATATGAAGCTTTGGCAGGAGGGGAGAGCGACCTAAGAGAGGAAGGTGCGTCCCCTAAGCAGCAGCCGGCTGTTCCCGTTCGTAAATCTGTTTTCCCAGATTACATTATCTGTTTGGAAGATGGTAAAAAGCTGAAGATGCTCAAACGTCATCTTAAAAGCACTTATGATATGACACCGGACCAATATCGCGAGAAATGGGGCCTTCCTTCGGATTATCCTATGGTGGCTCCCTCTTATGCTGCACGCCGTTCTGAATTAGCCAGAACGATTGGTCTGGGGCGGAATATTGGGGTCTCTGCGGAGCATAAGCGTGGTCATAATAGTGACCTCTAATAGAGTGAAGTAGAAGCTATGAGTAATGAGAAGGCCGGGCATGTTCCCGGCTTTTTCTATAATACTGCTTTTTGCTTGACGCTCCGGCCTACATCTTGCCACTCTGCTTGTTAGGGAACAAAATGACGGAGGGTAGAAATGACGCGGTCGGAGTTTGTCGCCTTGTTAGCCTTACGTCTGGATGGCATGGCTAAAGAGAAAGTCAGCAAGGCTGTCGATGGGATTTTTACGCATATTGCCGAAGGGTTGGAAGCTGGCAATCGGGCAGAGCTGCGGGGGATTGGTAGCTTTGGGACGCGTCAACACACCGCTCACCAAGGGCGCAACCCCCGGACAGGGGCGGCCGTTGATGTTAAGGCAAAGCGCGTTCCTTTCTTCCGCGCGGGGAAGGAGCTGCGCGAACGGGTCAATCGTGCGAAGTAATAAAGGCCTCTGCGCTATGGGAGGGCACATCCTTCCCTGTGCGTGCGGCGTTGAGTTCTTCTAACAAGAAGTCCCGGAAGACAGAAATGCGTTTAGAGCTTTTTAGCTCCTCAGGATAGACAAAAAAGGCTTCTGCCAATGGTCCATGAACATCTGGTAGAATACGGACTAGATTGGGATGAGCAGAAGCTGTGTAAAAGGGTAGGGTTCCAATCCCATTACCTTGGGCAATAGCCATACCAACGGCAGCTATATTATTAATAGCAAGGTTGATTTTGGGGTGAAGGATAATTTTATCTTTTAAAAGTCGCTCTATGAGCCAATTCACATGAGGTAGGGGAAGGTGCCAGCCTGCAAATCCTATAAGGTTATGCTGGGCAAGTTCTTTAAGGGTAGTTGGTGTGCCGTGCTGCTCTAAATATTCCTTACTGGCATAAATAGGCATGTGAAAACTGGCGAGATGACGTTGAATAAGGTCCGGCTGGGTTGGGGGATGCAGGCGAATAGCTACATCAGCTTCGCGCATGCTGAGGTCCAAATCGGAATCTTCAAGTAGGAGAGTGACCTCAACATGAGGGTGCTTCTCCACAAAACGATGAAGGCGCGGTGTTAGCCAAGAGAGGCCGAAGCCAGAGGTTGTTGTGACCTTAATCTTGCCGGCTGCTTTCTCGCGGTTTTCACTTAAAAACGCTTGGGTTAGAGCCAGTTTAGAGAAGACCTCTCGCGCCGTCCGGTGGAGGACTTCACCTTGCTCGGTCAGGATGAGGCCACGCGCATGACGGTGAAAAAGTGGTACGCCGAGTACTTCCTCAAGGGCAGAAATCTGTCGAGATACAGCAGATTGGCTCAGGTTAAGGCGGTCCCCTGCATGGGTAAAGGACCCGGCCTCAGCTACGGTGTGAAAGATGCGGAGTTTATCCCAATCCATTTTTTGATTCCCGTACGCCCCTTCGCAATAATCATGGCCTGCTTTGCTCATATACCCTACGCCCTGACCTTCAGTGTTTTCTTTGGTAAAAACTTCCTGAAAAGCACTGAATGGTCAAGGGCAGAATAGCAATCAAATGCGTTTCTTTTGCGTATCGTTCTTTGTGAAGGGGAATAAGCGGTATTTTAGCGCGGTTTTTCGTCATTTAGACCGAGTTCGGCAATGTAACGTTCCGCCTCTAATGCGGCCATGCACCCTGTCCCGGCGGCTGTGATGGCTTGGCGGTAGGTTTTATCCTGAATATCACCCGCCGCGAAAACACCGGGGATGGAGGTGCTCGCCGTCCCTGCTTTGGTGATGATGTAGCCTTCCTCATCGCAAGCGACCTCATGACGGAAAGGCCCAATGCTAGGGCTATGACCAATGGCAATGAATACGCCATCTACGGGGAGTTCCTCTATAACGCCGGGTTGTTTTGTATCAGCAAGGCGCAGCTTTGTAACAACGGCAGGGCTTCCACTGCCGCAAATCTCGTGGACCTCTTTGTTCCAATGCAGCTTGATTTTGGGGTTTGCGTGCAGACGTTTTTGCAAGATACGCTCTGCGCGCAAACTATCACGCCGATGGATAAGATGGACAACAGAAGCATGATGAGTGAGGTAAAGGGCTTCCTCCACAGCTGTATTGCCCCCACCGATAACGGCGACCTCTTTGCCGCGATAGAAGAATCCATCGCAAGTTGCACAAGCCGAGACGCCCGCCCCTTGATAGGCTTTTTCAGATTCTAAACCGAGCCATTTCGCTTGGGCCCCTGTAGCGATAACAACCGTACAGGCGCGGAATTGATCACCAGAATCTCCTGTGAGGTGAAAATAACCTTCCGCATCGGGGCCTTGTTTAAGGGAGGCTTCTGTAATGAGGTCGTAGAGTAATGTCGTGCCAACATGCTCGGCTTGCTCGCGCATTTGTTCCATCAGCCAAGGGCCTTGGACAGGTTTGGCAAAACCGGGAAAGTTCTCAATCTCATCTGTGATGGTGAGCTGCCCTCCGGGTTGCATACCGGTGACGAGGAGGGGATTCATTCCCGCGCGGGCAGCATAGATAGCAGCGGTATATCCTGCGGGGCCAGCACCAACAATTAACATATCGGTTTGGTGTTGTTTAGCCATGATAAGCTCCATAATTCTAAAGAGGATGACCAGATGGCCCTCGTAGGGTAGGACCATTATGGCACTGACCTAAGCCTGTTGGGTAACAAATATAGTATATGAAAGATGTCGATAAAAATAATGATAAGAGAAGAAATATGAAAGATTATTGCCCAGAAAGGAGGAAATGGTTTCCACATTAAAAAGAGCAGGTTATATAAGCTGGTATAGTCTTCTCCCGCAGCCTTTTGGGACGGTATATGAGCATTGCAGACCTTGATGAAATTGATCGGAGCATTCTCGCTGAATTGCAGCAAGATGGGCGGGTGACTAATGTGGAGCTTGCGCGCCGTGTCGGAATCTCCGCTCCCCCTTGTCTAAGGCGGGTAAGACGCCTGGAGGAGATGGGGCTTATCCAAGGCTATCATGCTGCTTTAGCCCCGGCTCAATTAGGGTGGACGATTAGTTTTTACGCGCTCATAGGTTTAGATAGTCAGAAAAGTGTGGTGTTGGAGGAGTTTGAAGCCCTCGTTGCACAATGGCCAGAGACGCGGGAATGTCACATGATTCGTGGTGGAGAGGACTTCCTGTTACGCCTCATGGTTCGCGATGCTGAGCATCAGAATCGCCTTACACGGGATTTGATAGAGGTTACCCATGTGGTGCGTGTGCAGACCTTGCAGGTGATTAGGACAAGCTGCGAGCGGGCTGGTGTGCCTATATAAATATGCCAAGATAAATATGCCAAGCACGGGCGGGAATAGATGCACCTTTTGGCGCGGGCCGCGTCTTTTATATGGTGCTCTAGGGCTGCTTTGGCTGTTGCATCTTCTGCTCGCCATACGCATCCCGCTCGTACCGGATGAGGCCTATTATTGGCTATGGTCGCGCCATATGCAGTGGGGCTATCTGGATCACCCCTTTATGGTGGCCTTATGGGTGCGTGGGGGCACGGCTTTATGGGGTGATACAGCCTTTGGTGTGCGCTTTGTTGGGCTGGTCGGGTTCGGTGTGGCGAATCTTTTCATCTTTCTCACAGCACAGCAATTCTTCCCAGAGGAAAAATCAGCAGGGAGGCGGGCTATATGGCTCTTTAATGCTACGCTGATGGCGAGTATTGGGCTTATTCCCGCCACGCCAGATGCACCATTATGTCTTTTTCTATCCATGTCCCTATGGGCTTTGGCTCACGCGCTAAGGGTTGGGCAGCCACAAAGCCGCTGGGGGTGGTGGGTGCTGTGCGGTATATGCCTCGGCTTAGCGATGGATTCAAAATACACAGCGGTTTTATGGGGGCTTGGGCTTGCGGGATACATCCTCTTTAGCCAGCGCGGTTTGTGGCGTATGGCAGGCCCCTGGGTTGCGGGCTGTGCTGCCTGTGTGATGACAGTGCCGACTCTATATTGGAATCTGAAGCATCATTGGGCTGGGCTGTTAAAGCAGGGGGGGCGCACTATGCAATGGCACCCAGAGCGTGCAGGGCAGTTTCTGGGGGAGTTTTTTCTAGGGCAAGCGGCGTTGCTGACCCCGTGGGTAGCAGGGGTGTGCATGTTAGGGCTATGGCGGGCGCGTAGTCGGCAAAACGTGCTTTTATGGCTTGCTTTGCCGATGATGGCCGTCTTCTTATGTCATGCACTAGGAGATCGCGTTCAGGCAAATTGGGTGTGGGTATTATATCCCCTTCTTATTGTCGCAGGTGCCGGGTATGGAGGCCACATAAAGGGGGCTGTGCTGATGGGGATGGCAAGCTCGTTTTTAATCTATAGCCAAGCTCTGACGGGGTTTATGGCTCTGCCCGCCTCGATGAATCCTATCACACGCCTTAGTGCAGGATGGGGGCGATTAACAGCGGATATTATAGCTCAGGCGCAGCAGAAGACTATCTCAACTATTGCTGTGCGGGATTATGCCTTGGCCTCTATTTTAGCGTTTTACCACCCGCGCGGCCTTCAGATAATCGGGTTAGATGCGCGTTGGGCATATATTGAGCAACTCCCACGGATGAATGTGCAGCCTGTCCTTTTGATAGAAGATGCGCATTATGCTTTTGCCCAAACGAGGGGGGAGCAGATTACGCGGTATAGCGGCTCTCAACGTGTGCGGGCTTATCGTATTGAGCTAAAATCTAAGAGCACAGGCTGGCAGATTCGGTAAGAGTGCTTATGCGCTTATGAAAAAAGCCACCCGTAGCGGATGGCTTTCTCATTCGTAACAGTACGAGATGAGAGGATTAGAAGCCCTCACGCTCCAGACGCTTACGCTCCATCTTACGGGCGCGGCGTACAGCCTCGGCCACCTCACGAGCGCGCCGCTCAGACGGCTTCTCAAAATGGCGACGCAGCTTCATCTCACGGAAGACGCCTTCGCGCTGCATTTTCTTCTTAAGGGCTTTCAGAGCCTGATCTACATTATTATCACGAACGAGAACCTGCACGGTGTCGTCATCTCCTTTGGGGGTTCTGATCCTCCAGCATGTGTTATAACCACAGCACACTGAAAGGATGGGATCCGATTACAGTGCGTAAGGGCCTATCATACTCCAAAAGATGAGACAATAGTTTCTAGATAAGGAAAGAGGGGAGGAGCGATTATTTATGAATTATGGGCATAATCACATCATTAATAGTGGCAAAGGAGGGTATGATGCAGGATGAAGGGCGCGCGATGGTAGAGACGCATCTATATTTGCGTGAGGATTCCATCAGGCAGTCTTTTGAGGGCTTGCTAACGATGTGGCGGTGCCTGTCTTTGGCCTGTGAGGAGGGGTTAGCCCATCATGGGTTAGGCCCTGCACATCATAGGATTTTATTCATGCTAGGTAGTCATGAAGGCTTATTGCCCAGCACATTATGCGCAAAACTAGGCATTACAAAACAATCACTTGGCCGTGCTTTGGGGGAGTTGAAGGATAATGCTTTGGTAGAGCAGCGTGAGGATGGTGCTGATAAAAGACGCCGTCCCATTTTCTTAACAGCGAAGGGAAAGGATTTAGAGCGTGAGTTATTCGGGGCTATTCGGGCTGTTGTGATACAGGCTTATAAACAGGTTGATGGTAATGCAGTTGATGGATTTCGCCGTGTGCTACGGGCAGTCGAGGCTTTAAGCGTTTCGCATTAAAAAGGGCGTACCCATCATCAGGCACGCCCTAACATTATCCATAACGGTATGAGTCGCGTTATGGCATGGAGTTGCCAACGCCCCCATTGCCTGTGCCTTGGCCACTCATCGGGCCCATGCCATTGCCCATTCCGCCGAAGGTGTTGCCCATGCTGTTCATCGGGTTATAACGGCCAACATTGCCTAACAGCTCTTGAATAACGGAGATATGCGTCCCCGGTGTAGGGGTGACCCCGCCTGCCATATGAACATGAATGGCATCACGTTTATTCAGCACATTCATCTTCCGCAGGATGCCAGAATTATCGAAGTTGAGTACCAAGACTTGCTGCTTATCAATAACAGGATGTGCCAGTGGGACGAGGTCCTTCGTCATGGAGATGTAAATCCATGTGTTATCATTAAATGTCGCATGCGCCGTTGGGGAGCCGAGGATGCTTAGAGCATCATTCTGCGTGCTGGAATTAAGGACAAGCTGGTCATAATCCATCTTCTCCACCAAAGCTCCGCGTGGGATAGGCGGCGGGCTGATAGCCTCGCAACCGCTGAGCATGAGGAGCCCGACAGCCGCTAGACCTGCCATGGAGCAGGGGCGCGTTATTAGGGACCGGAACAGGCGAAAGCAACTTGTCGTAAGGGTAGTCATGGGAGGGCGAATTGTCCTGATAGCATGCGGGCAAGTTATATGGCTCTTTCCGGTGCCCTAGCGAGCGAGATATGTCAATCTTTTTTCATGCGTTTTCGTAGCATTTGTGCCATAGTTAAGGACTATAAATGCTTTCATTCGTGAGGTTACGATGCCCCCTAAAAACCCAGCCGAGCCTAGTGCAGTCGTACCGCTGGAGCGTATAACACCGGAGTTTTCACGCCGTATTCCTTTAGCAAAGCTTGGTCGCCCCTTAGAGGAGTGTGTGGAGGCTAATGCTGAGGAGCGCGAGGCCCTTAAACAGCGTTTTGGGTTAGTGTCGTTAAGCCAGCTAAAATGTGAGTTCCAGCTTCAGCGGGGGCAAGATGGTATTGTATTAGCGGGTGGGCATCTTCATGCAAAGGCTGAGCAAGCCTGTATCATTACAGGCGAGCCGGTAGAGGAGGTGCTGAATGAAGTGTTCCAGCTTCGCTTTGTGCCAGAATCCGCTATGCCTGCTGATGATGAAATTGATATTGAAAGCTTGCTGCAAGAAGATGCGGATGATGTCCCTTATGATGGACGGATGATTGACCTTGGTGAAGCGGCAGCGGAGCAATTAGCTTTATGCCTAACGCCTTATCCACGCCGTGCTGGAGCAGGGCTGGAGAGCTTTGTGGATGTTACGCCCTCTGATGATGAGCTTGATGCAGGCTCTGGGGCAGAGAGAAAGACTCCTTTTGATATTTTGAAAAAAATGCAGGAAAAATAGAGCCAAGAGTGGCCTTTCTGTAACGATTCTGATAGAAAAGCGTGCAGAGTAGTGATGTCGTAAGGCATTGATGGCTTGCAGGGAGGCTTTCTCTCTGCTAGAGCCCCACGCCTAAGCACCGTAGCTTATGGCGGTGGTGAGAGTAATTGAGATTTCTCTGGCTTGAGGCCGCGCTATGCGGTAGCAGGAGCCGGAATATAACCCAGTGAGAGGCAGAGACCCATGGCCGTCCCTAAGAGAAAAACGACACCGTCCCGTCGCGGTATGCGCCGTAGCCACCATGCGCTTCGTATTGAGGCTCATGCAGAATGTGCAAATTGCGGTGAAATGAAGCGTCCGCACCATGTATGCAGCCATTGCGGCCATTATGATGGGCGTGAGGTTGTTAATGCTGAAGGCCGTGCGCTGAAAGCTGTCCGCGCTTAATCATCCCTTTGTATAAAGGGGAAAAGCCCTGAGTATGGCTTAGGGCTGCGCCTGTCTTGCGTTTGTGCAAACAGGGAAGATGGAAGAACTTTCAGGGGGCTGCACTCATGACGGAGGCGTCTGTCGTCAGAGCTGAGGGCGAGGCTGATAAACAGATGGCGCAAGCTTCAGTTCCTTTTACCCTAGCTGTTGATGCTATGGGGGGGGATAACGCTCCCAAAATCGTCCTAGCAGGGCTGGAGACGGCACTCATCCATCATCCGAAGATTCGGATTCTTCTCATCGGTGATGAGGAGATTCTAAATCAATCACTTAAAAATTATCCTCGGCTGAGTGCTGCTTGCACGGTGCGCCATGCACCAGAGAGCATCCCTATGGACATGAAACCCACCGCGGCTCTGCGTGTGCGTGGGTCTTCTATGCGCGCTGCGATGGAAGCTGTTGCCGCGGGGGAAGCGCGCGGTGTTGTGTCTGCTGGTAATAGCGGGGCAATGCTCGCTTTAGCGAAGATTATCGTTAAGGCTTTACCGGGTATTTCCCGCCCAGCTATGGCGGCAGTTCAACCCTCTGCGCGTGGCGATGTTGTGATGTTGGACCTTGGTGCGAACATTGTGTGTGATGCTCGTAACCTTGTCGAGTTTGCGATTATGGGTGAGGCTTTCGCTCAAGCAACTCTGTCATTAAAAGCCCCGACTATTGGCTTGCTCAATGTTGGTTCAGAAGATCTAAAAGGTGATGAGCGGCTAAGGCAAGCAGCGGAAAGACTGCGTGATAGTGTGTTGGCCGATAGTTTTCATGGTTTTGTAGAGGGACATGATATTACCGCAGGCGTAACGGATGTTGTTGTGACCGATGGGTTTACGGGCAATGTTGCGCTAAAAACGGGGGAAGGGGCTTTAAAGCTGGCTCTAGGTCTCCTGCGGCATGTCTTCCAAACGAATTGGTTGACGAAGCTTGGCTATATGTTAGTGCGCCCCGGTTTGCGCCGCATGCGGGAGTGGATTGACCCTAGCCGATATAATGGTGCGGTGTTTGTCGGGTTGAATGGGATTGTTGTAAAATCTCATGGTGGTGCAGATGCAGAGGGATTTGCTTCTGCTGTGGATGTCGCGATTGATGCTGTTGAAAACACCCTCAATGATAAGATTCGTCATCGGTTGGAGCAGCTTGGGATGCTCGGCCAGCCCGTAGAGGCAAAAGAGCAGGAGTGAGACCTCCCATGGCGCAGAATCCTTCCTCTGAGAATAAGAGAGCTGGTAGTCGGTTAACAGGTGTTGGGGCGGCTCTTCCCAAGCGTGCTGTAAGTAACGATGAGCTTGCTGCACAGATTGATACGTCAGATGAATGGATTCGGACACGGACAGGTATTCGTCAGCGTTATCTCGTTTCTGGTGACGAGACAGCCGTTTCTCTAGCTCATAAAGCAGCGCAGAATGCGTTAGATTACGCAGGCAAAACAGCAGATGATGTGGATGCTGTTATCGTAGCGACTTCGACACCTGACCAAGTTTTTCCCTCTGTTGCGGTGCGTGTGCAGGCCGCTTTGGGGATGGAGCGTGGTTTTGGCTTTGATGTTAGTGCGGCCTGCTCGGGCTTTGTTTATGCGCTATCGGTAGCTGATTCTATGATTCGTGCTGGCCAAGTGGGGCGAGTCTTGGTCATCGGGGTTGAGGTTTTTTCACGCCTGCTGGACTGGGAAGATCGCTCCACATGCGTGTTATTTGGCGATGGTGCCGGGGCTGTGCTGCTAGAGTCAGGTGCTGGTGAGGGAGAGGGTATTTTATCAACTCATCTCCATGCGGACGGCCATTTGGGTGACCTCCTTTATGTGGATGGTGCGGTTGGTTGTGCGTCTGGCAAGGTTGCCTTGAAGATGCAAGGCCGTGAGGTTTTCCGTCATGCCGTGGTAAATCTGGCAGCAGCGGTGGATGAAGCTTTGGAGACAAACGGCTTAAAGGGGACGGACATCCAATGGATGGTCCCACATCAGGCTAATCTTCGAATCATTGAGGGGATGGCTAAGAAGCTTCATCTCCCTGCAGAGCGCGTTGTGGTCACGGTAGACCGCCATGCAAACACCTCTGCGGCCTCTATTCCACTTGCTTTGGATGAGGCAGTACGCGATGGGCGCATCAAACAAGGTGATCTTGTTTTGATGGAAGCTCTAGGCGGTGGTTTAACATGGGGGTCAGCCTTAATCCGTATGTGATATGCGGTTATTAACGGCTTTGCATTTTTTTCAGTGTGCTAAATGAGAAGCGCGTGATACGGTTTATCCATTATGGAGACCATTGCACGCGCCGATTTGGTAGATTTTCTTCAAGAGGAGCAGGGTTTTTCGCGTCAGCAGGCGACCTTGTTCTTGGAGGAAATGTTCGAGCTTTTCGTCCAAACGCTTGAGCGAGGCGAGCCGCTGAAGATTAGTGGGTTTGGGACATTCGCCGTACGGGATAAAGCCCCCCGGTTAGGCCGTAACCCGCTAACGGGGGAGGAAGCTGTTATCTCTGCGCGGCGTGTGCCCTTCTTTCGTCCTTCACGCTTATTACGAGAGAGTGTGAATAGCTCATCACCGATGCAGGATGTTCAGTTATGACAGCAACGCCATCACATCACCTCCATCAGGAAAGGTTACGCTCAGCTTTGAGTGTGGCGGAGGAGCTAGGCCTGCCTCTTTATCGTCTTCATTCGTGGGAGAGTTTATATCCCGTTTTTGCGACTCATCAAGGTGAGGATGGGCAGAGTTATTATGATGCTCATGCCGTTGAAGTTGTAAGGCATATTGCGCGCCTGCTTTATCAAGAGGGGGCCAAAAGCCACGAGATTATCTCTTGCTTGCGACAAGATGGGGTGATTAAGACGGAAAAACCTGCAGAATCGCAACGACTTTCCAAAGAAGACTCGTTTCAGAATCATGGTTTATCACGTCATGATGTGACTTCTTTGACAGAGAGATTGAAGCAGCTAGAGCAAGAAAATAAACAGCTTGGGGAGCAGTTGGAAGCGTTTGGACAGATTGCTCTCTCCCTCAAAACACTTGAGGATGAAAATGAGCTTCTAAGGCAAAAGCAAGAGGCCGCGCAGAGTCGCGATGAGTATGAGCGTCAGAGCTATGAAGCTTCTAAGCGTGCGTTGGAGGAAGATAACGCCGCCCTACATGATACGATAGAGCAGCTAAAGAGGGAGTTAGCTGGGCACAAAGCCCATATGCAGGTGCAAGAGAGTGAGCATACTGCCGCCCTTGTGGCTTTGCGTGAGGAGCTTGCGCGCAGTCGAGCAGAGTGTAAATCGTTACGCGATGCTGAGCAAAAAAGACAAACGACCCATGAGGCTGAGACTCGCGCGGGAGAAGAACGACAGACGTTGTTAGAAAATGAGCGGCATAGGTTGGTTCAAAAGTTTGAGCAGTCTGTCCTTCTCATGCAAACTTTAGAAGATGAGAATGTGCGGCTTAAACGCTCTCTGAAGGAAGGGGAGGCGATGCGGCAGGAGCAGGTACGGTTAACAGAGCGTGTTCAAGCCCTAGAGAGTGCTAATGCGACCTTAAAGGCAGAGCGATCCTCTTTGCAGCAAGCCTTATCTGCCCGGGATGAAGAACATCACGCTGTAGGGCAGAAACAGGCAGGGATTCAGCAGTTCCTACAAGAGTTACAGGGTGAGCTGTACCAGTTGAAACAGCTCATTACAGAGTAAAAAAAGTTAAAAAAGAGCCTCGCCCCATTGCAGGAATGGCGCGAGGCTGCTAGAGCTTCCTCACCGCAGGACGACGGGCAGTAGCGCAGTCTGGTAGCGCATCAGTCTGGGGGACTGGGGGTCGTGGGTTCGAATCCCGCCTGCCCGACCATCTCCTGCGGTTCATCTCCTCCTATGATAACGCACAACACGCAGTCCCGGGCCTTTATTGCTGGTCCAGAGGCTCCAGAGCATGTGCAGGCCTGCCATAATGGCCGGGCCAAGGAACAGGCCCATGAGATGCCATGTTTCTGCCCCCCCAAGGATGCCAAGCAGAACCCATAGGAAGGGTACTTTTGTACTACCGCCGATTAAGATAGGGCGGATGAAGTGGTCGGCAATAAAGAGAACAATCGCCCCAATAAGCCACACAATGACAGCGGCGAGCATGCTACCTTTAAAGGCGATGAGGAAGCATACACCCGTTACGGCAATCCACCCCAGTAGTGGCACCATGGCAGCAATGGCTGTGGCGAGGCCGAAGATGAGTGGCTGTGGGGCTCCGGCTATGATGTAACACACTCCAATGATGGCCCCTTCACCAAGCCCAACAAGGACAAGGCCGGAGACAGTGCCATGAATGGAGGAGATAATCTGCCGCGCTAATGTTTCCCCTTGCGCGCCGAAAAGCCGCTGTGAGCCGATGAGGCATTTGCGGATGATGCTCTCACTATCTTTGAGAAGGAAGAAAAGCGTAAGCAAAGAAAAGACAAATAAGATACCGCGATGGAGAATCTCAGAGCCAAATTGTTTACCAAACGCAACCCCGCGCCCCATTCTGAGGGAGTGGACAAGCTCGTTTAACGTATCGGGGTTATTGAGATGTTGCGCCCAGAAGGCTTTCACTTGCGCGGAGGCAATAGGAAGGCGGTCCACCCAATTTGGGGTAGGGATGCCTTGATGACGAATCTGATCGACCCACAACAAAGCTCCGCTGACCTCATCGGCGATTTTTAGGCTGATGAAGGAGACCGGTACCAAAAAGACCAAGGCTAGAATAGCGGTGAATGAGAGGGGAAGCCAAATGGAGGTCCCGAAGCGTTTGGTAGCCCGTTTATAAAGAGGCCATAACGCAATTGCAAAGATACAGCCCCATAGTAGGGCTGGCAGCATGTTTCTTAGCGTCCAAAGGGCAGCGATGATGAAGAAGAGCGCAAGAAAACTGCGTGCGCGCCGCTGTAATGTTTTGGAGGGCGCAGGCAGACGCAACTGGCGTGCTTCTTTAGGGAAGGGTTTTTGTGTGGGGGGAGGAGGTGTTTCGGTCATGTTGTTCCAAAAAATACTACAACGCTCTATGGCTATGAAGGAATGAGAAACTAAGCGGGCTTAGTCTGCCCGTGTAGAGCGCGTGTCAATAATAGACTATCCTGCTTATCGAACATCTTAAGGCGGAGGAAAAGGTCTAAGAGAACGAGATTGACGTTAAATTTAAAGTCATCACTTTCCCGCACGCGTTGAAAAACCTCCTGAATAGGGGTGAGATGAAAGGATTCGACCTCACCATCATTTGCATGAGGGATGAATGTTTCAGGTAAAGTGAGGTCATAGCAATAAAGCTTATCACGCCGGAGGCCCTCTGGGCGTGTCATAGCATAATGGAGTGTGCTGGCATGATGTGCTTGTTGGGCAATGTCAGCAGGGATAGCCGCTTCTTCTTCCGCTTCTTTAACAAGGGTCTCAAGAGGTGTAAGGCCACTGCTCATACCGCCAGCAACAAGATGGTCTAACTTGCTGGGGTCTAGGCGTTTATGGGGGCTACGATGGGCAACCCAGAGATATAAACCATCTGTTTTACGTACGAGGCCGTTCATATGGACGCCAGAGGCCTCCACACCAAAAACAGGAATAAGAGCGCGGTCAATTTGCCCGATGATGGTGCCTTCTGGTGTGCGTACATCAAACCATTCATTAAACGGTACAACACGCTCTTGCGCGATGAGGGCGGTGCTGATGTCACGCAGATGCTCCCCCGCGGGGAGGGTAATGGCGTTAGAGGTCACATGGAGCAAGGATGCACATGGACCACTGGTGAGCCAGTCTAGGGCGTTAGGGTCCACTAATCCTATTGTCATGCCTTGATATAAAAGTGGGATTCGCCCTGCGGGGAGTGTGACATTGTGGCAGCGTTTTATATGGCGGAGGAATGGTGCGGCGGCAGGGGATAGCATAAGTCCCTCTCAAGGCCTCGATAGAGGCTCGGATGCGTAAAAGATAGCCTGCTTAGGAAGGCGTGCTTGTAACAGCCATAACAGGGAACCACTGGCAGAAAAGGGCTATCTGTGTAAAAAAATTGTCATTCTTATTCAGCTCATTCCAATGCTAAAAGGGATAGGGGCTCATGGCATCCAGCACGACACAGCGTTTATCCCTGCGTGTTTTATGGCAAAAGGTGCGACCAGCAAGGCTGTATGGCTGGGTGATGCGCTTTGGTGTGTCCTGCCTTCTATTAGTGGTGGAAAGTGGCACAACAGTGGCCACGCCATGGCTTTTTAGCCGTATGGTTGGTCAGCTTTCAGGGCGTGATGTCGTAGCGGCAGCCATGATAGCCTTGCTTGCACAATATACGGTGCTGCGTGTCTTAGGGGCCGTAGCAGGGCCAGCACGTAGCGTGTTGATGATGCCGGTAAGGACGACCTTAAAAGAACGTATTAGCGTGTTGGGAGTGGAGCATATCCATCATCTTAGCGCACGCTTTCATCAAAGCCGGCAAACAGGGGCCTTAACGCGGATTATTGACCGAGGGGCGGACGCGGCAAGCATGATTGTGGATATGGCCCTCTCCAATCTATTGCCGAATATGCTGGGATTGGGGCTAACCTTTTTTGTCGTGTTGCGTGTGTTTAGTGGGGAGTACCTCGTTCTACTGTGCGGCACGCTCCTTTTATATAGCGCAATATCGTATCTTTTTACACGCTGGCGTATGCGGGCGCGGCGGGCGCGTAATGCGGCGAATAATATGGTGTATCGGCATATAGTGGATAGTCTGCTCAATGCCGATATTGTGCGTGCTTTTGGGAATATAGCCTATGAATGTGAGCGGCAAAAAGTCGTATGGCGGGGGTTAAATCGTGCCGAGAGCCATTTGCAATGGCTTGTTGGGGGCTCCCAAGCTATCCGTAATTGCGTAATCGCCTTTGCTAGTGCGGCTTTATTGGGGCTGGCAGTGAGGGATATTTTAGCGCATCGTCTTGGTGTAGCGCAGTTTGTATTGATGGGCACTTATTTGCGGAGTGTCTATAGCGCGGTGGGGGCCTTAAATTATGTTGGGGCTGGCTGGCGTAATGCGCGTGTAGATATTGAATCCTATCTTGAGCTTCTTGCTTTAGAGCCAGAGATACGCTCGCCTGCACATCCTACGCCATTGCCCAAAGGGCCATCAGGTAGTGTGGGGATAGAAATGCGGCATGTCTGCTTTGGCTATGAGGCTGATAAGCTGCGTCTCAAGGATGTGAGTTTTAAGCTTCATGCGGGGCAGAGGGTAGCGATTGTGGGGCGGAGTGGCTCTGGTAAATCTACGTTAGCGAAATTGGTGAGCCGCCTTTATGACCCGCTTTCTGGTACTGTATTCATGAATGGCGTGCCCTTGCCAGAGCTTGCAGTGGATGTTGTGCGTGGTCACATCGGTGTGGTTGCACAGGAGACATCCCTTTTTAACGCCACGATTGCTGAGAACATTGCTTATGGGCGGATTGGGGCTAGTAGGGATGAGATTCAACGCGTGGCAGAAGCCGCTCAGCTTGGTCCCCTATTAGCGCAGTTGCCTGATGGGCTAGAGAGTATAGTGGGTGAACGTGGGATACGCCTCTCCGGCGGGGAGCGGCAACGCATTGCGATTGCTCGTGTGATTTTGCGCAATCCGCCCCTGCTTGTGTTGGATGAGGCCACCAGTGCGTTAGATACGCGCACCGAGCATGCTATTCAGCAAGAATTATTGAAGCTCTCTCAAGGGCGGGCAACACTTGTCATTGCCCATCGCCTCTCCACGATTCAAACGGCTGACCATATTCTCGTTATGGAGGCCGGGCGTGTGGTGGAGGAGGGAACGCATGAAGAATTGCTGAGAAAAGCGGGTATTTATGCAGGAATGTGGAGATTACAGGTAAGAGGGGGTTTCACTAAGGCTCATTCGGTTGTAGAGGGATAGCGGGCTGCTTCTGTCGGTAGAAAGGCAGGAAAGACTTGACGTATCGTCGTTAGTAAGTCATAAGCCCGCCTTATTTACGGAACACGCCGAGCCTCGTTGCTTGGCGTATCACAGTATCGAGGAAGTTCTATGTCTCGCCGTTGCCATGTCACGGGCAAAGGGGTACTGACGGGCAATAACGTCAGCCACGCCAATAACAAGTCCCGCCGTCGTTTCCTGCCGAATCTGCAGGAGGCCACCCTTCTTTCCGATATTCTTGGGGCCCCTGTGCGTATGCGCCTCTCTGCCAAGGGCATCCGCACGGTTGAGCATAATGGCGGGCTGGATTCCTTCCTGCTCGGCACGCCAAACCGTAAGCTAACGCCAGAAGCTCTGGTGATTAAGCGGCGTATCCTGCGCGTTCAGGAGCGTAAGACGGCACAGTCCGCAGCCTGATAAGGGTTTGATGGTTCCTCTGGGGTGGCTCTGCTGGAGGACGATTTATGATATTCATACAGGGCTTATGAGGGTGCCCCGGTATTAAGCCGAGGCACCTTTCCTTGATTTTGGAGGTTTCCCGTGACCGACGATAGCGTCCAGGGCGCGAAGTCCGCTCTCTCAAAGATTCGTAACATCGGTATTACCGCACATATTGATGCCGGTAAGACGACCACAACAGAGCGTATGCTCTACTACACCGGTATGTCTCATCGTATCGGTGAAGTGCATGACGGGAACACCACAACTGACTATATGGAGCAGGAGCGTGAGCGCGGTATTACCATTACCTCCGCTGCTGTGACGTGTGAGTGGAATGACCACCGCATCAACATCATCGACACTCCCGGCCATATCGATTTTAACATCGAGGTGAACCGCTCCCTGCGCGTGCTGGATGGTGCGATTTTCGTGATCGAGGGTGTGGCTGGTGTGCAGCCGCAATCTGAGACCAATTGGCGTTTGGCAGACCGCTATAACGTGCCACGTATCATCTTTATCAATAAGCTGGACCGCACCGGGGCTGACTTCGACTACGCTTTCAGCACATTGAAGGAAAAGCTGGACATCGTGGCGATTCCCCTTCAGCTACCGATTGGCTCTGAGGAGAATATGGTCGGTGTTGTGGACCTCGTGGAGATGCGCGCCATCGTATGGGAAGGTGGCGAGCTTGGGGCGAAGTTCCATTACGAAGAGATTCCAGCCGATATGAAGGAACGTGCTGAGGAAGCACGCCAGAACCTTCTCGACACAGCTTTGAGTGTCGATACCGCTGCGATGGAAGAATATTTCGATAAAGGTGAGGTGGATGTCGCCACACTGAAGCGTTGTATCAAAAAAGGTACAATCGCTGGTGAGTTCCGCCCTGTCCTGTGCGGTACTGCCTTTAAGAATAAGGGTGTGCAGCCTCTTCTTGATGCCGTGATTGATTACCTTCCTGCTCCTGATGAGGTTGAGGGCATCCGTATTGCTCCGCCGGAAGATAAGGAAGTTGATGAGAGCTTCTTGCCGATCATCCCGGTTGACCCAGAGGGTAAGTTTGCTGGTCTGGCCTTTAAGATTATCTCCGATAAATACGGCACATTGACCTTCGTGCGTGTCTATCGTGGTGTGTTGAATACGGGTGATACCGTGCTGAACACCACCAAGGGCACCAAGGAGCGTGTGGGCCGCATGTTCCAAATGCACGCTGATAAGCGTCAGGAAGTAAAGTCTGTTGGAGCTGGTGATATTGCTGCCTTCGTGGGGCTAAAGGACACTGTAACAGGTGATACTTTGGCTGATGCTGCTGACCCTGTCATTTTGGAGCGTATGCAGTTCCCGGTTCCGGTGATTGATATTTCTGTCGAGCCGAAGACCAAAGACGCTGTTGAGAAGATGACGCTGGCTCTCCAAAAGCTGACAGCTGAGGATCCGTCCTTGCATCTGCGTACAGACCAAGAGACAGGCCAGACCATCCTCTCCGGTATGGGTGAGTTGCATCTGGACATTATCGTGGACCGCCTGCGCCGTGAATATGGCGTGGATGCCAATATCGGTGCTCCGCAGGTGGCTTATCGTGAGACCATCACACAGTCCCACACCGAGACATACACGCATAAGAAGCAGTCCGGTGGGTCTGGTCAGTTCGCTGAGGTGAAGATCACCTTCGAGCCGCTGACAGAGAAGGGCGCAGAAGAGATTCTCTTCGAGAATAAGATTGTCGGTGGTGCCGTGCCGAAGGAATATATTCCTGCGGTGGAAAAAGGTATCCGTATGCAGGCCAGCACGGGTGTTCTAGCAGGCTTCGAGACTGTGGGCTTTCAGTTCACGCTGGAAGACGGTAAGTACCATGATGTTGACTCTTCCGCTCTGGCCTTTGAGATCGCCGCTAAGGCGTGCTTCCGTGAGGGGATGAAGAAGGCTGGCCCGGTCATTCTGGAGCCTATCATGGATGTGGAGATCACCACACCGAACGATCATGTTGGTGACGTTGTGGGTGATCTTAATCGCCGCCGTGGTATCATTCAGAATCAGGAGACCTCTGGCTCTACTGTTCTGATTCGCTCTCAGGTACCGTTGAAGGAAATGTTCGGTTACATTTCTCATCTGCGTTCTGCAACAAAGGGCCGTGCATCCTTTACAATGCAGTTCCATCATTATGAAGCTGTGCCGCGCAACGTGCAGGATGAGATTATCGCAGAGCGTACCTAAGACGCTTTGCAGGTAAGTCTTGCTTAGGGGAGGCCCTCTGTCAGTCATCTGGCGGAGGGTTTTCTTTTTGGGCTTGACCTTATCCCTAAGAATGATGTTATCCTCGTTATACGGTGATGGATTACCACCGGGCCGATAGGCCGAACTGCCACCCGCGAGGGAAAGGCTGATGATTCCTACCAATGAATCCCCTTATGAATTAAGGATAAGGGGCATGGTGTAGGAGTCTGATATGGTATCTTTTAAAGAAATTATAGCCTTTATGCTGCGCTTGGGCCGTTGGTTCTGCCTTTTAGTGCCGCTTGCCCTGTTTGTAGGGAGCTTCTGCGCTCTGTTCCTGTGGATGTTGGAATGGGTAACGCATTATCGCTTTACCCATCCGAACATTCTATATGGGCTGCCTTTGGCGGGTGTTGCTGTGGCGTTATCCTATTATTGGTGGGGTGGCCGTGCTGGCGGGGGCAATAACCTCATTCTTGATGAGCTTAACAAGCCCGGTGAAGGCGTGCCGTTGCGTATGGCTCCCCTTGTGTTCATTGGGACGGTGGTGAGCCATTTATTCGGGGCATCTGTCGGGCGGGAAGGTACAGCAGTGCAGATGGGCGGAAGCCTTGCCAGTAATTTTGCGCGACTCTTCTGCCTTGATGAAAGAGAGACGCGTATCCTCCTCATGGCTGGTATGGCCTCCGGCCTAGGGGCAGTTTATGGCACACCAATTACCGGGGCGGTGTTTGGGCTGGAGGTCGTCACGCTTGGGGCGTTGGATTATTCAGCACTTTTGCCCGTTGCAGTAACGTCCATCATAGCGGATTGGACATGCCATCAATGGGGGATTCATCATGCGAGTTACATCGTTAGTTTTAAAGGATTTGCAGCTCAAGGTCAGCCTGCTTTCCATGTGGATGCGTTGTTATGGGTTAAGGTGGCCCTTGCAGCGGTAGCCTTTGGGTTTGCGAGTAAGGCGTTCTCCGAGGGGGTGTATAGGCTTGCCCCGCTTATTAAAAAACTTTGTCCTCAAACATGGTTGCAGCCAGCTATTGGCGGTGTCGCAACGATTGCACTGGTCTGGCTTTTAGGGACGCGGGATTATTTGGGCTTGGGCGTTACAGCACCGGAGCTTGGCGGGGCGTCCATTGTCAATTTCTTCGGCTCAACACATTATGCGTGGAGTTGGTTATTAAAGCTGCTCTTTACCGTCATTGCTTTGGCAACAGGCTATAAAGGAGGGGAGGTTACGCCGCTCTTCTTCATAGGGGCTGGGTTAGGCAATGCCCTCGCACCATTTTTAGGTGTGCCGGGGGATTTGCTAGCCGGTGTAGGCATGGTGGCTGTCTTTGGGGGCGCAGTAAATGCCCCATTAGCTTGTACCATTATGGGGGTCGAGCTTTTTGGGGGTACGAACATCGTTTATTACGCAACGGGTTGTTTTATTGCGTATTTATGCTCCGGCCATACGGGGATTTATCTCTCCCAACGGGTTGGTATCCCCAAGATTTGGCGGGCTGATTTCCAACCTGGTATCTTGTTAAAACGTGCCAGAAACGGTGTGTGGCGGGAGGAGGACTAACCGCTCGCGCGCTCTGCTTTTTTGCTTGATGGTCCCTTTCAGAGGGAAGGGACCATTATAAGCGTGTTAGCCAAAGCAATGGTTTGCATGCATGATGGCGATGCCAACCTCACGAAGGAGGTCAAACGCCTCTTGCAGCGGTTGGAAGATTTCCCGATGTTCGCGTGCAAAGCCTTGGGCTTCTCCCGCCCCGCCGGGTTCACCGAAGTCGAGGTCGGCAATGCTGGGGGCAGAGATGGGGAAAAGATCATCCAAGAGGCGCAAGGCCCGTGGGACATCGAGGCAGAGAATCAAGGTGGTGATGGCCTCACGCGTGAGGCCGCCACGTGGGCCGAAATAGGGGATCTGGGTGCCTAATGTCCAAATCCGTTCCATCAAAGCGAAACGGATGACATGGAGGAGCTTTTCTTCAACCTCCATGCGGGGTGTTTCTGGCCAGGCGGAACGGAGAGCAATATCCTCCCGTTGAATCCGGCGGAAAAGGGCGGGCACACTCTTCCAGAACTCTAGCTCCTCCAAGTCGCGCGCGATGCTGAGGAAGTGCATACGGTCATCGGCATTATCGCACTCTGTTGCGCGGTTGAGCCATGTGCCGGGGTCAAGCTGATGGATGGTCGCACGCAGGACATCCAGGTCCGAATGTTTAAGAGCTTGGATTGCGAAATCCATAAGCTGGCGAAAACGGGGAGATTTATGCCGTAATTGCTCAAATTGCTCGCTATGACGTCGTGCTGCGCCCCCAAGGCCATGTAGCACATTGGCCCACCAGCCAAGTTGTTGGAGGATGGCGTTATTAGGGATAGCGCGAATTTGGCTTGGGTGCGTAATACGCGTCACCCGCGCTGTATCGGATTGACGAGCAGAAGGGCGGGAGCCTGTTTTATCCACCAAAGCGGGGCCAAAAGCACTCAGGAGGGCTGTATAGCCGGGGTCATCCACCAAATCCCCCATCTTTAGGGCGATGGTGGAGAAGAAATCCATCGCAAAATCAGGCTTGCTAAAGAGGGGGTCTTTTAAAGCAATAGGGTCGATTGGCTCATGTTGAGCGGCGACAAACTCCGCTAATGTGGCGATGGTAGAGGCAGCAAGCTTAGCCGTGCCGAAGGGAAGATACCCATCCCCCCCTTGGAAGGCCGTTTCCACCCGGCTGGTGATACCGGCCTTTTTTAACGCTTGGCGGGTATTAGCGGGGGAGAAATAATCCAACCGCTCTTTAAGGCTGAAAGGATGTGCCCCACGGCCAATGCTCTCACCATGTGTGTCGAACATAGTGAGGGCGATGTCATCCAGCCCGTGTTCTTTCATAAGCTCTAAGGTGCGTAACCGTAGCCGCTCGACCATTGGCCCTGCTGCGAGCTGGCCGACATACCGGCCGGAATCGGAATAACCAAATTGCAGCGAGAGCCGCCCATTAACACGGAGATAAGCCCGCCAATGGGGAGAGCGGAAGGCTTCCTCAAGAATCTCCGCCCCATTTTCGAGAGCTGTTTCAGTCTCAAAGAGGGGAGATATTTCGATTTGCTCATCCCGAATCCCAAAGAGGCGCGCTAACCACAAAGTCGCAAGCAGCGTATAGCCGCTCTCCGTTTCTGCAATGAGGAAGCGAATGGGCGAGCCGGAATCAATATGTTTGAGGATCTGCGCCATCACCATCATCAAACGCGAGGCGGCACTTGGTTCAACCAACAAGGCCCCGAAATCAATCGCGAGGGGTTTGAGGTTATCCATCGCGGCATCAATATGGGAGAGTAAAGCCCGGCGATGGAAGGGGAGTGTTGGATCGTCCGTCAACCCTAAACGCGTGCGTGCGACATTATAAATCTGCGCAGCATTGAGGCGGGTATGGATATGGGAGATACCAAGACCGTGATTGAGAAAGCCAGCCCGGATGACATCAAGCTCTTGAGCCGTTGCGTCATCCAGCTTGGCACGCTCTGCTTGGAAGAGCGGGAGCAAATCTTCCGCATGAAGCAAGGCCGTCTCGCGCAATGAGATGAGCTTGTGTGAGAATTGAACAATCTCTTCTGGCGTTAAGCTTTTCCCCGGGATGGAGCGTGGGCAGGCATCGCGTTGCTGCATAGTGGCCATAAGGGCCGCAAGAACGCGCTCCCCGAGAGGGGAATCGTGCAGTCCAATCTTTTTCAGCCCCTCTAAGAGGCGTTCTAGCTGGGCGATTTTAAGGCCGAGGCGGATGCGGATTGTATCCCACCAGCCAATATCATTACGTCCATCAGTATCAAATCCTACCCAGCTTGCGAGTTTGATAGGGGCGGGATTTAGGTTCTTGACCTCTGGCCAACGCTGACGTGCTGCTTGGAAGATGTTTTGGGCGAGGACATCCAATGCATCGCGTCCGCGCGTGATGGCGGCAAGGGCGAGGGCCTGTTCCTCATCCAATGTGGGAGGGGCAGCACGGCGATGGGTCGGTAGGATGGGGAGAGGATGGGTCGGGTCCTCCGCACATTGGGCGAGAAGGTCGTACACATCATTGGCTAAAGCAAAGGTGGGATGGGCTGTAAAAACGGCAGAAAAACCCGTTATAGCGAGGTCATCCGGCGTTTTTGCATGGGCTACAAGCTGCTCTGCTACATGGCGTAACCGTTCGGTAGGGGATGCCTCCGCCCCGTTTTGCTCTAAGCCGATATAACGGCGCAGGGCGGCAGCGCGTGTTGTGAAGTTGCGGTCCCGTAATAGACGGATCGCCTGTTTGATTGTCTCATTCTCTCCCGGAGCACTTATTTTTTCCGCTAATGTAATAATGAGGCTGGAGAGGTCATGCGGCTTATGTGTAAGCGTAGCCGCGTAGGATTTAATCAGTTCGGCAGGCGATGCGTCAGTTGGGGAGGCGCAATCTGGCATGAGGAACAGTCTCGCTTGTGTTCATTTGTGGTTATTAGGTAGGGAAGGCTCACTTCCCCTTCTAACGTGATTGTTCCTGTATAGGCGGAATCGTGCTAGAGAGCCAAGCATTGATAAAAACTGTTGCGTACTTACTTTAAGGAGCGAGGATAAGCCCCTCCGTTTTAATAAGCGTGGGTTTTATCGAGGCTTTAGGAGGGGGTGACCGTTATCATGTCCGTTCCACAGCGGAAAAATCGGGTCTCTCTGAGTGCGACATTGTTGCTGGCAGGAGCCTCCGGCGTGGCAATTATTAGCCGGTTGAGCCTATGGCAACATCTATATGGCACACCATTATGGTTGGACATGCTCCAAGCTGGTAGCCAAGCTGGTGTGGTTGGTGGGGTTGCTGATTGGTTTGCCGTGACGGCCTTATTTCGCCATCCTCTAGGGCTGCCTATCCCGCATACGGCTATCCTTCCGCAACGCAAAGCACAGCTTGGGAGTGCTTTGGGGCGGTTTATGGTGGAGCATTTTCTCACAAAAGTGGAGGTGATTCGCCTATTAGAGCAAGTTGATCTCCCTGTTTTGTTAGCGCGCTTTTTGCAAAAGCCAGAGATCGAGAATCAAATCCTAAGATATTTACGCAACCTGACCCCAGCGATTTTAGAGCGTATTGGCGATGGGCGCGGTAGTTCGTTTTTAGTGACGTTATTTCCCACACTCTTAAAGCGTGAAGATGTCACAGCTCTAGTGTTGAGAGGCTTTAAAGCGTTAGTGGATGAGGAGATACATCAGGAGGTGTTCTCCTTCTTTCTCGCTCAGTTGAAGGAGTTTGTTACAACGCGCGAGGAGGATTTACGAGGTTTTGTAGAAAAACGGGTGAAGGAGCAAGGTGGACGGCTGATTGGCTGGGCTATGGGAACATCTATTGCAACACAAGTGCTTACAGCATTACGGGCCGAGTTGGGACGTGTGGACCCCATGGATTCCGATTTAAGACATGGCTTTACCCGGTGGGTACGCACAAAGATTCAGGAGTTAGAGGACGACCCACAAAGTGCGCATGATGTGATGGAGAGCATTACGGCCTTTTTTGCCCATGAAAGTGTCAAGGAATGGAGTGGGAGCTTATGGCAGCGTTTGCGGATGATGGTCGAGGATGATAGCGCGCGTGATGATGGGCTAAGCATGCAGGCATTACGCACGATTTATCAGCAATTTATTGAGAGCTTAACGCATGGGACGGTTTTGTCTAATCGGATGAACCAAGCAGTTCAGCAAGCAGTAATAAAGGCTCTGCCTGCTACGCAGCATTATGCCGCAGGGATGATAGAGCGCGTGATGGGAGAATGGAGTGCAGAGAGCCTTTCGGCACGGTTAGAGGCCGGTATTGGGCGTGACCTCGCTTATATTCGTGTGAATGGCACCGTGGTGGGTTTTGTGGTAGGAGCTTTGTTAGAAGCTTTGTTGGTTTGGCTTGTACCATAGCCTAAAAAACCCAAGATAAAGCTTGACCCCCGGGAAAATATAGGCCACCTCCTTGAATACGGACCGTGCAGGTCTTAAATAAAGAATCGTAACAGAGGTTGTGGGTTTTCACCGTGCTGAGACTATCCAAATTGGCTGACTATGCGACTGTTGTCCTCGTAAGATTAGGGGAGCGTGGGACTTTGGCCACGGCGGCGGCTCTCGCGCAGGAGACAGGCGTGCCAGAGCCAACCGTGGCAAAGCTGTTAAAAGGCCTTGCCGCTGGTGGGCTTGTGGTTTCCTTTCGTGGTGCGCGTGGGGGGTACCGGTTAGTTGATGAGCTAAAGGATATTTCTGTAGCGCGGGTCATTACGGTTGTGGATGGTCCCATTCGTGTTACCGCCTGTTGTGATGGGCGGGAATGTGCCCATGGGGAGACCTGTGGTCTCTCTGGTCAATGGGATATGGTCAATCAGGCTGTTCGTCAGGCGTTAGAGAGTATTAGCCTTGCGGATATGGCCAACCCCGCTCTCAAGTTTGATCCGTCCTCTGCCGCATCGGCGGGAGCGACAATGCGTGTAGCTGAAGGACAGGGAGGATGCCATGCCGGCTGTGTCGGAAACTCGTGAAGCTGTAGAGAAACTGGCAAAGTCCAATTATGAATGGGGCTTTGAGACAGATGTGGAGATGGACCTCGCCCCTAAGGGACTGAATGAGGACATCGTCCGGCTCATTTCTGCACGGAAGAAAGAACCGCAATGGATGTTGGAATGGCGGTTAAAGGCGTTTCGGTCTTGGCAGGAGATGAGCGAGCCAAATTGGGCGAAGGTGAAGCACCCTCCCATTGATTATCAAGATGCCCATTATTTCGCTCAGCCTAAAAAGAAGCCGGGGCCTAAAAGCCTTGATGAGGTGGATCCCGAACTGCTGAAGACTTACGAGAAGCTCGGCATCCCCCTGCATGAGCAAGAGATGCTCGCTGGTGTTGAGGGGGCCGGGCAAAAAACGCCCGTTGCCGTTGATGCGGTGTTTGATAGCGTCTCTGTTGCGACGACTTTCCGTAAAACATTGGCCGAAGCGGGAGTGATTTTCTGCCCAATTTCTGAGGCGATTATTGAGCATCCAGACTTGGTGAAGAAGTATCTCGGCACGGTTGTGCCAGTGGGGGATAATTTCTTCTCGGCGTTAAACTCAGCTGTTTTTACCGATGGTTCTTTCGTCTATGTGCCTAAAGGGGTACGTTGCCCGATGGAGCTATCCACTTACTTCCGCATTAATGCTCGTAATACTGGGCAGTTTGAGCGGACCTTAATCATCGCTGAGGACCGTGCCACAGTGTCCTATCTGGAGGGCTGTACAGCCCCGCAGCGTGATGAAAATCAGCTTCATGCTGCTGTTGTAGAGCTTGTGGCGATGGAGGATGCCTCCATTAAATATTCCACAGTGCAAAACTGGTATCCCGGTGATGAGGATGGCAAAGGCGGTATCTATAACTTCGTAACCAAGCGGGGGATTTGTAAAGGCGATCGCGCCCGCATCTCGTGGACGCAGGTAGAAACAGGCTCTGCCATTACATGGAAGTACCCTTCCTGTATTCTTGCCGGTAAAGGCTCAGTGGGGGAGTTTTACTCCGTTGCCGTAACAAATGGTCATCAACAAGCTGATACGGGTACGAAGATGATCCATCTCGCCCCCGATACACGCTCCACCATTGTGGCAAAGACAATCTCGGCAGGGAAGTCCGATAGCACGTATCGTGGTTTGGTGCGGATGCAGCCAAAGGCACGCAATGGGCGGAACTTTACGCAATGCGATAGCTTGCTTATTGGCGACCAATGCGGGGCGCATACAGTGCCTTACATCGAGAGCCGCTCTCTGAGTGCGCGTGTCGAGCATGAGGCCACAACCTCCAAAATCTCTGAGGACCAGCTCTTTTATTGTCGCTCCCGTGGTTTTTCCGAGGAGGAAGCTGTGGGGCTTATCGTCAATGGTTTTTGCCGGGAAGTGCTTAAAGAGCTGCCAATGGAATTCGCTGTGGAAGCGCAGAAATTGCTTCAAATCAGCCTAGAAGGAAGCGTGGGGTAAGGTATGAGTGAGTTTCTAAAAATTGAGGGGCTGAAAGCCCAGATTGATGCTGATGGCACCCCAAAGGAGATTCTAAAGGGCCTAAGCTTGGAGATTCCCAAAGGGGAGGTTCATGCCATTATGGGGCCGAATGGCTCTGGTAAATCCACACTCTCTTATGTTCTGGCAGGGCGTGAGGATTACGAAGTTACGGCAGGCTCAGCGCAGTTTAAGGGGCAAGATTTATTAGCTTTAGAGCCAGAAGAACGCGCTGCTCTTGGTGTGTTTTTGGCCTTTCAAGCTCCGGTGGAATTGCCGGGGGTAAATAACGCTAACTTCTTGCGGACCGCCGTTAATGCCGTGCGCAAGGCCCGCGGGGAGGAGGAGTTGGATGCTGTAAGCTTCCTCAAACTCGTACGGGCAGAGACAAAGCGTCTCTCCATGTCGGATGAGATGCTCAAACGGGCCGTGAATGTCGGCTTCTCCGGTGGTGAGAAGAAGCGTAATGAAGTGCTGCAAATGCGCTTATTGAAGCCTTCCTTAGCCATTTTGGATGAGACAGATAGCGGCTTGGACATTGATGCGCTGCGTATTGTGGCAGAGGGGGTTAACTCCCTGCGTGGGCCGGATTTCTCTTCTTTGGTGATTACTCATCATCAGCGTCTTTTGGATTACATCGTGCCAGACCGTGTGCATGTGATGGCCCATGGGCGTATCATCCATAGCGGTGGGCCAGAGGTGGCCAAATTGCTGGAAAAACAAGGCTATAAACAGTTTCTTGAGGCCGCAGCGTGAGTGAGAATAAGGCAGCAGCTTGGCAGGCTCTAACGGGTCGTGCTGGGGAGCGTGCAGCCCTGCTCGGTACGGAGGGGCTGCCGACAAGACGAGTGGAAGCATGGCATTATACGCCGCTGCAGTCGCTTAATGGGGTGGCATGGCAGGCTGCTCCTGCGTTGGGGGAGGCGCGCATTAAGCAGAGCGTGGCAGAGCTAGACCTCCCTCAGCATGATGGGATTTTGGTTTTTGCCAATGGGCAATTCTGCCCTGCATTGTCCCATCTACCTGCTTGTATGGAAGTGCAAGAATATGGTGATGGGGCCGCTGTACCGCGCTTGCTAACAGGGCGCTTTTCAGCGGGATTGAATGCCGCTTTGCGTCAGCCGGGTGCGCGGTTGAAGGTTCCCGCTGGGCGGGATGCGGGTTTGGTGATTATGGTCAGCCTTACTGAGGGCGAGGATGTCTCCACCCATTTGCACCATAGTGTTACCTTAGCAAAAGGGGCAAAGTTGACTTTGCTGGATATTCAGCTGGGGACTGGGCGGTATCTGACAAACCCGCAAATGGATGTTCATTGTGCGGAGGAGGCTCATTTCAGCCATATCACGCATCAAAAAGAGAGCCCCCTTGCAGCACGCCTTGCGATTGCTGGGGCCAAGATTGAGGAGCGAGGCAATTATGATAGCTTTACCCTTAATCAAGGGGGAGCCTTAGCGCGGCAAGAGGTTGTTAGCCAGCTTAATGGGCCGTTTAGCAATACGAATGTGAATGCGATTCAGCTTGTGGATGGAGAGCGGCTGAATGACCTGTCCTCTATGATTCATCATGCCGCACCGGATTGCACATCCCGCCAAACGGTGCGGACAGTCCTCTCCGAGCAAGGGCAAGGGGTCTTTCAGGGTAAGATTTTGGTAGACCAAATTGCCCAAAAGACGGACGGGTATCAGATGAATCAGGCCCTGCTTCTCTCTGAAAAAGGGCAGATGAACAGCAAGCCAGAGCTTGAGATTTATGCTGATGATGTCAAATGCAGCCACGGGGCGACTGTGGGGGCGTTGGATGAGGAGCAGCTTTTTTACCTACGCTCGCGCGGTGTGCCAGAGGCGCAGGCGCGTGATATGCTCGTACAGGCTTTCTTGCTAGAGACGGTAGAGCTCGTAGAGCATGAGAGCCTCCGTCATTATTTGCTAAAGGCATTACCCGGCCATGTTGGATGATGTACGCGCCCAATTCCCCATTCTTTCAGAGACGGCACATGGCCGCCCGCTTGTCTTTTTAGATAGTGCGGCCTCGGCCCAAAAGCCGGAATGTGTCATCGAGGCTATGGGGCATGCGGCGCGGCATTGTTATGCGAATATTCATCGCGGCCTTTATGATATGAGCGAGCGGACCACGCAGGCTTATGAGGCCGTGCGTGATGATGTAGCGCGCTTCCTTAATGCAGCGGACCGGCGTGAGATTGTCTTTACAAAGAATAGCACAGAGGGCCTTAACCTTTTGGCTCATTCCTTAGGCAATCAGCTAAAACCTGGTCAAGCGGTGCTGATTTCCGCCTTGGAGCATCATGCGAACATCGTCCCGTGGCTTATGTTACGAGAGCGGTTGGGTATTGAGCTGCGCGTTGCACCGCTTAATGCTGCGGGGGATATTGACCTGACCGCTTATGAGGATTTGCTGCGTGATGGTCGTGTGGCTCTTGTCTCAGTCACGCATATGTCCAACGTGTTGGGGACCATTACACCGGCCAAGCGGCTTGTGGAGCTGGCCCATCATTATGGGGCAAAAATCATTTTGGATGGCTCCCAATCTATCGTGCATCGCAAGGTAGATGTGCAGGTTCTTGGTGCGGATTTCTTTGTCTTTACGGGGCATAAATTATATGGCCCAACTGGTGTTGGCATTTTGTGGGGTAAGCTGCCTTTGCTGGAGGAGATGCCGCCTTTCCTAGGGGGCGGGGATATGATTCGCTCTGTCTCTTTTAAAGCAGCAACATGGGCGGATGCGCCGCATAAGTTTGAGGCTGGGACGCCCGCTATTTTGGAGGTGCTCGGCCTTGGGGCGGCTATTCGCTTTGTTGAGGGCATAGGGGCTGAGCGGATAGAAGCGCATGAGCGTGAGTTGGTGGCTTATGCGCAAGAGCGGCTTGAGGGGCTAGAGGGTGTTCGCATTATGGGCCGCCCTGTAGAGCGTGGGGGGGTGTTCTCTTTCCAAGTGGAGGGGGCTCATCCGCATGATTTGGCTGTACTGCTGGACCAACAGGGCATTGCCATCCGTGCGGGGCAACATTGTGCCGAACCATTGATGCATGAGCTTGGCGTGCAAGCGACAGCACGCGCTAGCTTTGCTATCTATACAACATGTGATGATATAGACGCTCTGGCACACGGGATTGAGCGTACGCGTAGCTTACTTGCGTGAGGGTGTTATGACAGGCGCAGATGACCAGATGATGAATGATTCCACAGCCCCTCTGGTAGGTGAGGCGACTACGCCTACAGGAGGGATGCCCCTGCCTACGCAAGAGGAGGCTTATGCGGGGGAGGAGGAGCTTGTCCCCCCACCAGTGGATGCGCCGCCACAGCAAGATGAAGTCATTGCTGCGATTGAGACGGTCTTTGACCCGGAAATTCCAGTGAATGTGTATGAGCTAGGGCTGATTTACACGATTGATTTGCATGATGATGGCCGTGTGGATATTGAGATGTCCCTTACCGCGCCTAACTGCCCTAGCGCGCAAGAATTACCCCAGATGGTCCGTTACGCTGTTCTTTCCGTCCCCACGGTGAAGGAAGTGACCGTTAAGGTCGTGTGGGACCCGCCATGGGATATGAGCCGGATGAGCGATCAGGCCCGTTTGGCCTTGAATATGTTTTAAGCAAGGGGAATATCATGACAGAAATGCCCAAGAAGCGTTCTTTACCACCCTTGATGAGCTTAACAGATAAAGCCGCTACCCGTTTAAAAGCCCTTTATGAAGGGGCAGAGCAGGGTAAGCTTTTGCGGATTAGTGTTGGTAAGCGCGGTTGCTCTGGCATGTCTTATGAGATGGATTTTGTCTCTGAGGCCACAGCAGGGGATGAGCGCGTTGAGGACCATGGCTTGACGTTGCTGGTGGACCGCAAGGCCACTTTGTTCCTCATCGGTACTGTGATGGATTATGAGGTGAAGGAGCTTGAATCAGGATTCACCTTTACCAATCCTAATGAGAAAGGCCGGTGCGGCTGCGGGGAAAGTTTCCACGTTTAAGCGGTATAGAGATTAGCTTTGCCGTGCTTTTCTTGCCTTGCGGATGCGTTTGGGGTCGCGCGAGAGTGTTAAGACGGCCTCTACGTCGCTTGACCATAGGAACTGGTCAATCACATGCCATGAGAGCAAGGCGAACCCAGCTTTGTGGAGGGCTGGAAGTTCTTTCTCCAACGCTGCAGGGCTGCAACTTACATAGATGATGTCCTGCACAGTCGAGCGTATAAGCGAGGCGAGTTGCTTGCCCGTCCCTGCATAGGGTGGGTCCAACACAACAACGCGTGCCTGATTAAGCTCGGTTGGGAGGAGAGGTTGGCGGTTTAAGTCGCGCTCTGCTCCCTCAGCGCGACTTCCATGCGTGGCTGCGCGTAACGCGGATATAGCCGCTTTATCGCCTTCATAGGCTTTCACAAAACCATGCTGTGCGAGGGGGAAGGTTAATGTCCCACAGCCTGCATAAAGCTCAATAATGCGGTCTTTACGGTTGAGGGGAGGCAGCCCTGCTAATACGGCTTCGCAAATAGCGGCCTCACCCTCGCTACTGGCTTGGAGGAAACTAGCGGGGGGCGGGGTGACTTTTACACCCCCAAAATGATGAAAAACGGGGCCATTCTGGGCAGCAGTTTCCATCATTTTGCCGGGGGCAGGCCGCCATGTGATGCGTGGTATATGGTGCGCACGCGCAAAAGCTGCGAGTTTTTCACGGTCTGAGCCGCTCAAAGGGGCGGGGGTTTCTAAGGTGAGGTCTGGTCCGCTTTCGAGTAGATTAATTGCTAAAGCTCCCCGGCCTGTCAAAGCCCCTAATGAGGCAAGGCATGTACGCAATGGGGGCAATAGAGCGAATAGTTCTGGCCGGATGAGCGGACATTCCGTCATATCAACGGGGTCCCCACCGCGTTCATGTAAGCCGAGAATAACCCCACCGGGCACGCGTTGCAGGGCCACATCCAGCCTTTGGCGGCTATGAGGTGGGGTTTGATACATTATGGGGGTGGGGAGGTCGGTAAACCCACTTTTGGTTAAAGCGCGCTCTATGTGCTGGGCCTTCCAATGCAGGAGAGCGGTAGGCTCCATATGTTGGAGGGTACACCCCCCACAACGGCCTGCAAGGCTACAAGGGGGGTCAACACGCTCCGGGGCATAATGATCCCACCCCAAAAGCTCTACTGATTCGTGATGAAAACGTAGATGAAGCTGCTCACCGGGCAATGTGCCGGGGATGTAATAGCTGCGTCCTTCGTAACGCACCATCCCATCGCCTGAGCGGCCTAGCTGCTCAACCGTGAGATGGCATTGCTGGGAATCCCCCCTCATGAATCAGAAGGTTCATGCGGATCTGGCAGATAGCTGACCTTCATAAAGGCAGGGACGTTCTCACCAAAACCATCCTGCATGCCATTTGTCTCTGGCACAGGGGGGAGCAGCTCCGCCCGACCAGAGCGTTTATGGTCATGCTTACGCGCCTCAGGAAGAAGAGCGCGTGAAGCTTGCTTCTTCGGCGGTGTGGGTTGCTCGTCCGTTTTTGCCTCTGGGGCGCGTTTGTTGCGCCCTTGGCGGGTATTTTTCGCCCCATCTTTTTTATGAGATGGTTTCGCCTCATCCTCGCCGCGCCATTGCAGGGAGGGGAAATCCTCAACCTCTATAGCTTTAATTTTCTTACCGGTGAGGGCCTCAACAGATTCGAGCAGCTTTTGCTCATCAGGCGTGGCGAGGCTATAGGCGATTCCTTCCTTCCCTGCGCGGCCTGTCCGACCAATACGGTGAACATAATCCTCCGCATTAAAGGGGAGGTCGTAATTCACAACATGGGAAAGCCCGCCAATATCAATCCCGCGTGCTGCAACGTCAGAGCAAACAAGAATGGATAACTCACCAGAGCGAAAACGCTCTAACGTATCAAAACGCACATCTTGGGCGAGGTCACCATGGAGATGCCCTACAGAGAACTTCTGTTTAGTAAGGTAATGTTCTAGGGAATCAACATCGCGCTTCCGGTTGCAGAAGATAATGGCATTTTGAACATCATCATGGCGTAGTAATGCGGAGATAGCGCGGTTTTTATCCCGTTTCTCGACAATGAGCAGCCCTTCAGTAATCGTGCTAGCAACAGAGGATTGCCGCGCAATGGTGATTTCCTTCGGGTTATTGAGGAAATTATCCGCTAAGTGGCGAATCTCCGGTGCCATCGTCGCAGAGAAAAAAAGCGTCTGACGCTGGCGAGGGAGGAGGCTGACAATGCGCTCAATATCAGGGATGAAGCCCATATCTAGCATACGGTCTGCTTCATCAATAACGAGCGTGTCCGTTTGTGTAAGCAGCAGCCCGCCGCGGTCGAACATATCTAGTAAACGCCCCGGTGTGGCGATGAGTACATCTACCCCACGATTAAGAATATCGCGTTGTTCATTCAGTTTCCCCCCGCCGATTAATAGAGCGTGGGTCAGGCGGAGATGTGCCCCATAAAGCTTGAAGTTCTCTGCTACTTGCAATGCTAGTTCCCGCGTGGGCTCCAGAATGAGCGAACGCGGCATACGCGCTCGTGCGCGGGATTTGGAGAGCTTCTCTAGAAGAGGCAGCGTGAAAGAGGCTGTTTTACCCGTCCCTGTTTGGGCAACCCCCAGCACATCACGCCCTGCTAGAATTGCCGGCGTGGCAAGAGCTTGGATAGGCGTTGGGTGAGTATACCCCATGGCCTCAACAGCTTTAAGAATAGGGGCTGATAAGGCAAGGTCTTGGAAGCGCGGACGGCCTTCCTGCTCCGCATCCTCATGATGAGGGGTGTCTTTATGCTGCGATGAAGACGCTGTGACGGGCTGTGTCTCGGTCTGCTCAGCAGGTTTATTGGCGTCTGCACTCTTAGTGTTGCGCGTACTTGCCCGCTTCCGCGTAGTAGTACGGGGCTTTGTCTTTGGTGTGGTAGAATCGCCATCTGCTATAGCCTTATCGGCTGGTGCAGTGGTTTTTGATTCAACCGCTTTTTTACGGCGTGTACGCGGCGTTTTGGGGACTGGAGCCTCGTCCGCATCCGTCACTTCAGGCTCAGAGGCTACGGGTTTTGCTTTGGCGCGGGTCGTTCTTTTACGCGTAGCCGGTTTGGCTTTGGCCTCGCCATCGTCCGTGGTGGTAGGGGCCTCATCTGCACTCACCGTCTTACGGCGTGTCCGTTTAGCGGGCTTCTTTTCAGGTCCGTCAGCAAGAATGGTCTCTTCCGCTGCGGTAGCTTTGGTTGTACGGCGGCGGGTGGGTGTTTTGCGTTTTGGCGTCTCAGTTGCAGCTTCAGCCTCAATAGAAGCATCAGCTCCACTCTCTGTCTCAGCAGGAGTGACGGCGTTTTTGCGGCTCGTTGCCGTTGTGCGGCGGCGCGTGGTCGTCTTTTTAGGGGGGGTAGGCGTAGAGTCGGCCTTCACATCCTCATCGCTTAATGGTTCCGTTCCCGTTTCGGCCTCTGCCTTAGCTGTTTTGGTGCGTGGGGAAGGGGTTTTCCGTGTGCGGCTTGTGCTGCTGCGGGTTTTGGACGGACCAGAGGAGGTTTTGCTGCTCAAATGATTCTCGGACTATTGCTGTTACAGGTCTGGCCATCCGGCACCCCGTCGGACAGCCCCACGCGCATTTTGCAGATAGGGGAAACGACCTTCTGCAGTATGCGTTTCCCGTTTGTTATCTGCAAAAGCCCTTTTTGGCAAGGTGAAGGCCAAGCGGTTTATAGTTAAAACAGGGTGTTTATTAGCCCACCCCACCAAGAGCCCCGGCAAAGATGGCAATAATGCCACAAAGTGCCATGAGCGCAGTACGGCGGTGTAAAGTGGTAAAGAGCTGCGGTTGAGGCCGCAAAGCACGGCGTGCCGTCCGTAAGGGGCCAAAAGTCATGCTTAGAAAGAGAATAATCATTAAGAGGCCGCACAGGGCCATAAGATGATACGGCCATGGTAGATGCCCACCTGCGTGGATGATGAGCGCAATGCCGCTGAGAATAGCAAGAGGAATAACATGCCATAATGCTCTTAAAAAACGGCTATAGCTCTGTAATAAAACCGTGCTGGCTTGTTGGGCGTCTAATAAACGTGTGGTGCGGCGTGTTTGTAGGCAGAAAATAGCCCCACCAACCCAATAGGTGATACAAAGAAGATGTAGGGCAAGGACAACGCCCCAAAGCAGAGAGCTGGTCATAGTTCATCCATACTGTGTCATAATCTGTTCGCCCACCTTTATAGAGAGAAGATTGCTTTATGTCCTGTCTTTCCCAGCAAAGTTTTTTGTCATCAGCTCTTTTATCACCAGAAGAAACACGCCAGATGGACCAAGCCATGGAGGCGATTCTCCCTATGATTATGGAGCGTGCAGGCATGATGGCCGCACGGCTAATCCGCCAGCATGTAAAGCCCTGTCGTGTTGTGGTGGCGTGCGGGCCGGGGAATAATGGCGGGGATGGCTATGTGCTGGCACGGCATTTGCTCTCATGGGGGTGGCCGGTGCGTGTTGCGATGACGCAGCCCCCTGTTGAGGGCAGCTTGGCCCAGCAAATGGCGGCGCGCTGGCATGGTGATGTGGTCGATTTTACCCCGCAGGAAGCTGCAAGGGCGGAGTTGGTGGTGGATGCCGTCTTTGGGGCCGGGGTGAATCGGCCATTACCGCCTCTTGTAGAAGCCTTTTTTGCAGCGGCACCGCGCATTATTGCTATTGATGTTCCTTCTGGTCTTGATGGCGCAACGGGCAGCTTGATGGGGCAGGTAGCACCATGTGCTAAGACCATTGCACTTATCCGCAAGCGGCCGGGGCATTTGCTTTTGCCGGGACGTTCGGTTTGTGGGGAGGTGCTGTGTGCTGATTTGGCCATTCCTGAAGCGATTTTAGCTGATACGCGCAGTATAATGTGGGAGAATGGCCCTGCCTTATGGGCATTACCGCAGCAAGAGCCGCTTGATCATAAATATAGCCGTGGTGTGGTAAGTGTGTGCGGCGGGGCCGAGATGCCCGGTGCAGCCTTTTTTGCCTCTGAGGCAGCGCGGCATGTTGGGGCGGGTATGGTGCGGCTGACAGTGCCAGAGGCGGCCGCCATGATGTATCGACTCGCCTCTCCAGCCGCGATTGTTGATACCCAATCTTTAGCCGCTGCTTTGGAGGATAAACGGCGGCATGTGTGGGTTTGTGGCCCCGGTTTGCAGCCTGATGAAGTGGGACGCACCCTTCCGTTACTCCAAAAGGAAGGGCGGCAGATTGTTGTTGATGCAGGTGCCTTCTCTTGGGCTGCGGGGAATCCCGAGCGTTTAAAGGGGGCGACTGTTATGACACCGCATATGGGGGAGTTTGCACGACTTTTCGGGCCTATTCAGGGGGATCGCTTACAGGCAGCCCGTCACGCAGCAAAGCAGTTGAATCTTGTGGTCGTGCTGAAAGGGGCCGATAGCATCATTGCAGCCCCTGATGGTCGGGTCGCGATTAATAGTCACGCCACTCCCGCTTTAGCTGTAGCAGGGGCAGGGGACGTGCTTAGCGGTATTATCGCGACATGTCTCGCAGCGGGGATGCCCGCTTGGGAGGCTGCTGCGGCAAGTGTGTGGGTGCACGGGGAGGCGGCACGGCGCGCTGCGGCGTTAAAGGGGGGATGGATTGTGCCAGAAGATATCTTCGCCCAGCTTGGTTTGGCGCGTCAGGCAGCTTCTCATAGCCCGGAAGATGCAGGAAAATGGCGCATTAAGGGATAATTTACAGCATAAAAGAGAGATTTGCAGGAAAGGCCCCTTGCCGTGAAGGGGTTCATGCGTTAAATCCGCAGAACAATGAAGGCATCGGTCCTTAAACGGGCTGGTACTGGAGATAGCCGTCTGGTTTATGCGGGCGTGGTGAAATTGGTAGACACGCCAGATTTAGGTTCTGGTGGCGCAAGCTGTGGGGGTTCAAGTCCCTCCGCCCGCACCAAGGCACTCTCCATTTAAATGTACGATGCTGGAGATCCCCTGTATTATAGAGAAGGAATGTCGGATTCATGCAGGTTAAGCCCATCCTCAATGAGGGCCTGAAACGGTCTTTCACAGTAGTTGTTCCTGCCGCTGACCTGCAGGGCCGGTGTGAGGCTCGTCTGGCTGAAGTGAGTCGCGATGTTAAACTCCCCGGCTTCCGCCCCGGTAAAGTGCCCGCCAGCGTTGTAAAGCAGCGTTTTGGTGAGTCTGTTCAAGCTGAGGTGGCTGAGAAGCTGGTGCAGGAGAGTGTGCGTAAGCTGCTAGAGGATGAGGCGATTCGCCCAGCTATGCAGCCGCAAGTTGATGTTGTTTCTACCGGGACAGACGGTAAGGACCTTGAGTTTAAAATCGAGATGGAAGTCCTGCCTGAGATTACCATCCCCGATGTATCTGGCACAAAGCTGACCCGTTATAGCGCGAAAGTTGCTGATGAGGTCGTAGAGAAAGCTCTGCGTGAGGTTGCACAACGTAACCGCACATTTGAAGTGATTGAAGAAAGCCGCCCTGCTGTGAAGGGTGATGTGCTGAATGTCAATTTCGTTGGCAAAAAAGATGGCACACCTTTTGAGGGTGGCACCGCTGATGATGTGAATGTCGAGATTGGTGGCGAAGGCTTCATCCCCGGTTTTGCTGACCAGATGGAAGGTATGAAGCCCGGTGATGAGCGCGTCATTACTGTGACCTTCCCAGAGAATTATCAAGCTGCTGACCTTGCCGGTAAAGAAGTGACGTTTGACATTAAAGCAAACGCGCTAAAGAAGCCGGTTGACCCAACCATTGATGATGAGTTCGCTAAAGGGCTGGGCCTAGAGAGTGTTGAGCAAATGCGTAAGCTCATCACCGAGCAGGCCGAGGGTGAGTATAAACAGCTTTCCCGTATGCGGATTAAGCGCGAGCTGTTGGACGCTCTTGCCGAAAAGACCAATTTTGATGCGCCTGAGAGCATGGTGGATGCCGAGTTTGCTCAGATTTGGAGTCGGATTGAGGAAGAGCGTAAAAACGGCACTCTTGATGAGCAAGATGCCGCGAAGGATGAAGACACCCTGCGCGCTGACTATCGCAAAATTGCCGAACGCCGCGTAAAGCTCGGCCTGCTTTTGGCAGAGATTGGTCGTAAGCAAGAGATTCAAGTCTCTCAGGAGGAGCTACTTTCTGCATTACAGCAGGAGGCACGCCGCTATCCGGGTCAAGAACAGATGGTCTTTGAGTTCTTTACAAAGAATCCTCAGGCCATTGAGAGCCTCCGTGGTCCTATCTTAGAAAATAAGGTGGTGGATTATCTCATTGAGCTTGCTGATGTGACGGATAAAGAAGTCACAGCCGAGGAGCTTGCTGATATGCCAGATGCGGAATAATCGCCGCATTATATAAAGAAGGGGCAGCCTGCCGCTGCCCCTTTTTTTTGCTCTTGCCGGTGCTGGCCCTCTTGTATAGCCGCGTTGCTGTTTTATCTCACAAAGACAAAGCCTAACGGGCTGGCTAGGGTGAGGGGACGTTGTAAAGGAAAATACCTATGGGCATTGAAGATCGTAACCCTCTGGAAGTGTTTAATAATACACTCGTGCCAATGGTGGTGGAGCAAACCTCGCGCGGGGAACGCTCTTTTGATATTTACTCCCGCCTTTTGCAGGAGCGCATTATTTTTCTCACAGGGCCTGTGTATGATCAGGTCTCCTCATTAATTTGCGCTCAGTTGCTGTATTTGGAGAGTATTAATCCCACTAAAGAGATTTCCTTTTACATCAACAGTCCCGGCGGCGTGGTGTCGGCTGGCTTAGCGATGTATGACACAATGCAATATATCCGCTCGCCCGTGAGTACGGTGTGTATTGGTCAGGCGGCCTCTATGGGCTCTTTGTTGTTAGCTGCTGGTGAGGCGGGGCGGCGTTTTTGCTTGCCCAATGCCCGCGTGATGGTGCATCAGCCCTCTGGTGGGGCGCAGGGTCAAGCTTCTGATATCGAGATTCAAGCGCGCGAGATTCTACAGATTCGCCGCCGCTTGAACGAGATTTATCGTGAGCATACAGGCCGCGCTTTAGAGGAAATTGAAGAAGCGTTGGAGCGTGACCGCTATCTTTCCGCAACAGAGGCGAAAGATTTCGGATTGGTGGATGAAGTCGTGCTGCGCCACCCAGCAGAGAAGAAGGCCGGTGCCTGAACATACCCGCTAGTATGGGTTTGAGGAGCTGTAATGAGCGAAAAAGAGAGCGATTCTAAAAACACGCTTTATTGTTCATTCTGTGGGAAGTCTCAACATGAGGTGAAGAAGCTCATCGCCGGGCCGACCGTTTTTATTTGCAATGAATGTGTAGAGTTATGCACGGATATTATCCGTGAGGAGCGTGGGGCAGGCCCTATTACGACTGGCGGTTCGGTCCCTACGCCGCGTGAGATTTGTGCGATTTTAAATGATTATGTCATTGGGCAGGACGATGCGAAAAAAGTCCTCTCCGTTGCGGTGCATAATCATTATAAACGCCTCGAGCATACCGAAAAATCAGGCAGTGATGTAGAGATTGGTAAGGCGAATATTATGCTCATCGGCCCGACAGGGACCGGTAAGACCTTATTAGCCCAAACCTTAGCGCGGATTTTGGATGTCCCCTTCACAATGGCCGATGCCACAACGCTGACAGAGGCCGGTTATGTGGGGGAGGATGTTGAAAATATCATCCTCAAGCTTTTGCAAGCGTGCGAGTATAATGTTGAGCGGGCCCAGAGAGGGATTGTCTATATTGATGAAATCGATAAGATTTCCCGTAAAGCTGAGAACCCGTCTATCACGCGGGATGTCTCCGGTGAGGGTGTGCAACAGGCCTTGCTAAAATTAATGGAAGGGACCGTAGCCTCCGTTCCACCGCAGGGGGGGCGTAAACATCCTCAGCAAGAGTTTTTGCAGGTCGATACCACGAACATGCTCTTTATTTGCGGCGGGGCGTTTGCTGGGTTGGACAAAGTCATTAGCGCACGCGGTAAGGGAAGTGGGATTGGCTTTGGGGCGGATGTACGCTCTGAAGATGATCGCAAGCTTGGTGATATTCTTAAGGATATTGAGCCTGAAGATTTGATGAAATATGGCCTTATCCCGGAGTTTATAGGCCGTCTTCCTGTTATCGCCACACTCAATGACCTCGATGAAGCCGCTTTGGTGCAGATATTGACCGAACCAAAGAATGCTTTGGTGAAGCAATATCAGCAGCTCTTCCAAATGGAAGGGGTGGAGTTGGAGTTCGAGGAGGAGGCGATTAAAGGGATTGCAGCTCGTGCGATCGAACGTCAAACAGGCGCGCGGGGTTTGCGCTCCATCATGGAGAAAATCTTGATGGGGACAATGTTCGACCTTCCCGGGCGAAAGACGGTTAAGAAAGTGGTTGTTAATCGCGATGTTGCAGAGGGCAAAGCCGAGCCGGTCTATGTCTATGCAGAAGGTGATGACGCTAAAACGGAGGCAGACTGACCGGCTTTGTAGCGGTTTTGGTCTGTTTATGTATGCTTCCTGTGGTGTTGGGTCTTGCCCCTCATCTCCCAACACCCCACATTGAGCCCATAGAGTGAAAGCCCCTGCCGTGCCTTAATTGGGCGGTATAGGGGTTTGATCGTCCGTTATGGAGATCTTGAAATCATGAGTGACGAAAAGAAAACAAAAACTAGCCGCCGCAAAACGGCTGATAAAGCAACGCCAACATCTCCGCGCAAGGTCCCTGCACGGCGTGTGCGGGCCTCTAGCGCGAAAGAGGAAGCAAAACAGGCCGAACCTGCCGCGGCTAAAGCGCGGGTTAAGCGGCCAGCGCGCGTTAAAAAGCCTGTTCTGCCTGTATTGCCGCTACGCAATATTGTGGTTTTCCCTCACATGGTTGTGCCGCTTTTTGTGGGGCGGGAGAAGTCCATTCATGCTCTAGAGCAAATGCCGGAGGATGTGCGGGAGATTATACTTGTCTCCCAAAAGGATGTGGCAAAAGATGAGCCAACAGTTGATGACCTCTTTCGTGTTGGCACGGTTGCGAATGTTCTTCAGCTTTTAAAACTGCCTGATGGCACGGTAAAAATCCTTGTGGAAGGCTTGCACCGCGTTCATTTAGTGGGGCTGAAAGAGCAGGATGGTTATTTCCAAAGCTCTGCGGAGATAGTGCCTGATGAGTTAGGGGCACGGCCGGGTGAGCGTGAGGCTCTGGCGCGTTCTGCTCTATCTCGTTTTGAGGATTATGCCCGTTTAAATCGCAAGGTTGCACCGGAGGTTCTTACCTCTGTTAGTCAGCTTGAGGACCCATCACGTTTAGCTGATACGATTGCCAGCCATTTGAATCTTAAGATTCCGGAGCGGCAAGAGCTTTTGGAGATTGTGTCTGTTGAGGAACGGTTGGAGCGTGTTTTCTCCTGCATGGAGGCGGAGATTGACGTGCTTCAGGTGGAGAAGCGCATCCGCAGCCGTGTTAAAAAACAGATGGAGAAGACGCAGCGCGAATATTATCTGAATGAGCAGATGAAGGCGATCCAAAAGGAGCTGGGTGAAGGCGAGGATGGCCGTGATGAGCTTAGTGAAATTGAAGATAAGATTGAAAAAGAAGGCCTGAGTCAAGAGGCGAAAGAAAAAGCGCGCAGTGAGTTGAAAAAGCTGCGGAATATGAGCCCGATGTCCGCCGAGGGCACTGTGGTGCGTAGCTATTTGGATTGGTTGGTAGGCTTGCCATGGGCTAAGCGCAGCAAACTTACAAAATCCCTCCAAAAAGCAGAAGATGTTCTGGATGCAGACCATTACGGGTTGGAGAAAATCAAAGAGCGGATTTTAGAATATCTCGCTGTTCAGAGTCGGGCTAAGAAGTTGAAAGGCCCTATTCTTTGCTTGGTTGGCCCGCCGGGTGTGGGTAAGACATCTCTTGCACGCTCCATTGCGCGCGCAACAGGGCGGAAATATGTGCGTATGTCCCTAGGGGGTATGCGGGATGAATCCGAGATTCGCGGCCATCGCCGGACATATATCGGGGCCATGCCGGGGAAGATTATCCAGGGGCTTAAAAAGGTTGGAGTAAATAATCCGCTCTTTTTGCTGGATGAGGTGGATAAGCTGGGGTCGGATTGGCGTGGTGACCCATCTTCTGCTTTGTTAGAGGTGCTAGACCCTGAGCAAAACAGCACCTTTGGTGATCATTATCTGGAGGTAGAGTACGACCTTTCAGATATTATGTTCATCACCACGGCGAACTCTTTGGATATGCCGCAACCGCTCCTGGATAGGATGGAGATTATCCGTCTTTCTGGTTATACGGAGGCAGAAAAGCTGGAGATTGCAAAACGGCATCTCCTCTCTAAGCAAGCTAAAGAGCATAATTTGCGTCCCGGTGAATGGCATGTGAGTGATGAGGCTCTGCTGGCGTTGATTCGTTCTTACACGCGGGAAGCTGGGGTGCGTAATTTGGAGCGCATGATTGCACGTCTTGCCCGCAAAGCGGTGCGCGAGCTTCTCAGCAGTAAGGTAAAGAGCATTGAGGTCACACCGGAAACGCTGGAGAAATATGCCGGTATTCCGCGCTATCGCCATAGCGAAACAGATAAGGTGGATCAGATTGGTATCGTCACAGGCTTAGCATGGACGCAAGTTGGTGGTGAGATTCTGACGATCGAGAGCCTGACCATGCCCGGTAAAGGCAATATTCGCCAAACTGGTAAGCTTGGGGATGTTATGAAAGAGAGCGTCTCTGCGGCATTTTCTTATGTGAAGTCGCGTATGGATGTTTGGGGGATTGACCCTAAACTCTTAGAGACAACCGATATTCATGTGCACTTGCCTGAAGGGGCCGTACCTAAGGATGGTCCTTCTGCCGGTGCAGCCTTGACGACTTCTCTAGTCAGTGCGCTGGCACGCATCCCCATCCGGCATGATATTGCGATGACGGGGGAGGTTACCTTACGTGGTCGCGTGTTGGAGATTGGCGGATTGAAGGAGAAGCTTCTTGCTGCGTTGCGCGCAGGGATTAAGACTGTGTTAATCCCTGAAATGAACGTTAAAGACCTCGCCGAGATTCCAGAAAATGTGAAAGAAGGGCTGGAGATTATCCCCGTTCATCATATGGATGATGTGCTGAGTGTCGCATTGACAGAGGCCCCTAAGGCTCTGCCGGGAGCGCATATAGTAGGCACAAAAGGCAAAAAAGAGACTCCGAAGGGACTTTCTCGCTCTTTTCGGCATTAAGTGAGGCTATTCTTGCTTTCTGATGGTTGACGCAGGGAAAATCCGCTTCATAGTGCAGGTGGAAACGCTATCAGGTGATTCTAATCCCAGTGGGTTGATTCACTTAACTAATAAGAAAGGTTTGTCATGGAGAAACCATTGAACAAGCAGGAGCTTATTTCTGCTGTTGCTGAAGCTGCTGACCTCCCTAAAGCAAAGGCTGGGGATGTTGTGGACGCTGTTTTCAAGACGATTGAGGAGACCCTCTCCAAAGGGCAGGAAGTTCGTCTCGTAGGCTTTGGTAGCTTTGTTACAGCACAGCGTAAGGCTGCTAAGGGTCGTAACCCGCGTACAGGTGAGGAAATTGATATTCCTGCTTCTACCTCTGTGCGTTTCAAGCCGGGTAAGGGCTTAAAGGACGCTGTCAGCAAGTAATTGCCTGACAGATTAGCGGGGAAGTTTTTTTGTAAAAAAAGAAAATTCCCCGTTGCCTTCCATTAGGGTTTTGTCTATAAACCGTGGCGGGCAATTAGCTCAGCGGTAGAGCGTCTCGTTTACACCGAGAGGGTCGGCGGTTCGATCCCGTCATTGCCCACCATCCCTTTGTAAGTTTATTATTATGACCTGGCGTTTCGAGATTTATGAAACGCTGGCATCTACCTCCGATTTTTGTCGAGAGCGCGCTGAGGCCGGCGAGAAGACGAGGCTAGCTGTTTTGGCACGACGCCAAAGCGCAGCACGCGGTAGCCGTGGCCGTACATGGGAGAGTGGAGAGGGGAACCTCGCTTTCTCCTTTTTGTTTCATGCACCAGAGACAGCGTCTTTTCGTTCAATTTTACCCTATTTGGCCGGGTTGGCTCTTTATGATGGGCTTGTTGAAGCAGCGGCTTTATCACCTGATGAGTGTCAGCAGCTTCACTTAAAATGGCCGAATGACCTTCTGCTTAACTCTCATAAAATGGCTGGTATCCTCATCGAGACTGGAGTGGTCTTTGCAACGGTCTGTTGGGTTGTTATTGGCATAGGGGTCAATTTGCAGAAAGCTCCCACCCTTACCGAACGTAAGGTTGTGGCTTTCTCCGCATTAAAGCCACCGCCTGAGCCACAATTATGTGCCGAGTCTATTCTGCGGGCTTTTGATAAATGGTGGAATGAGTGGCAGAAGGAGGGCGAGGCTACCTTATGGAAGGCATGGCTTAAACGTGCGCACCCTCTAGGTACTCGACTGATATTAGAAAGACATGGTAAGAGGACATCAGGCCGATTTGCCGGACTGGATGTGCAGGGGCGTCTTTTGCTCACACAAGATGATGGCACTGTGACCTCGGTTGTGACGGGTGATGTTATCTGTGAGTAGGGGGAGCTGTGCTGCTCGTCATTGATGCAGGCAATACGAATGTGGTTTTTGCTATTCATGATGGTTCATCATGGATTGGCCGCTGGCGTATTTCGACCGATGACCGTAGAACAGCGGATGAATATGCCGCGTGGCTTTTGGGGTTGATGGAGCGTGCAGGCATTGGTGCGGATTGTGTAACGCAGGCGATTATTGGCACAGTGGTGCCGGCTGCGTTGTATGATTTGCGGCGTTTTTGCCGTTGCTGGCTGCATGTGGAGCCTTTGGTGGCGAATCATGAGCTGGAATGGGGAATGGATGTGCTGGTTGATACCCCGGCAGAATTGGGGGCAGACCGGTTGTTAAACGGCCTTGCGGCACGTCAGCTTTATGGTGGCGGTCCCTTGGTTGTGGTGGATTTTGGTACGGCGACAACATTTGATGTTGTTGATGCGCAGGGCCGTTATTGCGGTGGGGCGATTGCACCGGGGGTGAATCTCTCGATGGATGCGTTGCATCAAGCTGCAGCACGGTTGCCGCGTGTGAGTGTAGGACGACCAATGACGGCCATAGGCCGCAATACGAGTGTGGCGATGAGGTCAGGCTTATTTTGGGGTTATGTTGGTCTGGTTGAAGGGATTGTTCACCGTATTGCCGGTGAGATGGATAAGAGTCCCAAAATTGTGGCGACAGGCGGTTTAGCCCCGCTTTTCTCCGAGGGGACGACATTATTTGATGAAGTAGCACCAGACCTCACGCTGGAGGGGTTAAGACTTCTCGCGGAGCAGAATGAGGGGCGTTTCATCACTGATTTTTCTGGGCAACAGGCCCGCAATGCCTTTGGGCATAATGGTAACGCTTGAAGAGGATCAGATGCGTTTATGACAGAGCAAGTAAGTGATTTTGCCTTTCTCCCTTTAGGAGGGACGGGCGAAATCGGTATGAATTTTAACCTCTACCGTATGCGTGAAAACGGTGAGGAGCATTGGTTGGCGATTGATTGCGGTATTGGGTTTTCGGGTAATGATACGCCAGAGGCCGATGTCCTTATTGCAGACCCTGTTTTTATTGCAGAGCGTAAGAAGGATTTGCGCGGTTTGGTGATTACCCACGCGCATGAGGATCATATCGGGGCGGTCGCGCATTTATGGCGGTATTTAAAGTGCCCGGTTTATGCCACGCCTTTTTCCGCTGCGGTGTTGCGCCGTAAATTAACTGAGGCTGGATTACAGAATCAGGTTGTTATCCATATCATCATGCCATCCTCTCGTTTTGAGGTTGGCCCGTTTGACCTCCAATTCATCCCGGTGACCCATTCGATTGTGGAAGCACAATCGGTAGCTATTCGTACACCGCACGGGATTATTATTCATACTGGGGATTGGAAGTTAGACCCTACCCCACTTGTTGGGCCTGTGACGGATGAAGAGACCTTCCGTGCTTTGGGGGATGAGGGCGTGTTGGCCCTTGTCGGTGATAGCACGAACGTCATGAAGGAGGGGCGGTCCCAGTCCGAAGCGGATGTTCGCGTTGGCTTAACAGAAATGATTGCCGGGCTAGAAGGGCGCGTGGCTGTGACCTGCTTTGCTAGTAACGTAGCCCGTGTGGAGAGCATCGCCAAAGCAGCGTTAGCCTCTGGCCGTGAGGTCATGGTGGTAGGGCGTTCTTTACGCAATCTTGAATCAGCAGCGCGGGAATGTGGCTATTTTGCTGATTTGCCGCCCTTCTTGACGGAATATGACATTAAGGATGTCCTTGATGATAATCTGTTGATGATTATCACAGGCAGCCAAGGTGAGGCGCGTTCAGCTCTATCGCGCATTGCGAGCGATACACATTCCACCATTTCACTTGGTGAGGGTGATACGGTCATTTACAGCTCCCGCGTGATTCCGGGCAATGAGCAAGCGGTGATGACCGTGCAAGATAACCTAACGCGCCGTGGTGTTACGGTGCTGACGGATAAAGACGGCATGGTTCATACATCCGGCCATGCAACAGGTGGGGATATTCGGCATCTTTATAGCTTGGTGCGCCCGCGTTATAGCATCCCAACACATGGGGAATGGCGTCATCTTACCGCTCATGGGGCTTTAGCGCGTGAGGCGGGGGCAGAGGCTGTGTTGTTAGAGGATGGCGATATCCTCAATTTAGGGCCGGGGCCTGTCGAGGTGATTGATACCGCGCCAACGGGTTTGTTGGCTCTGGATGGCGACCGCCTCCTCCCCATGACGGGTGGGGTCTTAGCGGCGCGGCGGCGGATGCTCTTTAACGGCATCGTTCTGGCAAGCTTTGCCGTGGATGATGAGGGCTATGTTATCGGCGAGCCACGTATTAGCGCACCAGGCTTGCTGGAGCGGGATGACCCTGAAAGCGCACGGATTCGGGAAGAGTTCGCTTATGCGATTGATGAAATCCCCGATGAGTTCCGCCAAGATGATCAAGCGTTCCGCGATGCAGCACGCACGGCTCTGCGCCGCGCTTTGGGGCGGAAATTGCGGAAGCGTCCGCTGGTTGATGTCCATCTTCTGCGTGTCTGAGGCCTTAATATTATGCGTCTAAGTCAGGCTTTTCAGCCCACTTTGAAGGAAGTCCCCGCCGAGGCACAAATCGCCTCTCATCGCTTGATGCTGCGGGCGGGGCTTGTGCGGCAGACGTCATCTGGCATTTATACATGGCTGCCAGCAGGGCTGCGTGTCCTGCGCAACATTGCTACTATTGTGCGGCAAGAGCAGGATAAAATTGGTGGTCAGGAAATCCTGATGCCGACTGTTCAATCTGCCGAGCTATGGCGGCGGTCTGGTCGGTATGATGCGTACGGGCCGGAGATGCTGCGCATTGAGGACCGGCAAGGGCGCGAGATGCTCTATGGCCCAACCAATGAGGAAATGGTGACGGACCTCTTTGGCAGCACGGTGAAATCCTACCGTGAACTACCGAAGATGCTGTATCATATCCAATGGAAGTTCCGGGATGAGATCCGCCCGCGCTTTGGTGTGATGCGTGGTCGTGAGTTCTACATGAAGGACGGTTATAGCTTCGACCTCTCTTATGAGGATGCCGTAAGCAGCTATTATCGTATCATGTTGTCTTATTTGAAGATTTTCCGCCGGTTGGGTGTGCAAGCCGTGCCTATGGCTGCTGATACGGGGCCTATTGGTGGGGAATTGAGCCATGAGTTCCTCGTCCTTGCCCCAACGGGGGAGAGTGAAGTCTTTTATGATGCCGGGTGGGATGAGATCGACTGGGATAGCATCGGTCTTGACCCGCAGAAGGAGGATGACCTCCAAAAACTGCGCGAGATTGTGAAGACAACCTATTCCGCTACAGATGAAAAGCATGACCTCTCAGCTTGGGAGAGCGTGCCAGAGTCGCGCCGGCGTGGTGGCCGTGGCATTGAGGTCGGGCATATCTTCTATTTCGGGACGAAATATACCGAGGCTATGGGCGTTGAGGTTAATGGGGCTGATGGGGCACCGTTGCACCCGCATATGGGGTCCTATGGGATTGGCGTCTCCCGTCTGGTCGGGGCGATTATTGAAGCCTCTCATGATGAAGCCGGTATTATTTGGCCGGAGGAAGTGGCTCCTTATCGGGCAGCTTTGCTCAATCTTCGCCCCGGTGATGAGCTTTGTGATAAGCTTTGTGAGAGCATTTATAGCCGTGACCCAGAAGGGTTGCTTTATGATGACCGCGCCGATCGTGCTGGTGTGAAGTTTAATGATGCTGACCTGATGGGCCATCCTTGGCAAATTATTGTCGGCCCGCGTGGGGCTAAAGCCGGTATGGTGGAGCTAAAACACCGTGTTACTGGCGAGCGGAGTGAATTGCCGCTTGATGACGCTTTGGCCAAGCTAGGGCTGGGCTAACATGTTCGGACGGTTTGAGCGAACAATCGCCCTGCGTTATTTGCGGGCCCGCAAGGGGGAGCGTTTTGCCTCTGTCATTGCGCTTTTCTCCCTTGTTGGCATTGCTTTAGGGGTGGCAACGCTCATCATCGTCATGGCCGTGATGAATGGCTTTAAAGCAGACCTCATGGGCCGGATTCTCGGCCTGCATGGGGATTTGAACGTCTATGCCTATGGGCAGCCAATTCGCAATTATCGTGATGATGCGTTTATCATCCGTAAGGTGCCCGGTGTGACGCAGGTTCTGCCCATGACGCAAGGCACTGTTTTGGCAGAGGCGGGGCGTTACTCCACCGGGGCATTGTTGGAGGGGCTAAGCCCAGAGGATTTACAGGGGTGGAAAGCCCTCACCCAAGGGGTGATGGATGGCCGGTTAGAGGATTTCCGCGGCAATGATGCGGTGGCCATTGGCGTGACTTTGGCCGAGCGTGCAGGACTGCATGTTGGCTCAAGCTTGACCATCCTGTCCCCCAATGGTCAAGCAACGCCGTTTGGCACGATGCCACGGGTGCGGAAGGTGCATGTCGCGCTCATTTTTGATGCGAATTGGAACGACTATAACAGCAATGTCATCCTCATGCCTTTGGCAGCCTCTCAGGCCTTTTTGATGATGGGCGATAGTGTCTCTCTTATACAAGTGAGTACGCATGACCCGCTCAATATTCAGCCTCTTAGCCGCCAGATTGAGGATGCGTTGAATGATCCGCGCCTGCAAGTGCTGGATTGGACAGATAGTGCCAATGGCTTTTTGGATGCCGTGACGGTGGAGCAGAATGTAATGTTCCTTATCCTCACGCTCATTATCCTTGTGGCGGCGTTTAATGTGATTTCCTCCCTCATTATGATGGTGAAGGATAAAACGCGCGATATTGCCATTCTGCGCACCTTTGGGGCGAGCCGTGGGAGCGTGATGCGTATCTTCTTGATGTGCGGAGCCTCTGTTGGTGTGGTGGGCACTCTGGTAGGGACGGGGTTGGGCATTTGCTTTGCCCTCAATATCGAGCATATTCGCCATCTTTTGGAATCCCTAACAGGGACGAACTTATTTAACCCGGAAGTCTATTTCCTAGCGCGTCTCCCGGCGCGGTTAGTGTGGTCGCAAGTGGTAGAGGTAGCGGTGCTCTCGTTGGTTTTATCGCTCTTAGCTACGCTTTATCCCTCATGGCGTGCGGCAAAGACGGACCCGGTGGAGGCTCTGCGTCATGAGTAAGGATTCAGAGGCTTACGTTTTATCCCTTGAGGGATTAAGCCGGTTTTTCCGCTCCGGTGATGAGGAGCTGCATATCCTTAAAGAGGCGGATTTCACCCTACAAAGCGGGGAGCTGGTGGCCTTGGTTGCCCCCAGTGGGACGGGGAAATCGACCTTACTGCATCTAGCAGGTTTGTTGGAGCGTCCTGATTCTGGGGATGTGCTGATTCAAGGGCGTAGCACTCGCAAAATGAGCGAGAGCGGGCGGACAGCATTGCGGCGTGATGAGATTGGCTTTGTGTATCAATTCCATCATCTTCTGGGTGAGTTTTCAGCCTGTGAGAATGTCATGCTGCCTCAATTAGCGGCGGGGGTAAGCCGTGTCGAGGCACGTTTGCGAGCGGTTGATTTATTAACACGCTTTGGCCTGTCTCATCGGTTAGAATCTTTGCCGGGGCGGATGTCCGGTGGGGAGCAGCAACGCACAGCCATTGCTCGCGCTCTAGCGAATCGTCCTAGTTTACTCTTGGCTGATGAGCCAACGGGTAATCTTGATACAAAAACAGCGGAGCTTGTTTTTGCGGAATTAACACGCATCGTGCGAGAAGAAGGCGTAGCCGCGCTTATTGCTACTCATAATGAGGCACTGGCTGCTGCGATGGACCGCACCGTGACATTGGCGGAAGGGCACATCGTCCCATTCCGCGCGTAAATCTGTTTTCTGTTCCATGCGGGGATGAGGGCGTGGTAAATGGAGGGCATGTCTTACGCTCATTTTGTCCATCTCCGTAATCATTCAGCCTATTCTCTTAGTCAGGGTGCTATCCGCGTGCCTGACCTTGTGAAGTTGGCAGAAGGAAACGCCATGCCAGCTGTCGCATTGACTGATAGCGGCAATATGTTTGGCGGGCTGGAGTTTTCCCAACAATGTCGTAAGGCGGGGATTCAGCCGATTATTGGGTGCCAATTAGCTTTACCATCTCCCTCTGCTCGGCCCGGTATTCCAGCAGAACCGTTGGTTGTGTTGGCGCGCACGGAAGAAGGCTTGGAGAATCTTCAATATCTCTCCACCCAAGGTTTTTTGAACGGGGATTCGGCGGATCCTTCTATGCCGCTGGATGTTTTATGCAGCCGGGCTAATGGGTTATTTTTGCTTACAGGCGGTAATCGCGGGCCTATCAATAAATTATTGCTAGGTGAGCAAAGAGACGCAGCAAAACAGATGCTCCAACGCTTTAAAGAAGCGTTTCATGGCTATGTGGCGGTGGAGATTAACCGGCTGGATGAAGCGGGTGAGGATGTTACAGAGCCTCAGCTCATCGCTTTAGCTGATGAGCTTGACCTCCCTTTAGTAGCCACCAATGAATGTTTCTTCCCTACGCCGGATTTGCATGAGGCGCATGATGCTTTGCTCTGTATTGCTCAAGGCCGGACAATGGCGGAGGAGGACCGCTGGCGTGTCTCCCCACAAGCGTGGTTTAAAACACCGGAGGAGATGCGCGCTTTATTCCATGACCTGCCAGAGGCATGTGATAATACGTTGATTATCGCGCAGCATTGCGCTGCGGCGGTGAATACACGCAAGCCGCTTTTGCCTGTTTGCCCTAAAGTGCGCGAAGGCAGCACGGAGGAGGAAACCTTGCGTGCTATGGCCCAAGAAGGGCTGGTAAAACGCCTTGCGGTTATGAAGGATGGCGAGGCCCGCCGCGCTGAGTATGAAGAACGATTGGAGACGGAACTCGGTATCATCGCCCGCATGGGGTTCCCTGGTTACTTCCTCATCGTGGCGGACTTCATCCAATGGGCGAAGGCGCATGATATTCCTGTAGGGCCGGGGCGTGGCTCCGGTGCAGGGTCATTAGTGGCTTATGCTTTGACGATTACCGACATCGACCCCATCCCCTTTGGTCTGTTATTTGAGCGTTTCCTCAACCCTGAACGTGTCTCCATGCCGGACTTTGATATCGATTTCTGTCAGGACCGGCGCGATGAGGTCATTCGCTATGTGCGCGATGAATATGGCCATGAGCGTGTGGCGCAAATCATCACCTTTGGGAAGTTACAAGCCAAGGCGGCAGTGCGCGATGTGGGGCGTGTGTTGGGCTTGCCTTATGGTATGGTCAATCGTGTGGCAGAGCTTATCCCGAATAATCCGGCTAAGCCAACGCCTTTAGCGCAAGCGATTGAGGAAGAGCCACGCTTGCAGGAGATGCGCGATAATGATGAGATGATTCGCCGCCTCTTGGAGATTGCCTTGCAGTTGGAGGGGTTATTTCGCCATGCCTCCACCCATGCAGCCGGTGTGGTGATTGGGGACCGTGACCTTGTAGAGCTTGTCCCCCTCTATCGAGACCCGCGTAGTGAGATGCTCGTTACGCAATATAATATGAAGTTTGTTGAGCAAGCCGGGCTGGTGAAGTTCGACTTCCTCGGTTTGACGACATTGACCATCCTCAAGCGCGGGGTCGATTTTCTGCGTGATTTAGGGGAGGAGGTGGACCTCTCCCATATTCCACTCGATGATAAAAAAACCTTCGATATGATGGCGCGGGGGGATACGGCGGGCGTCTTTCAGTTTGAAGGCGCGGGTATGCGCGACATGCTCAAGCAGATGGCAGCCAGCCGGTTGGAGGATCTCATTGCTGGGGTGTCGCTTTACCGCCCCGGCCCGATGGAGAATATTCCCGAATATTGCCGCCGGAAACATGGAGCCCCGTGGGAGCCGCCCCATGAGGAGATTCGTCCCATCCTTGAGGAGACCTACGGGATTATGGTCTATCAAGAGCAGGTGATGCAAATTGCTCAGAAGATGGCGGGTTATAGTCTTGGTGGGGCGGATTTATTACGCCGGGCGATGGGGAAGAAAATTGCCTCAGAGATGGAAAAACAACGGGCCATCTTCTGTGAGGGCGCAACAAAGCGGGGCATTACGGCAGAGAAGGCCGAGGAAGTGTTCGACCTCATGGCGAAATTTGCCAATTACGGCTTTAACAAATCCCATGCGGCGGCTTATGCGTTGGTTTCTTATCAAACCGCATGGATGAAGGCGAACCACCCGGTGCCTTTCCTTGCGGGCTGTATGTCCCTCGCACGGGAAAAGACGGAGAAGCTAGCCGCCTTGTGCCAAGAGGCTAAACGGATGGGGATTCCCGTCTTGCCCGTGGATATTAATAAATCCCAAGCTGATTTCTCTATCGAGCGGTTAGAGGATGGGCAGTTGGGGATTCGTTACGCTTTGGCTGCTGTAAAGCGTGTTGGGTTTGTGGCGATGGAAGGCCTGGTAAAAGACCGTGGCACACAGCCTTTTTGCGATATGACAGATTTTGCCGAGCGTTGTGATTCCCGTCATATCAATAAGCTTCAGATGGAGAGTTTAGCCAAGGCTGGAGCGTTTGATAATTTAGAGCCTGACCGGCACACAGTCTTTGCCAGTGCGGAGATTGTGTTACGCCGTGCCCAATCGCGCGCGCAGGAGAAAGAGGTCGGGCAAGCGGGGCTTTTTGGCGGCGGCGTGGATAGTAGCCTGCGTGAAGTCTTGCGGCTGAAGAAGGTACGCCCTTGGCCGGATTTCGAGCGGTTATCGCATGAGGCTAGCGTGATTGGCTTCCATATGAGCGCACATCCTTTAGATGCGTATAAGCATGTGTTGCGGCGGCTGGCTGTGACCCCTGCGGTGCAGCTAGAGCCAAAGGCGCATCAAGGGCAGATGCGTGTTGCTATTGCTGGTTGTGTGGTGGAGAAGAAGGAACGCCCCACCAAAACAGGAAAGAAAATGGCGTGGGTGACGTTGACCGATGCGAGCGGGAGTTGCGAGGTCACGCTCTTTTCCGAGACATTGCAAGCCTGTCGGGATTTGCTGGTTGCAGGGCAGGCTGTGTTGGTGCAGGCGGAGTTGAAGCTAGATGGTGATGCACTGCGTATTACGGCCCAACATGTGCAAGATTTAGAGGCTGCTGCAGCTGAGGAGCAAGGGGAATTGCGGATATGGATTAACCGCGCCATCGCTCTAGCCCCCCTTCAGACAATGTTAGAGGATGTAAAGGGTGGCCGAGGCCGTGTTGTCTTGCTGCCAGAGCTGGAGGAAACGCAGGCGATTGAGATTAGGCTGCCCGGATTCTATCGCGTTACCCCACGTCTTGCCGAGCAGATGAAGACGTTGGAGGGGATTAAGGAGTTAAAACAAGCGTAAAAGAAAAGGCCACCGGGAAGGGTGGCCTCTAATAAGCAAGACGTTATCGCATCCTTTTAAAAAGGCATGGGGACTTTAACGCCATTCACATGGATGGTGTCATGCTCTAGCGTGATGTGCCACCCCGTGCGGTGGTTGGGTTCTCTCTCCCCCATGATGCGGGCAATAAGCAAAGCTGCGGTGATTTTTGTGGGGGCGATTTTGCCAAGCTGGTCTATCATTTCCCCAATATGGCTGATGGAGAGATGAACATCAGCTTTGAGATTTTCACGCCCTACCGTGGCGAGAACATCACCTCGGCCATCAATATCACTACCATTTAAAGCCGTATGGAGTTGATTGACCGTTACATGATAAGGCGGCTGAGAAGAGGGGATAAAGGTAATATCTCCCGAGACAGACGGCGGTAGGAGAATCGCCTGTGGGGAGGTCATCCCGTTTGCATCAAAAAGGAAATGAATAGCCGGGCTTGTGCTGAGGACACGCACATGAGCCGTGCTTGCGGTGGAGGCTCGGTCTGGCCGGGTAAGGGTGATGCCTTGCCAGCTCATTTCTGGCAGCGCATTTTTGACTTCTTGCACTCCCGGTAGAGGTTGGTTAGCGCAAGCCTCCGTCATGCCACGGTGATAAGCGGTGAGGGCAGCATAAGCAACAGCGGCATTAAGGCGGGCTAGACCGGCTGCATCAAGGGTGCGTTTATGGTCTACCACTGTGCTGGAGCGCACGGTGATGCGATGTTGCGTGCCAGTAAGTTCCGCCTGCATGTTTTTGATGATGAGGCCGCCCTGCTTCGTCTTACTCACTTGCCCGGGGCTATAGGTAAAGCAGTTGGCTGAAAGATGGGGCAGTGTTTCAGCATATGCTGCTGGCAGGGCCATAACCCCTAAAAGAGCCAGTAAGCCTAAGCCTTTTGCGTGCGCTGCCATACGGAGACGATGTGTAGAAGAATGTAACATAGTACCCTGCAGAGTGGCGGAGTCTGGCCCTTCTGGCAATGGGGCGCGGGAAAATTATCCGCGCCGTTTTGTCTTACCAGAGGGCGGGGCAAAGAGAGCTGTGAGTTGGGCCACCATCGTATCGCCTAAATCCTCAGCCGAGCTAATGGTCACACTATTGGCGTAATAGCGGGTGACATCATGCCCAATGCCGATGGCCAAGAGTTCCCCTGCATGGTCATTTTCGAGCTGATGAATGACGCGATGGAGATGCAGATCCAAATATTCCGGCCCATTAGCGGAGGAGGTGCTATCATCCACTGGAGCCCCATCGGAAATCACCATTAAAATACGGCGATGTTCTGGCCGATGTTTTAGACGTTTCCATGCCCAGAGGAGGGCCTCACCATCAATATTTTCTTTTAACAACCCTTCGCGGAGCATCAGCCCAATATTACGCCGGGCACGCCGCCATGGAGTGTCGGCTGATTTATAGATGATGTGCCGGAGGTCATTAAGCCGCCCCGGCTCTTTAGGGCGGCCATCTTCGCTCCATTTCACACGGCTTTGGCCGCCCTTCCAAGCGCGGGTAGTAAAGCCGAGAACCTCCACTTTAATGCCGCAGCGTTCGAGCGTGCGGGCAAGAATATCGCCACAAATGGCCGCTGTGGTGATGGGACGGCCGCGCATAGAGCCTGAATTATCAATCAGGAGAGTGACGACCGTATCGCGGAAATCCGCCTTGCCCTCTTGCTTATAAGAGAGGGGGAGAGAAGGATTGCTGATGATACGCGGCAGGCGGGCTGCATCAAGAATCCCATCTTCTTGGTCAAAATGCCAACGGCGTTGCTGTTGGGCCAAAAGCTTACGTTGCAGACGATGCGCCAGACGGGAGACAAACCCTTGGGTTTGTTGCAACTGCTCATCCAGCCTTTCGCGCAGACGGTCTAGCTCGGTCGGGTCGCAAAGCTCATGGGCGTGGATTTCTTCATCAAACTCCTGCGTGTAAGCATGGTACCCTCCAAGGCCCGTAATTGGGCAGGGTGGCTCATCCTCACGCATCTCAGAGGGGCCAGCAGGTTGCTCAAACCCATTTTCCCCTTCTGCAAGAAGGGCCTCAATCTCATCGGAGGCCGGGTCCTCCCCGCTGGAGGTGGAATCTTCCGCTTCATCATTGAGGATGGAGTGCTCATCGTCAGAGCTGCCTTCTTCTTCCTCCTCGCCTTGTGGGTCGGGGGAGGCGGACTCTCCAGCTTCACTGTCTTCACTCTGATTTTGATTACGGGAGCTAGAGGATTCCGGCTCTTCCTCATCACTTTGGCCCGTTTCTTCTAGAGTGAAGGTTTTTACAAAATGTTGTGTGGCTTGGTGGAAGCGTGATTGGTCGTCTTGGACGAGGGCGAGCGTCTCTAAAGCAGCGCGGGCTTTGGGGCCAAGGGCTTGTCGCCATTCTGCCAAGGCGGGGCCGGTTATCTCTTCTGGTAATCTTTGGCCAGAGAGTGCCTCGCGCGTGAGGAGTTCTAACGCGAGGGGGGCGGGCATATCTGCACGCTCCATCATGCGCGCGCTATTAAGCGCGTAGAGCCGCCGGGCGAGGTGGTTATTTATATTCGCCCGCACCCCGGCCATATGGCGGGAGCCATAAATCTCACAACGGGCTTGCTCCATCCCATCGGTGATGATTTGCGTTTGAGCATCCGCCAAAGTGACGCGCTTTGCAGGGTCGTGATGCCGTTGCTGTAGGGCTGCGGCATCGGTCGCCCCACGGATATAAGCTATCTCCTCCGGGGTAAGAGCCGCACGCTCTAAAGAGGCTAGAGCAGGGGTTAAGGGAATGTCCTGCTGCCCACTTAAAGCACGCTGTGTGGCTAAGGTCGCCTTGCGGAAAAGGTCGTGCGGGTCAGACATAAATCACCCTAAAGGTGAGGCATTAAAACAACGCTGATAATATTCAGCAACGATGCTGCGTTCTGCCTCATCACATTTATTGAGGAAGCTGAGGCGGAAGGCGAAAGGAACATCTTTAAAGATGTCAATATTTTCCGCCCAAGAGAGGACCGTACGGGGGGAAATAACGGTGGAAATATCGCCATTCATAAAGCCTGCGCGGCTAAGGTCGGCAAGCTCTACCATTTGCCCGATGAGTGTATCATCCAGCTTACCGCCCATTTTGGCTTTGATGATGCGGACTTCCTGCTCTTTGGGGAGGTAATTGAGGGAGGTGACGATGTTCCAACGGTCCATCTGCCCTTGGTTGATTTGCTGCGTGCCGTGATACAGCCCCGTTGTATCACCCAGCCCTACTGTATTGGCTGTTGCAAAAAGGCGGAAGGAGGGATGAGGCTGGATAACACGATTTTGGTCCAGCAAAGTAAGGGCACCATCAGTCTCCAACACGCGTTGGATGACGAACATTACATCAGGCCGCCCAGCATCATATTCATCAAAAATGAGGCTGCATGGGCTTTGTAAGCACCATGGTAACAAGCCTTCGCGGAACTCGGTGATTTGTTTGCCATCCTCTAGCGTGATGGCATCTTTGCCGATGAGGTCGATGCGGGAGATATGACTGTCCAAATTGATGCGTACACAAGGCCAGTTAAGACGTGCGGCAATTTGGTCGATATGAGAGGATTTCCCCGTCCCATGGAAGCCCTGCACTAACACACGGCGATTATACATAAACCCCGCCAGAATCGCGCGGGTCGTATCGCGGTCAAATTGATAGCTCGGGTCAATCTCTGGCACATGGTCTGTCTTTTTGGACCAGAGGGGCACATCAAAATCTAAATCCAGGCCGAAAAGCTCCCGTGCTGATTTTTGTGCATCGGGAGTCGCTGGCAATATGTCAGAAAGAGACTGTGTAGAGGGAAGAGCCATAGCGAAAATCCTGTCATGAAGAAATGTGGCGGAGGAGGGAATAACCTCTGATTATGGACTTCATCAGTACGATTACATAATCACCCTATAATGGGAAGAAAAGAGGGGCAGCGTCATTATGGCACATTGCTGTCCTCATAGTCTGTATTATGGGCGAAGTGTGCGCGGAGTGTGGCATAGGCCGTCCCGATGACTTTAAAGCGTTCTTCTGCACGCGGGTCATCCTGATTCGCATCGGGATGATAACGGCGCGCAAGGACACGATAACGTGTTTTTACCACTTCAATAGTGGTTGGCCAGTCGAGATCAAGCTGAGCAAGGGGGTCACGCAGGGCGGGGGGAGCTTGCTTGCGAGTCTCAGCAGCGTGTGAAGGGCGAGCCCTACGGCCTGCAAGAATATCCAACGGGTCATGCAGCCCATCAAGCGTAAAAGAGGTGCGTGCAGAATCGTGCCCCGGTGTGCCCATCTTCCAAGAGGGGCGTTGCCATGAGGTATCCTCACGTAGATGCCGCTCAATCTGGCCGGGTGTCATGCCCCGGTAATAATCCCAGTTCGCATTATAAAGGCGGACATGTTCTAGGCAAAACCAGTAATAAGCGCGCAAATTATCCCGCCCGCGTGGGGCACGATAGCCAGCAGGAAGGTCGCAATCAGGATGGTCGCAGCATTGCTCTGGGGCATCTGGGTCGGGCGCGAAGGCCTTATGACGAGAGGATTTGCGTTGCATAATGGACGATATGGGGAGAGGTTCGCCTTAGATGCAAGCATCCTTTTTTAGAGAAGGAAAGTTTTCTATTATACAAGGCGGTGAAGGGGCGTATGTTCCCTAGTTATCTGTGGGTCAGCGTGGAAGAAAGTTAATGACAAGAGCCGAGCGTATGAAGGCAATGCTGGAGGAAGCATTGATGCCCTCTCAGCTAGAGATTCATGATGAAAGCGCACGCCATCGCCATCATGCCCACGCACGCAGTGCACAGCAGGAGGCGCGAGGGCCGGGGCAGGTGGGCGAGACGCATTATCGTCTGCATATTGTGAGTCGTCATTTTGATGGGATGAAGCCGGTAGAACGCCATCGCCTTGTTCATCAGCTTTTGGCCGCAGAGTTTGAGAGCGGTTTGCACGCCCTTTCTTTGACCTTAAAAGGGGAGATATCTGCGTGAAGGATTTATGCTCTCGGCTCATGCGCTATGGTGCGATTTATCATGTCAGGCTGTGGTCTGTTTTGCTGGTCATGTCGCTCTCTTTAATAGGGTGCGCTACAGCAGGATATGACCATCTTGCCGCAGGGGAGCGGCATGATATTCATCGGGTCGAAGCATATTTAAACGGGTTGAGTTCCATCCAAGCGCAATTTGCTCAGGATGGACCGGCCCAGCAGCAGGGAGATGGTCGTTTCTTCTACGTCCCGGGGCGTTTTGAGATGGTGTATGACGTCCCACATGCAACGCGGGCTGTTGCGCGTGATGGTCATCTGATTTTACGCAATGACGATAATGGAGCCGTGACGCATTTATCGCTAAAGCGTAACCCAATGGGGTTGCTACTACGCCATCCAATCAGCTTTGATAAAGATGTGCAGGTAACACAAGTCGCACGGGGTGAAGAATCGCTGCAAATTTCCCTAGCGGAAGCGAACGACCCTTCCCAAGGGTTGCTGACCCTGCAATTTTCTGATGTGCGGGGCAAGTTGAGCTTGATTGGCATACAGGGGGTTGATGGGCGGCATCATCATTTCGGCCTTTCCCTCTTTGATGTGCAAGAGAATCAACCGCTGGATGAAAGCCACTTCATCCCTCCTGCTTAACAGGGCCAAAGAGGGCAACCCAGTTTTTTAGCAAGGCGGCATCAGCTTCCGCCATGGTAAGGGAGGGGTTAAAGCGTTGCAGGCTGGTAACGCCGTAATCGCGTATGCCGCAGGGGATGATACCATCAAAATCCTCTAAGTTTGGCGCGACATTGAGGGAAATCCCATGCCAGCTGACCCAGCGGCTTACACGGATGCCTAAAGCGGCAATTTTTGCCTCTTGCCCTGTTTGGGCATCAAAGCACCATACGCCAATGCGTCCCTCCCGCGTAAAGGCTTCGATATTGAGGGATTCGAGGGTCATAATGAGCCAATGTTCCAAATATTGGACGAAGGCGCGTATATCCCGTGCGGGGAGGGGGCCGTGCGGGCGTGTGAGGTCGAGCATAATATAGGCAATGCGTTGGCCGGGGCCATGATATGTCCATTGCCCACCGCGTCCGGCCTCAAATGTTGGGTAATGATGTGGGTTGATGAGGTCTTCTGCCTTCGCTGATGTACCAGCTGTGTAGAGTGGTGGATGTCCTGTTAGCCAAATACGTTGTGGGGCTTGGTGATGGGCAATGGCCTCCACATTTTGCTGCATAAACGTGAGAGCGTGGGGGTAGGGGGAGAGGGTATTGTCTCTCTGCCAAATAATTTCTTCATAAAACTGTGTCATGACCATTGCCCTTTCTGCGTGGCTAAGCTATAGGCGATGTCACCGAAGCGGTCACGCCTTCTTAGGCAAAAAAGACCGCTTGTCACGGAGCGGCCGTGGCGGAATGGTAGACGCGCAAGCTTGAGGTGCTTGTGGGGGATAACCCCGTGGAAGTTCGAGTCTTCTCGGCCGCACCATTTCTTTCATAAGGATGAAGGGATGGTTCCTCTGCCCATCTGGCAGATTGCTATAAATTCATAAAAAAACCCCTATTCGTTTGTATTCATCTCCTTGTATGGGGTGGCGTTAAGCTTGTGTTTTCTTTTACACTAGCCCCGCTTCGGAGAGGGTGTTTATTAAGTTAACGCATGCCTCTCAGTATGAATGTACAAGAGTAGGAACGGACAGAAAGAGAGCTAAGATGATTAAGCCATTGAAAAAAGCCGTTTTGCCGGTTGCAGGTTTGGGGACGCGCTTTCTCCCGGCGACAAAGGCTATGCCGAAAGAGATGCTCCCAGTTGTTGATAAACCTTTAATTCAATATGCGATTGATGAAGCCCGTGCCGCAGGGATTGAGGAGTTCTGTCTTGTAACGGCTCGTGGTAAAGATAATTTGATTGATTATTTTGATGTTGCTTATGAGCTTGAGGCCACGCTGCAGGCACGTCAAAAAGAATCGGCCATGAAAGCACTGGAGAGTAGCAGCGTGGAGGCGGGATCTCTCGTGGCTGTGCGGCAGCAGAATCCACTTGGTTTGGGTCATGCTATTTGGTGTGCGCGTAACTTTATTGGTAATGATCCTTTTGCCATTCTTCTGCCGGATGATATCGTCCATGGGGGGCGTAGTTGTGTAGCGCAATTGGCCGATGTGTATCATCAAACAGGTGGTAATGTTGTCGCCGTAAATGAGGTCCCTCACGAATGGACAGACCGTTACGGTGTCCTCAAGATTGGTAAAGATGATGGGCAGAAGGTGGAAGTCACCGGCCTTGTTGAGAAGCCCGCCCCGCAGGATGCCCCCTCGAACCTCGCGATTATTGGCCGTTATGTTCTCACAGCGGATGTTTTGAAACCGCTCTCTGCGTTAAAAACGGGCGTAGGGGGAGAGGTCCAGCTGACGGACGCTATGGCGGAGATGATTGGTAAGGTGCCCTTCCACGGGTTGCGCTACGAAGGGACGCGCTTTGATTGTGGGAGCAAGCTCGGCTTTTTGGAGGCTCAGGTCGCCATGGCATTGGAACGCGACGACCTTGCTGATGATGTCCGCGCTTTCTTAAAGAAATATGTGTGAGGGGTAAGCCGTAAGATGACTGCGTTTAAGCATGATTTTGAGCCAACAAGCCTGCGTGAATATGATATTCGCGGCATTGTAGGTAAAACCCTCCATCCCGAAGATGCTTATGCTCTAGGGCGCGTCTTTGCCAGTATGGTTCGCCGTAATGGTGGGCATGTGGTGACGGTCGGTTATGATGGCCGTCTCTCCTCACCGTCTTTGGAAGAAGCCTTGGTCCGTGGGGCTGTGGATTCTGGCGTGACAGTGCGGCGTGTAGGTCGTGGTCCAACACCGATGCTCTATTATGCAGCCGTTACGGGGCAATCTGATGGGGCGATTATGGTTACAGGAAGCCATAATCCGCCGGATCATAATGGCTTTAAGATGATGATGAAGGGCAAGCCCTTCTTTGGTGAGCAGATTCGTGAGGTGGGGCGTTTGGCCGCGCAAGGCGATGTTGTGCCTAAGGCTGAAGGTCGCGTTGAGACCATCGACCCTTCCGAAGCCTATATTGCCCGCCTTCTTGAGGATTATGACGGCGAGAGGCCGCTCAAGGTAGTGTGGGATAATGGTAATTCCGCCGCGGGGGAGGTCCTCACTCGTCTGATTAAGAAACTCCCCGGTGAGCATACGATTCTATATCCAGAGATTGATGGGACATTCCCCAATCATCATCCTGACCCTACTGTGGAAGGCAATTTACAGGACCTCATCAAAGAGGTGCGGACGCGTAAGGCCGATGTTGGTATCGCTTTTGATGGCGATGCGGACCGCGTAGGCGTTGTGGATGGTAAGGGAGAGATTCTCTGGGGCGATCAAATCCTCGTTCTCTTAGCGCGTGATGTGCTGAAGAAGCATCCTGGTGCGACCATCATTGCTGATGTGAAGGCGAGCCAAGTTCTTTTTGATGAAGTCGGCAAAGCCGGTGGTAAACCGCTCATGTGGCGGACGGGTCATTCGCTCATCAAAAGTAAAATGGCGGAGACGTCTTCACCCCTGGCAGGGGAAATGTCGGGCCATATTTTCTTTGCAGATAAATGGTACGGTTTTGATGATGCTCTTTACGGGGCTATCCGCGTGCTTGGCATTGTTGCCCGTCTCACCGGTACATTAGCGGAGATGCGTGAGGGCTTGCCGCAGATGGTCAATACGCCAGAGTTGCGCTTCCCCTGTGATGACCTTAGAAAATTTGATGTTATCAAAGAGGTCGCCTCCCGTCTGGAGAAGGAAGGGGCTGATGTCTCCTCCGTAGATGGTGTGCGGGTGAACACGGATGATGGCTGGTGGCTCTTGCGGGCCTCTAACACGCAGGCAGTGCTAGTCGGGCGGATTGAGGCACGCACTCATGAGGGGTTAGCGCGGCTTAAAGCAGCTTTTACCGCGCAATTAGAGGCGTCTGGCCTGCAAGCCCCGGATTTTGATGCGGCGGCCGCTGGTCATTAAGCTCTAAACTGATGTGGGAGGGGGATGTACCGGCGGGTTTAGCTCGTTGGGGACGGCAATGCGGGCGTAATGTTCTGGATTGGCTCCTCCCGCCCAGTTGTCTATCTTGCGGTTGTGAAATCGCACCCGGGAGTGCGGGTGTGTGCGGGGCGTGTTTTAATGCGATCCGTTTTGTGCATCCGCCCTTTTGTGATGTATGCGCTTTGCCTCTTACCCAAGATGAGGTGGCAGAGCGCGGGTGGCTGTGTGAGACGTGCGAAATACGCCCGCCTTTATGGCGGAAAGGCCGGTCTGCCTTTTTATATGAAGGTCAAGCGCGTCAGCTCATCATGGGCTTAAAATATGGCAGTAAAACCGAACATGCTGCAACATTAGCACGGTTTATGACCACTGCTGGGGCGGACATTTTAAAGCCAGATACGGTACTTGTGCCTGTTCCAGTCCATCGTTGGCGTTTATGGACGCGTGGTTATAATCAAGCGGCTCTAATATCGCGCGTCATTGCGCGTAAACAGGGGCTGGCCCATTGCCCTAATGGGCTAAAACGGCAGTTCCGTACGGAGGCGTTAGCTCATCTATCACGGCATGGGAGGCATCACCAATTAGCGGGGGCCATGACGGTGAATCCGCGGCATTGTGAGTTCCTACAGGGGCGTTCTGTCATTTTGGTGGATGATATTTTGACGACAGGCGCAACATTGGGGAGTTGTGCAAAAGCATTGTTTGAGATTGGCTGTGTTTCGGTAGATATTCTAGTGGCAGCGCGGGTAACGTTACTTTGAGAGGGAAGGAGTTTTGTAATGCCAAAGATCGAGATTTATACGCAACCAGGTTGTCCTTATTGCGTGCGTGCAATTACGCTGCTTCAAGCGAAAGACGTGCCTTTTGAGGAAATCCACGCCCCTCGTGGCTCTGCCGAGCGCGAAAAGGCGCAGGAGCGTTCTGGTGGGAAGACAACTGTTCCACAGATTTTTATTGATGGGAAAGCCATAGGAGGGTGCAGTGAGCTTATGCAGTTGGAGAAAGCGGGCCAGTTGGATGCGCTTTTGGGCCGTTCCTAACGCCTTTCATACAGGTTTGATGGGCGTTGTTGGGGGGCTGGTCATGGCAGCCTTTTCATCCGCCTATGCGGCATCATCGCCTTTGGCTGGTACATGGTTGGTTAAGGAGAAGGATGGTATTTTCCTCATCCAATCATGCCAAAATGATGCTGCTAAATTATGCGGCTATTTGGTCGGGATGGATTATACCGAAGCCGAGCCAGAGAAGGATTATACGGGTCATTCGGAATGTGGGATGGAAATCATCAGCGATATGATTCCCCGTAAGAATGGTCATTGGCATGGAACGGTGCTTAACCCACGGACGGGAAGCCGGTATCAGGCGAGTATGTGGTTGGCAAAAGATGGGACGTTGAAATTACGCGGCTATGTAGGGCTGAGTCTTTTTGGCCAAACCCAGACATGGAGCCGCATAGACTCTCCTGCTATTGGTGCGCAATGTCGTATGCAGAAAGGTGGCTAGTGTTAGGCCCTTTTTTCTTGTAGGGGTGGAGTGAATCGGCAGAAAATAAAATTTTAATTTATTTTCTTGGCCATGGGGTGCAGTTGAAGGAGAGTAGATACGTCATGTCACAGAGTTTTTCCCGGCGTCAATTCGCTCTAGGGCTTGCTGGGCTAGGGGCTGCGACAGCCCTGTCACCGCTGCGTAGTGTTAAAGCCGAGCAGGCGCAACAGCCGCGTATTTTGTGTTTCGTTGGTGGTTATACGGAACACGGGCCGCCCGGTGTGACAGGCTATGGTAAGGGGATTGCCGTTTTCGAGATGGACCGGGAAACGGGTTTCTTAACCTTGGTTACCACCTTTATGGACATCCCGAGCCCATCCTTCATCACATTAAGCCGGAACCGGAAGTTCCTGTACGCGCTGAGCGAGGTTAATGATTTTGATAAGGCCGGTAGCGGCTCTGTCACGGCATTCTCGGTTGATACGCGCAATGGCACATTGGCCAAGTTGAACACGGTAAGCTCTGGCGGGGCAGTGCCTGCGCATCTAAGTGTTCATCCTTCAGGCAAATATTTGCTTGTTGCTAATTATATGGGCGGTAGCGTGTCTGTTCTGCCTATCCATGCTGATGGGTCTTTGGGTAAAGCAACGGATGTTGTACATAATTCTGGCCCTAAACAGCCTGAGCGCGCAGCTGATAACCCAGAGGGTAATTTCGCTGTGTCCGATCACTCTGGTGCGCATCCGCATATGATTGCCACAGACCCCAGCGGTACATTCGTGTTGGTGGATGATGCTGGGTTGGATCGTGTATATGTCTGGCGGCTGGACCTTAATACAGGTAAGTTGATCCCTGCGAAGAAGCCGTTCTACGAGATGGAGCCGGGCTCTGCACCGCGTCACTTCGTCTTCGATCATACGGGGCGTGTGCTGTATAATCTGTGTGAGCAGAACTCCAAGGTTGTGGTCTCCAAGTTTAATCCGCAAACGGGGGAGATTACCCAGATTCAATCTGTCAGCACGGTGACGTCTCACTTCCGTGGTTCCACGCTTGCTGCTGAGATCTTGATCGCAGAGAGCGGCCGCTTTGTTTATGTCTCCAACCGTCTTGGTGATTCTTTGGCTGTCTTCTCTGTAGGGATTGATGGCACATTGACGCTGGAGGATGAGGTCTGGATGCATGCCGATTATGGCCGTGCGATGATGTTCGACCCCAGCGGGACCTTCCTCTTCTGTGCGAACCAGCGGTCTGATTCTGTGACAGCCTTCCGTGTGGACCGGGAGACGGGCAAGCCTGTCTTCACCAATCACTTTACCGCTGTGGGCAGCCCCACCACCTTTGCCTTTATGGTGGCGGATTCATAAGCTCGCTATAAGGTAGGGTTTTCTGGAAGAAAGGCACCTTGTGATGAGGTGCCTTTTCTTTTTGCTGAAATGTTAGGGTTTGTGGAAAAGAGCGATGTAATTCACGCTCGTATCATGGCTCTCATACCACTGAGGAGGCCGATAGCTAAGGCCTTTGAGGTCCAAAAGCCGCAGGCCTGCTCGGCGTGCCATTTGGTCTAACTCCGCTGGGCGGATAAACTTCTTCCAATCATGGGTGCCGATGGGCAGAAGGCGCAGCAGATATTCCGCTCCCAATTTCGCCATGAGGAAGGAGCGGATGCTGCGATCCATGGTCGAGATGGCAATATACCCGCCGGGTTTTGTCAGGCTTACAAGTGTGGAGAGGAACTCTTGCGGGTCCCGTACATGCTCGATGACCTCCAAAGCGGAGATAACATCAAATTGCCGTCCTTCCTCCAATAATGCTTCTGCTGTGCTGCATATATAATGGAGAGGGGCTGCATGGGGGGGTAAAGGGTAACGCTCCAAATGGGTTTGGGCGGCCTTAATGCCCTCTTGGCTGGCATCAACCCCTAATGTGTTAAAGCCTAGGCTTGCAAAGCGTTCACAAGCGATCCCCGCGCCGCAGCCAATATCTAGGAGGCTGGGTGGTGCCGCTTGGGAGAATAAGGCGGAGGGGAGACGCTTGAAAACCCATGAGGTCCGCAGCGGATTCATAGCATGGAGGGGGGCCATAGGCCCTTTAGGGTCCCACCATTGTGCGGCTAATGCTGCGAATTGGTTAATTTCATCCTCCACAACGGACGAGGTGTGCGTGTGAGAGTGTTCGTGTAATGGTGATGAAATGGGCATTTTGGCACCTCTCCAAGAGTCGAGATGCTTTTCTGCCATGTTGTGGCTAGACGGAAAAGGGCAGGGGAGCTATGTGAGACAGATATTTATGCAATGATAGCCTTAATATTGGAGCCGCCTTTCAGATGTCCATGCCCGACTGTTCAGATGATACAGCGCAGTCCGTTGATGATGCGCTTTCGTCGCCATCTGTTTCTCGTACAGTCGTAATGAAGTTTGGCGGTACGTCCGTCAAAGACTTAGAGCGTATTCGCATTGTAGCGGAGAAAGTTAAAAAAGAGCGTGCGCGTGGGCAACGTGTGGCTGTGGTTGTCTCGGCGATGTCGGGTGTGACGAACCAAATGGTGCATTATTGTCGCGACCTCGACTCACAGGCTGATCCTGCTGAATATGACGCTGTTGTCGCCTCTGGTGAGCAGGTGACGAGTGGTTTATTAGCCATTGCTTTGGGGGCGATTGGGGTGCCTGCGCGGTCCTTCCAAGGATGGCAAATCCCATTACGGACCGATGAATCACATGGTTGTGCTGCGATTGAAGATGTGGAGGGACGTGCTTTGCGCGCCTGTATGGATGAAGGGGTAGTGCCAGTTATCGCTGGCTTCCAAGGGGTAGATGCGCATGGGCGTATTGCCACGTTAGGGCGCGGTGGGTCCGATACATCAGCCGTTGCATTAGCGGCGGCGATTAAGGCGGACCAATGTGACATTTATACTGATGTCGATGGGATTTATACAACCGACCCGCGCATCGTAAAGCAGGCCCAGCGGTTAGATCGTATTACTTATGAGGAAATGTTAGAGCTAGCCTCTGTAGGGGCTAAGGTGCTGCAAACACGCAGCGTTGGGCTTGCCATGCGCGAGAGGGTGCATGTGCGCGTTCTGTCTTCTTTTGTCGAAACGGACGATAAGAGCGGGACCATAGTTGTGGATGAGGACGAAAGCGTGGAAAAGAAGCTGGTTACCGGGATTGCCTATTCTATGGATGATGCGAAAATCACCATCCGACAAGTGCCCGATGAACCGGGTATAGCCGCACGGATTTTTGGCCCTTTATCGGCTGCAGGTTTGAATATTGATATGATCGTCCAAAGCATTGGGGCAGATCGTAGCACGAACATGACCTTCACCGTAGGGAAAGGTGATGCTGAGCGGGCATGCCAGATTTTAGAGGAAATGCGGGCTGATATTGGCTATGGGGCATTAAGTACCTCCCGCAATGTGGCCAAAATAAGCGTGGTGGGCGTTGGTATGCGCTCTAATACAGGCGTGGCGGCAACCATGTTCCGCACCTTGGCGGAGAAGGGGATTAATATTCAGGTAATCTCCACCAGTGAGATTAAGATTTCCGTCCTTATTGATGCAGAATATATGGAGCTGGCTATGCGTGCATTGCACACAGCTTATGGCTTGGATGCACCTGTTGGAGAACAGCCATGAGTGACGAGATGAAGGCACGCGCTGTATTAGACCAGCTTTGGAAGCCGGGCTGTGACTTTTTAGGGAGCCGGTACTCTATTCTTGGCGGGGCGATGTCATGGGTGAGTGAGCGCAATCTTGTTTCTGCGATTTCTAATGCAGGGGGATTTGGCGTAATTGCCTGTGGAGCGATGGAGCCGGAGCGTTTGGAGGAGGAGGTTGTGGCGACACAAGCTCTTACGGACCAGCCTTTCGGTGTGAATCTCATCACTATGCACCCGAAGTTAGAAGCCTTGGTGGATGTCTGCTTAGCGCATAATGTCAGCCATGTTGTTTTAGCTGGTGGCGTGCCGAGCGGGTCGATTATCCGCCGTGTGCGTGATGGTGGGGCGCGGGCTATGGGTTTTGCGCCGGCTGTGGCCTTGGGGAAACGCTTGGTCAAGCTAGGGATTGAGGCTCTGGTGATTGAGGGGTCTGAGGCCGGGGGGCATGTTGGTCCCGTCTCGTTGAATGTTCTTGCTCAAGAGATATTACCGAATATCACCGAGGTGCCCGTGTTTGTTGCAGGGGGGTTAGGCCGCGGGGATGCGGTTCTCTCTTACTTGGAGCAAGGGGCGGCTGGGGGCCAATTTGGGACGATTTTTGCGGCCTCGCAGGAGAGTATTGCGCATGAGCGTTTTAAGCAGGCTTTCCGCCGCGGTAATGCGCGTGATGCTGTAATGTCCGTACAGTTGGATGAGCGGTTCCCCGTCATCCCGGTACGCGGCTTAGCCAATGCTGCAACGCGTCATTTTATGGAACATCAGGCTGATGTGATTGAGCGTTTCCGTAAAGGTCAGATTGAGCGTGAAGCAGCCCAGTTAGAGATTGAGCATTTCTGGGCTGGGGCGTTGCGGCGCGCGGTGATTGAAGGCGATGTTGAAAATGGCTCGATGATGGCCGGACAATCTGTGGGGATGGTGAAAGAGATTCGCCCTGTTGCAGAGATTATTACAACATTGGTGGATCAAGCAGTCGAGGCTTTGCAAGTGCGTGAGCGTCGCCTTCAGGGTATGGAATAAGGCAAGCAAGAGGGTACCATGACAGAAGCAAATAAAAGGCATGATATGGCCGGGCAGGCATCTGTGACGCTTGGTGCCCGCTTGCGGAAGCGGCGCGTAGAGCTAGGCTGGAGCTTAGAGCAGGTTGAGTCGTATCTTAAAATGCGACATGCGACTCTTCAGGCGATTGAGAGCGAGCGTTATGCGGATTTGCCCGATAAGGTCTATGCGTTTGGTTTCATCAAAAGCTATGCTCACTTCCTTGGTCTTGATGTTGCAAATGTTATGGAGCAAGCCGAGCGAGAGCTTGCCTCCCTTGTGCCAAAACGACACACAATGCAGCTAGACCTTCCCGGCCCGCAAGAGGGACGCTCTGCGGGTTTGTGGCTCCTACTGGGCGTTGGGTTGATCGTTATCGCCGGTGGTTATGTGGGGTGGTATCATTTCTATTCCCATGGGGAGTTAGGCTCGTCCATTTTGCCTGCGCATATGACAAGCGAGGCTAATGCCCCTCAAGCAGTGGAGAAAAAGGCCGTTGCGACTGTCACATCCACTTCAGAGACACAACCTCAGCAGCTTGCTACAGTATCTCCCCCAGTAGGAGCGACCTCACCGCAGGAAGGCGCGCAGAAGGTAGATGAGTCGGCCAAAGATACGCCCGACATACCACCAGCACCGGAGGCTCTACCATCCTCCACGGAGGGAAGCAGCTCTTTTGATAAAGAAGGACAGGCTATCGCTAATGGGCCTGTTACATCTGTTCAAACAACGTCTCCAACGCAGGGGCCAGCGGAGCAAAAGCCGGTGGATGTCCCCTCAACTGCGGCTCAACCTGTTGCGGCAACACCTGCACAAAAGCCGGTTGTTCAGCCGTCTCAGCCTGCTCAGCCCGTGGAAGATGCTGTAAGCATTGTGGCGCGTGAGGATAGTTGGGTGCAGGTAAGTGATTCAACGGGGAAGGTCCTTTTCGCGAAGGTTCTGAAGCCGGGTGAAACATGGCAAGGTACGGCTGGGGCGAGTTATCGCATCACCTGTGGTAATGCGGGGGGTGTTGTTTTTCAGACAGGGAATGTTGTAAGCGCACCTTTAGGGCAGCGTGGGCGCGTGGTGCGTAATCTAACTGTGGATGCTACCGCCATCACGCAGGGTCATTATGGCTATGGCTCTCCATTAACGGGAGCGTCCCCTGCAGCGGCTGCGCACTGATAAACGCCGCCATACTATTATGCTTGCTCTGTATGTGGGAGCAGGTTGGTTCATCATGGGTTATAAGAGAAGTAACCCGGAGAGGTTTTAATGAGCAGTTTACGTCCTTATCAGCATATTGAACGCCGTAAATCACGGAAGATCTATGTTGGTGATGTTGCCGTTGGTGGTGATGCACCTGTCTCGGTGCAAACTATGACGAACACACTCACCACAGATATTGAAGGTACAATTGCTCAAATACGCAAAGCTGAATTAGCTGGCGTGGATATTGTGCGTGTATCTTGTCCTGATGTGGGGAGTACGGAGGCCTTAAAAACCATTGTGGAGGAGGTCAACACCCCCATCGTTGCGGATATCCATTTCCACTATAAACGGGCTATTGAGGCTGCTGAGGCCGGGGCCGCTTGTTTGCGGATTAATCCGGGGAATATCGGCAGTGCGGAGCGTGTGCGCGAGGTTGTAAAGGCAGCGCGTGATCATGGCTGCTCCATTCGTATTGGGGTCAATGCTGGCTCTTTGGAGCGTCACCTATTGGAGAAATATGGTGAGCCAAAGCCGGAAGCTCTTGTCGAAAGTGCGTTAGAGCATGCGAAGATTCTTCAGGATCATGATTTTCATGAGTTTAAAATCAGCGTGAAGGCTTCGGATGTCTTTATGGCGGTGGAAGCCTATAAGCAGCTTGCTGCTTGTTGTGACCATCCGCTTCATATTGGCATTACAGAGGCCGGGTCTAAACGTGCGGGGACGGTGAAATCCGCACTAGGGCTTGGCAATCTCCTTTGGGCTGGCGTGGGTGATACGATGCGTGTCTCACTATCTGCCCCTCCAGAGGAAGAAGTGCTGGTTGGGTGGGATATTCTCAAATCCCTTGGTCTGCGTCATCGTGGGGTGAAGATTATTTCATGCCCCTCTTGTGCGCGGCAGGGCTTTAATGTGGTGGAAACCGTCCAGACGTTAGAGGACCGGTTGCAGCATATTAAAACACCGTTGACACTCTCCATCATTGGCTGTGTGGTTAATGGTCCGGGTGAAGCTTTGATGACCGACATTGGGGTGACAGGCGGTGGCTCTGGTCGCCATATGGTCTATGCTGCGGGTAAGCAGGATCATACAATGCCCGCTGACAATATGATTGAGCATATTGTTCAGCTGGTAGAAGCACGCGTGGAGGCTATAGAGGCCGGTACAGCTGAGAAGGCCGCACATTAATGGCACGTTTGCAACCCCCGCGCGGGACAAAGGATCTTTTAGGCGAGGATATGCGCCGCCATCAGCGGGTGATTGACGCTGGGCAGACAATCTTCCACCGCTATGGTTTTCGCCAATGGGCAACGCCTATTTTTGAGGATACGGCCGTTTTTGCGCGTTCCTTAGGGGAAAGCTCGGATGTTGTCTCTAAGGAGATGTACACATTTGAGGATCGCGGTGGTGAGAGCCTCACCTTACGTCCAGAAGGAACAGCGGGGGTTGCACGGGCGTTAGTCTCCAATGCGTTGACGCAAGCCCTCCCGCAGAAGATTTTCTATACGGGACCGATGTTCCGTTATGAGCGTCCACAAAAAGGCCGTTTTCGCCAGTTTCATCAAATTGGGGCGGAGCTGATTGGGGCGGAGAGTGCTTTTCGAGATGCAGAGATTATCGCCATGGCGCGGGATTTTCTGGTCTCGCTTGGCTTGGGTGATGACCTCACGTTGGAGCTAAATACGCTGGGCGATAAAGCGAGCCGTATGGCATGGCGGGAGGCGTTGGTCGCTTATTTTCGCCAGCATGAAGAGCGTCTCTCGGAAGAGAGTCGGGCACGGCTTGCGCTGAATCCTTTGCGCATTTTGGATAGTAAGGCCGAGCAGGATAAAGCCCTCTTAGCGGATGCCCCTGCGTTTGATGATTTCCTTAATGAGGATTCTCGTCATTTCTGGCAGGAGTTGAAGGCGGCCTTAGCGGCTTTTGGCGTCGCGTTTGTGGAGAATCCCCGCATTGTGCGTGGGTTGGATTATTACAGCCATACAGTCTTTGAGTTCGTCACGGATAAATTGGGCGCACAAGGGACGGTGTTGGCTGGTGGTCGTTATGAAGGATTAGTGGAGGAGATGGGCGGCCCTGCCGTGCCGTGTATCGGTTGGGCTGCGGGGATTGAGCGTCTTGCGGCATTAATTGCCCCCCCTGCGGAGGAGGTGAGCGATGTTGCGATTCTCCCTATGGGAGATACAGCCTTGCTTAAGGCAGCGTCTCTTGCCCGCACATTGCGTGACCATGGTTTCTCCCTTGCGATAGAGACGCGGGGGAATATGAAGAAGCGGATGGATCGCGTTGTGCAATCTGGTGCCTCTCATGTTCTTTTCCTCGGTGATGATGACCTCGCTCGTGATGTGGTGCAGTTGCGTCATCTGGCCACACGGGAGCAAGAGGAAGTCCCCATTGGGCAGCTTGTTGAGGCTTTGGAGCGCGCTCGGAACTCATGAGCACGGCGATTGAGCATAAGCTAGAGCTGATTATTGCTCGTTTTGAGGAATTGCAGGCTCTCATGGCCTCTGGTGAGGTGGAGGGAGAGGCTTTCTCCCGTCTATCGCGTGATTATGCGGCGATGGAGGAGCCTGTTGCGGCGATTCGGGCATGGCAAGAGGGGCAGAAACGTCTCAAAGAGGCGCAAAGCCTTTTGCAAGATCCGGAGATGAAAGAGCTTGCTCAGCAAGAGCTAGAAGAGGTCGAGGCGGAAATGCCCGCTTTGGAGCAGGCGATGCAGCTTGCACTGCTCCCTCGCGATGATGCTGATGAGCGTAGCGCGATTTTAGAGGTTCGACCCGCGGCTGGTGGGGATGAGGCGGCTCTTTTCGCTGCAGAATTATTTGAGGCTTATCGCCGTTTTGCTGAAAATAACGGCTGGCGTTTTGAGGTCATGTCCCTCACAGAGAGTGAACTTTCTGGCATGAAGGAGGGGATGGCGACCATCACAGGGCGCGGCGTGTTTGCACGGTTTAAGTATGAATCTGGTGTGCATCGGGTTCAACGTGTCCCTGCGACAGAGAGCCAAGGCCGGATACATACCTCCACTGTTACAGTCGCTGTTCTGCCAGAGGCGGAAGAAGTGGATGTGGAGGTAAATGAGGAAGATTTACGGATTGATGTGTATCGTGCCTCCGGTGCAGGGGGACAGCATGTGAATAAGACTGAAAGTGCTGTCCGTATCACACATTTACCCACGGGTGTTGTCGTAGCGATGCAGGAGGAAAAGAGCCAGCACCGCAATAAGGCCAAGGCAATGCAGATTTTGCGCGCTCGTCTTTATGAGGCAGAACGCCAAAAAGCCCATGAGAACCGCGCGGCAGATCGTAAGTCCCAAGTGGGGACGGGGGATCGGTCAGAGCGGATTCGGACCTATAATTTCCCCCAAGGGCGCGTGACGGACCACCGCATTAATCTGACTCTTTATAAGATTGCTCAGGTGATGGGCGGGGAGTTTGGTGAGATTGTCAATGCGCTCACCCATCATGAGCAGATGGCCCTCTTGGCAGAGGAAATCGGCCAGCCTTAATGGTCGCGATTAGCTGTTGGAGGTAATACAGCGGGAAGAAGGGCCATTGCGATGCTCAGCGGCGGTAGGGTCATCCTCATCCATCAAGAAGAAATCTTTAAACTCTTCTGTGCCGATGGCTTCGTAATAATGCCCATCAGGGTTATGGAGGATACCTTCCCCACTTACTGAGCGCGTTACAGCATGGCCATCACGCATAATGGTGATTGTACCGCACAGGCTGTAAGGCAGGTCCGTCCGGCCTAAAGGTAGTGGAATAATAGCGGAATCATCAGCATGGGCGAGGTCGAGATGGAAGGTCGCTGCAAGCTGTCCATTTACATAAAGGCGTGATTCCTCGGATAATTCATCCGAGGCGCGGCCATCATGGACGGTAAAACTCCCTCCCGTTGGGCCATCGGGCATGGGGGGTGTTGTGGCACTCCATGCCGAGGCGGTGAGGATGAAACCGCCTAAAGAGGATAAGAGTACGGAGCGAAGGTACGGGCGTATGGTCATGTTATCCTCCCAAAAAAGACAGGTGAGCCGTCGGAGATGATGTTATGCGTAAAATAGACCTTTTACGGCACGCCGTGGAGAGGCTTTCTCTCGCAGGGATTGAAGATGCTAGCTCTGAGGCACGTTTATTACTTTGCTGGGCGTGTGAATGTACGCCGCTGGAGCTTATGCACCTTACGGAGATTGAGGCAGCACCTGTGGATCGTTTTTCCACCGCGCTGGAGCGGCGATGTGCGCGGGAGCCTATGGCCTTCATCACGGGGGAGCAGGGCTTTTGGACGTTGGATGTCTCCGTCTCACCAGAGACACTCATCCCACGCGGGGATAGTGAGAGCCTAATTGAGGCGTTATTGGCGCATAAGCCAGAGCGTGAGTCTGTACGCTCGATTCTGGATATAGGGACAGGGACGGGTTGCTTGCTCCTGGCTGCTCTTAGTGAGTATCCGCAAGCGTGGGGATTGGGGGTGGATATTGCGCCCCAAGCTGCGCAGTTAGCCCAGCATAATGCGCGGCGGAATCACTTAGCAGAGCGAGCCGCTTTTATTGCAGGCTGCTGGGCAGAGGCAGTGAAAGGGCCTTTTGATGTGGTGCTCTCTAACCCGCCATATATTGAGCATGAGGCCATGGCACAGCTCATGCCGGAGGTCCGGCAGTATGAGCCACATCGTGCTTTAGATGGTGGAGATGATGGGTTAATCGCCTATCGTGCTTTATGCAAAAGCCTACCGCATTTATTGGCAGAGGATGGCTGTGCAATTTTAGAGCTAGGGATAGGCCAAGCCGAGGCCGTAACCCTATTAGCAGAGGCCGAGGGGTTAAAGCGTGTAGCGTGCCGGAAAGACCTTGGCGGGATAGAACGTGCGTTGGTTCTTACCTTTTCGTAGGAAAGCGGTTGGCTTATGCGCTAAGGCCTGATAGATTACGCTTTGTTAAAGAGAGAGGTGATGCGGGCAGCGATAGCCCTTGCCTCTTTGTTCTGGTGTTTCTTCCCAAGCGTAATAAGAAGAAGCAACAAATTGGCGACTTTAATGCACCATTTTGAAAAGATTGCGGGTTTGAGAATATGAAGCGAATGAGGAACCGTCATCATCGTGCAGGCGGGGGCGGGGGAACGTCCCGCGGCAATAATGGTCAGATTCCTCTGAACCGGAACCATGTGTTTGAGAGTCACGGGCCGGATTTGCGTATTCGTGGCACAGCTCAGCAGCTTTTTGAGAAATATCTTCAGCTAGGGCGCGATGCAACTGGGACAGGCGATCGTGTGCAGGCGGAGGCCTATTTCCAACACGCGGAGCATTATTTCCGCGTTTTGAATGCGATGAATCAAGCCGCACAAGCTGCTCAGCAAGAACGTGCCGAGCGGCAGCGCAATTATGAGCAAGCACGGCAAGAACGCCGCGATGCACGGGAGCGTAGAGAGCAGGATGAAGATGATTCTGCCCCTGTAGCGAGCAGCAGTGAACGCCGCCCCACAGAACGGCGGAGACGTGCTGAACGTCATGAGGAGGACGCTGAGCCTCAGGATGATGAAGATTGATTATCTCTCGTAAGGGGGAGATGGAGGAAGCAGATTGGCCTTAGGTCAATCTGCTTTTTTTATAAAGAGAAGTGGTGCAAAACGCCAAGCAATATAACGCGCTTGCGCTAAAGCACGCATATCGAAGAACGCCACATCATTTTATAGGAAGAAGATGGTAGCGGCGGACGGATTTGAACCGCCGACCAAGGGATTATGATTCCCCTGCTCTACCACTGAGCTACGCCGCCATCATGTCTTCGTAAGCCCGCGCTCACGATGGGTGTGCTTTTATGGCAAGCGGCTGGGTGAGTCAACACTCTAGGGGAATAGAGTTTGCGTTTTTTATTCTTTTCTATGTTCTTTCAGAGATGTGGCTGTTATTTTTCTCCCTCGTGAACGTTCAGCCATATTAGCCATAAGAGAATGGGGGCGGCCTTTTTGTCTCAGCATTTTACAGATGTCTTGTTCACTTTCAGCAATGCGTTGTCTTGGTTACCACCGGCCATCGTATCTATCCTTATGTTGCTGATTGTGGGGTTGGCGGCCTTTTATTTAGGTTATGGGGCTAGTGCGCTCATTTTGCGTATTCCGGGTACGCGTAGCGGGGCGATGATTCGCAATACGGTGAGTGCATTGCGGCGGCCTATGCAGGTGATGGTGACGGTATTTGCGCTCCTCGCCGCCTTACCCGCAGCGACAGGCTTTTCTTACGATCAAGAGCAAGACCTTCGCCTTTTCCTATTCTTTGTGTTGATTTTGGTATTTGGTTTCTCCCTCATCACTACATTTCGCTTAATGTCAGAGGCGTATCTTAACCGTCTGGAGCGGCTAGATTATGCAGATGACATCATGGCGCGTGCCCATCAGACGCAAATTAAAGTATTGCGGCGGCTGGGGGAGATCCTAATTGGCCTTATCACGGTTGCTTCAGCGTTAATGCTCTTTCCTTCGGTGAAGCAATATGGGGTGTCTCTTTTTGCCTCTGCTGGTGCAGCGTCTTTGATTGTCGGTTTATCAGCCCGTGGCTTACTGACGAATCTTATCGCTGGGGTACAAATTGCCATTACCCAGCCTATCCGTATGGAAGATTTGGTGGTGATTAATGGGGATTGGTGCTGGGTGGAGGAGATAACAGCCACCTATGTGGTGCTGCGCGTCTGGGATTGGCGGCGTCATATTGTGCCTATCTCTTATTTTCTTGAAAATCGTTTTGAGAATTGGACTCATAATTCCGCAGCGATTACGGGGGTTGTGTTTCTTTGGTTGGATTATGATGCCCCAATGGATGAAATCCGCGATGTGTTGCGGGAAATCGTACGGGGCTGCCCTTTATGGGATGGCAAGGTGTTTGATGCCCAAGTGTCTGACTGTACAGACCAAGCTATGTCAGTGCGTATCATTGCGAGTGCGCGCAATGCGATGCAGAGCTGGGATTTACGCTGCGATATTCGGGAGAAGGCTATTGCCCATATTCGGGAGCATTTCCCTCAAGCCCTGCCGCGGCGGCGTGTGGCATTTGTCTCGCCCGAGACAGGGGCGAAGCTGGACATAACAGACCCCGATACATTGCTCTCACCCCCTATACACTGCCCCCCGCCGGGCAGCTATAGGGGGCCGGAGAGTGGGGCTCACTCCGGGTGAGATGATGTCCCTTGCTCGTGAGGGCGCGATGGGGCCATGAGGGAGTTGTGAAATCCATAAAAACGATATGTTAGTACCCCGATGAGGAAATAGCCGACCAAGAGAAGGACAGGCACGGGGTTTCCTCCCAATAGGGCATGCACCATATTAAAGAGCAGCGGTAGAATCATCACAAGGCAGAAGATAATTCCGAGAAGGGGTGTAACACCAATCCAAAAACCGCGAATGCGGATTCCCCCTAAAGGCACGCGGAAAGGGCGTTTAGTTTCAGGTGCGTAATTACGTTGCCAAATGACGGTAAAGCAGACCATGGCAAAGGCAAGGGCCGTACCGAGGGAAACGAGGTCGCTGATAATATCAATAGGGAGGGTCGCCGTCATAAGGGCAATAATCCCGCCCATAATGAAGGTTCCACGCGCAGGGGTACGATAACGGGGATGTATTTCGCTAAAGACGGAGGGGATTAATCCATCGCGCCCAGTGGTTAGCAGGATACGCGATTGCCCATACATTAAACCCAGCAGCACAGAGGCAAGGCCAATGGTTGCCCCACCATTGACTAAAAGCGCAAGCCATGGCTTGCCCATAATTTGCGTGGCTACGGCGAGGGGGTCTGCAACATCAAGCTTAGCGTAAGGGACAATCCCTAATAGAACAGCTGCTACAGCGACATAGATAACGGTGCAGATAAGCAAGCTGCCGATAATCCCGATAGGAATATCTCGCGTTGGATTGCGGGCTTCGGAGGAGGCGGTGGAGACGGCCTCAAACCCGCCATAGGCAAAGAAGATAATTGAGGCGGCACGGAAAATCCCTGCCACGCCAAAATGGAAATTCGCTTGAGCAGGCGGGATAAAAGGGACCCAGTTGGCAGGGGTAATATAGCCCACGCCGATAATGAGAAAGAGAAATAACACGCCAATCTTTAACGCTACGATGAGGGAGTTAAAGCGTGCCGATTCCTCCACCCCACGGGCTAATAAGGCCGTCACCAAAATTACGGAGAGAAACCCAATAAGATCGAGCCGCCATCCCGCTGTTAGGGCAGTCCCTTCAGAGCCGGGGACAGGCTGTAGGCTGGTATGGGTTAACCATTGCGGGAGATGGATGTGGAAGATGCCTAATAGGGAGTTTAGATAGCCCGAAAGCCCAGCCGCCACTGCCGTGCAAGAGATGCCATATTCCAACAGCATGAGCCAGCTAATGTTCCATGCCGTGCGCTCTCCCATAGCGATATAAGCATAAGAGTAGGAGGAGCCTGCTACGGGAAAGGTTGAAGCAAGTTCCCCATAACAAAAGGCCGTAAATAAGCAGGATGCTGCGGCAATAAGGAAGGAGAGCAGGACGGCCGGACCTGCATATTCTGCCGCGGCAGTACCCGTCATGACATAAACACCTGCCCCAACGGTCGTCCCCACTCCCATTAGCAGTAATTGGGTGGCCGTTAGGCTGCGTTTAAGCGTCATGGAATCATTTTCCGCCGTGATTTGATCCATCGTTTTCCGCCGTGGATCACGACGTTTCTTAGCGGAGTGACGAGAGTGTTTAGGCATAAGAGTGAGAGGCTATCCAGTAATGGCGTTAGGAGTGATGATTATGAGGGTGATGGGGAGATTTCTGGTTCATAGTCGAGTTATGTCGCCCATAAAAGAGATAAGTGCATACCCCGAGAGCGGCATAGATGATGAAAAAGAGCAATGGGATGAGATTTCCGTTGAGTGTGGAGCGTATAATGTTCAGCCCAAGGGGTATGAGCATACAAAGGCAGAAGAAAATCCCTAATAAAGGGGTAATGCCCAACCAAATACCACGAATATAGATAGCCCCCAGTGGCACTTGGAAGGGACGATGCGCCTTGGGGTCCTGATTACGTTGCCAGATAACGGTAAAGCAGACCATGGCAAAGGCTAGGGTCGTCCCAATGCAAAGGAGGTCTCCTAGGAGGGCGATAGGCATGGTTGCACTCATCACTCCCATGAGGAGGCCGAGCAGAATTGTGGCGAGCCATGGGGTCTTAAACTGGGGATGAATAATGCTGAAGACGCGTGGCAATAAACCATCATGACTAATGGCATGGACCATGCGGGAGATTGCATAAAGCAGCCCAATTAGGACCGAGAAAAGGCCGATGGTTGCCCCTGCATTGATGAGCAAAGCAAGCCATGGCTTATGGATGAGCATTGTGGCAACCGCTAAAGGGTCAGCTCTATCAAGAAGATGGTAAGGGGCTACCCCTAAAAGGACAGCGGCAACGGTTACATAAACGATGGTGCAAATTACAAGGCTACCAATGATGCCGATAGGGACATCACGCGTTGGGTTGCGGGCTTCTGCCGCAGCGGTGGAGACGGTCTCAAATCCGCCATAAGCAAAGAAGATGATAGACGCTGCCCGAAAAATCCCCGCAATGCCGAAATGGAAGTTCCCTTGTGAGGGGGGAATAAAGGGATGCCAGTTGGCAGGGCTTATATAAAACACACCAATCGCCACAAAGAGGGCAAGAACAGCGATTTTGATGCACACAAAAGTCGTATTAAACCGTGCGACAGCTTCAATCCCGCGTATGAGAATGAGGCTGATAAAGAGCATCACAAGCAGCCCCGGTAGGTTGATGCTATGGTGAAATGATAAAAGCCCACTGGTGGAATGAGGAATAGATTGAAAGGTCGTTTGGGTAATAATGGCGGGGAGATGGATGTTAAAGTTTTCCAACAACGAGGTAAGATACCCCGAAAAACCAGCGGCAACAGCCGTGCCAGCAACGCCATATTCCAACAAGAGGAGCCAGCCGATAACCCATGCCATCCTCTCCCCCATGGAGAGATAAGCGTAAGAATAAGCTGAGCCAGATACGGGGAAGGTAGAGGCTAACTCTCCGTAACAAAGTGCAGCAAAAAGGCAGGCCGCTGCAGCGATGAGAAAGGAGAGTAAGACAGAAGGGCCAGCATATTCCGCCGCGGCTGTCCCGGTGATGACATAAACCCCCGCCCCGATAGCCGTACCAACCCCTAAGAGGAGGAGCTGCGTTGCCCCAAGGCTGCGCTTGAGGTTGTGTTGCTTGCCTGTGGCTTGGATTTGGGCAAGAGTTTTGCGGCGGGCTTTATTCATCCATAACGCTCCGAAAACGGTATGATACCGGAATATTTCTTTCATGGCCTTTTAGAGCGCATTTGTAAATTATGAGATGTCTTTTTTCTGCTTTTAGGGGGCGATATAGAGCCATAATCCGCTGCCAATACCGGCAATGAGGCAGTAAAGACCAAAGCCCGTTAAGGTATGTTGGCTCTCCTCCTTAAAGAAGCGCAATAATAAGCGCGAGCAAATAAACGCCGTGATTCCGGCAATGAAGGCCCCTAAGAGGGATTGTTCAATGATAGGGGTGGAGAGGTGAGCATGGCGGAGCTGCCACGCTTCTTTAGCCGTAGCGGCAAGGATAATCGGTTGAGCCATGAGGAGGGAGAAACGTGTGGCTGTAAGATGGTCTAGCCCGCGCATTAAACCACCATTGATGGTTGCGCCAGAGCGTGAGAGGCCGGGGAGCAGGGCAAGACACTGCCAAAAACCTATCGAAAGAGCATCTTTTAGGGTTAGGGAATCAAGCTTAGGTGAATCGTTTTTACTAAAGTGTGTCTGGCGTAAAGCACGGCGGCGCATAGCTTCTGTCGTGATGAGCAAAAGGCCATTGAGGGTAAGAAAACCCGCTACCATAAGGGGGCTGGCAAATATATGGCGGAGATAATGCTCAAATATCCCCCCGATGAACACCGCTGGTAGCGTTGCCACTACGAGCAAACGGCATAAATGTAGTGCTTGAGAGCGTTTTTGTGGGGTTTGACGCGGCGTAAAAAGCCCAGAAAGAATCATCCACCAATCGGCCCAAAAGACATGAGCGAGAGCAACCAGTGTGCCAACATGTAACATGGTTAAGAAGGGCAGAAAGAGTGGGCTATGCTCATCCAATGGCCAATGCAACAAAGCAGGAAGGAGAACAGCATGACCCAAGCTACTGACAGGGAAGGGCTCTGTAATACCTTGGAGGAGGGAGAGGATAACAGCCTGAAATAATGTCATAAAAGGACCATGATGTCGTGCTTCATTACGGAGAAGCGGGGAAAATACGCGTCAACGCTGGTAGGGTGTAAAAGGACATGATAACGTGAATGTGTAATATGTTATCAAGCCCTTCATTTCGCCATAATGGTAACAGAAGGTCGATGAGATTTCGAGGTGTCTATGCAGGCAATGATTAAAGGGCGTGGTGGGGCATTTATCGCCAGTAGCTGTGTTCTTATAGCGGCCTGCACGTTCTTGGCCTATGGGCTGGGGCTGCTAAAGGGGCCGGGGCGGCATATGGTGGGCTATCATGCTGTTTTTAGCTCCGCAAATGGTCTAGCCAATGGTGCGGATGTAGACCTTGCCGGGGTGACGGTTGGCCGGGTGAAGGCGATTACCCTGAACCCAGAGACAGCCGTTGTGGATGTGTCCTTTGTGGTGGAGGATCGTTTAAAATTACCGTCCGATACGGCTGTTGGTATCGGGGCACCCACTGTGGGTGGGGATAATGCCTTGCAGATAATGCCCGGTAAGGCGACCCAGACTTTACCTGCTGGGGCTGTAATTATGGACGCGCATCCGCTGCTCTCTTTGGAGCAGCAGATTAGCAATTATATCTTCGGTGCGGGGCAGCTTTAAAAAAGCGCGTGGCTTAGTCGTTTGTTGGATAAGAGGCGAGGAGGCGGCGTTGCTTTAACCAAGAACGCAGCGTGCCGAGGATGCCTGAGCTTTTCCACCCTTGTTTGCGTTTTTCAGCCCCAATGAGGAAGGCCTGCCGATAATGGTAGAACTGGGTGAGGTAGGCCTCGGCTAGAGTCGTTCTGCGGTCCCAAATATGGATAGCTTCTGACCCGACACCATTAATTTCGATAATCTGGAAGTCCTTCCCCTCACGCAGGGATTCAGGGGAGAGGACTTTAAGATCAATTCGTCCAAAGTGGAAATCAGGTATATCCTGCACAATGGCGCAGATTCGTTCCTCTAGCGCAGGGGTGATGTCTTGCTTACCGTTACGGAAGATGGACCCTTTGCAATGATTCCCCGCAAAGAGGAGTGAAAGCGTCTCTCCAACAGGCAGAACCTCATTTTCCCGCCCCTTAATACGAGGAAGATATAATTGAGGAATCTGCCCCATGCGTGGGTCGTTGAGGATAAGGTCTTTTAATGTTGAATGTCCATCACCAGTAAGGATGGGAGACTCCTTGTAGGTGAGGGAGGTAATATGGCCTTTTTCATCACGAGGATGCCGAATGTAAAAAACGCCAACTTCCGATGGATAGGGGACAAGCTTTTGCACCATCAACGCCACCCCGGTAGGGAACAGGGGCAGGACATTTTGGAGCATGTCTTGAGAGGTGATGAGCTTTACGCCTGTTCCGTTGCAGCCAATATCAGGCTTCAATACGAAGGGGTAGGTAATCTCTAATGAATCCAAAGCAGCGAGTACTTTTTCGAAGGCCTGAGCGTCATTTTGGATAACACGATAAGGGGCGATGACTTCTTGGGCGATAGGGCCAGCGAGATCGAAGATGGAGCTTTTACTCTCCCCACACAGCCCGCCTGTTTCAATACGAGGGTTAGCCGCGGTAGGGATGGTTAAATCCCCGTAGCGTAACCCCATAAAGAACCAATAAAGTGCAATGGGGGTATAGAAGATTTTGTCAGGCCAAAACTCAAATAGAGAGAGGGAGGAACCATTATGGTCGGACTGAAGGGTCATGATTTGTGACTTCTACGCTGAAGATGACCGATGAAGCGGCCCATCATGAAAATACAGAGTACGAATCCTACAATACCCGCCCAACGCCAGCCGGTTTTATGGGCGAGAAGCCACCCGCTAATATGTAGGGAGAGAAGAAAGAGTAAGCTCGTCCATACTAATGTTGCGGCAATGGCTGTAAGGGCAAACGCACAGAAAGGAGCACGGAAAAACCCGCAAGCCGTGTAAAGTGGCAAGCGCACACCGGGGACAAAACGCGCAATAGCGACAACTGCAATGATGTTGCGGGAGAACCATTTGCGGGCCTGTTCCTCACTCGGCAATGTGAGAAAACGTCTAAGAAATTGCCAATGGCTCCCAGCAAGGCCAAGGCCGTATAATCCAACATCCCCAACAACAACTCCTACATAAAGGCTTAATAAAGCGGCTATGCTGGAAATATTGCCATTTTTAGCAGCAGTGGCCGCTAAGACGGTTGCAACATCCTCTAGGATGAACGTACCAAGGATGATTGAGAACGCCTTCAACCAAAGAGGCTGGGACGCCATAAGAGCATTGAGACGAATCACAAAGAAACGGCCTTAACTATGAAGAGAGCGCGTTGTGGCACGAAATAGATTGTTCTTCAATTCCTACAACGCATGATGTGGGATAAGGTTTTTATAGAGGAAGGGATAGTGTGGGATGGTTAATATGCTAGGTAGACGTAAGCTTTTAGCAACTATGATGGCCAGTACGGTAGCCTCTAGCGTGCCGCTCTGGGGCGCACGGAATGCATGGGCGCGTGGGGATTCGTATCAGGCCTTTTTGCAGGGAGTTCGCCAACAGGCCCTTGCAGAAGATGTCCCCTCTGATGTGTTGAAGGCAGCGTTAGCGTTGACGGCACAGCCGAATCAGGAGGTTTTACGCTTAGACCGTCATCAACCTGAGTTTACAATGACATGGGCGCAGTATCGTCAGCGTGTCATTACCTCATCGCGCATAGAGCAAGGGCGACAGGTTTATCAGCGTGTTAAAGGCACACTCAGCCCATTAGGGGCGCGGTTTGGCAGTGATGAATCGAGCGTTATGGGCATATGGGGTTTGGAGTCCGGCTTTGGGGCTACGCAAGGGCGGTTTAATGTGATCGACGCCCTTGCCACACTCGCTTATGATGGACGCCGGGCCGCCTTTTTTCGGAGTGAATTATTAAAGGCCCTGCATATTCTTGGTCAAAGGGCGATAGCTCCCGCGCGGATGATGGGGAGTTATGCAGGGGCGATGGGGCAACCGCAATTCATGCCGAGTGCTTATCTGCGTTATGGTGCCGATGGTGATGGTGATGGCAAATGCGATATTTGGACCTCTGAGGCCGATGTTTTTGCCTCTATTGCGCATTATTTAGGCCGGTCTGGTTGGCAGCGTGGGGAGCCATGGGGGGAGGAAGTAACGGTTCCCTTGGGAGTTCATGGGCAGTTCCAACAAATTGCTGCAACAAAATCGCGTCACGCTGCCGTTCATCCGGTGGGGACATGGGCGGCGTTAGGTGTCCGGCCTGTGCAGTCATCGCGTTTTTTAGCCCCGCAAGCTGAGGGGAGTTTGCTTCAACCTGATGGGCCTGGTGGACAAGCCTTCCTTGTTTATCGTAATTTCCGAGCGATACGAGCTTATAATCCGTCCGATTATTACGCATTAGCGGTTGGGATTTTAGGTGATTACATTACCCGCTAAGATGTTTTATCGGGTATGGCATGATGGTTTCTAAAAAGAGGGCTTCGCCATTGTGGCAGGGCCTATAGCGCGGGGATTGACGTGCAGACAAGACGTTCTCTTATGGGGGGAGTAGCAGGTTTTTCGGCCTGTTCCTTACTGGCATTATCACGGCTGGGGCACGCTAAAGGGGCCGCGCGGTCAGAGCAAGGGAATCTGGCTGTAAAACAAGCCATTGCCGCGCATTCGGCGAGTGTTTCGGATTCGGCTACAGGGGATGCCACAACCCCTATGGGGCCGATGCCAACCTCTGCGCGTTGGGCTTATATTCTTGATAGTACGACCAACACCGTATTGCTCAGTCGCAATGCGGAGGAGCGCATGCCGCCATCATCCTTAACAAAAATGATGACGGCTTATGTTGTTTTTGCCTTTCTCGCCTCTGGTCGTATTCGGCTGGAGCAGATGTTCCCCGTTAGCCATAAGGCGTGGCGGATGGAAGGCTCGCGTATGTTCGTGCCGCTGGGGAGTTCTGTCAGCGTGGAGGACTTAATCCGCGGCATGCTCATCCAGTCGGGTAACGATGCCTGCGTGGTCTTAGCGGAGGGGATTGCTGGCTCTGAGGAACGATTTGTCACCTTGATGAATGAAGCCTCCCATCGTATCGGCTTGCATAATTCTCATTTTATGAATGTGACCGGCCTGCCTGCGGATGACCATTATATGTGCGCGCGGGATGTGGCAGCACTGGCCCAACATCTCATCTCTGACTTCCCGCGTTATTATCACTTCTTTGGGGAGAAGGAGTTTACCTTTAATCATATTCGCCAAGGCAACAGAAATGTTCTTGTCGATAAAGGGTTAGCCGATGGTTTAAAAACAGGCCATACGGATGCGGGTGGCTTTGGCCTCTGTGCAAGCTCGGAGCATAATGGGAATCGCATTATTGTCGTCATTAACGGGACTTCTTCTACCAATGAGCGCGCTCATGAAGGGGAACGATTGATGAGCTGGGCGTTTTCTAGCTTTGAGACAGTTAAGTTCCTAAGTCGTGGGCAGGTGGTCGAGCCTAAAGCGGCTGTTTGGATGGGAGAGCATCGCAGCGTGGCCCTTGCCGTGGCAGAGGATGTTAGTTTGACAATCCCTATCGGCTGGTCCTCGAGGGTGCAAATTAGCGTGGATTATCCATCTCCGATTGCTGCACCCGTTGTTGTAGGGCAGAAGTCCGGCCATGTATCGGCTGGGTTGCCCGGTCAGCCGCGTGTATATTCACCGCTTTATACGGTGGATTCTGTGGAGGAGTTGGGCATTGTGGGGCGGCTTATGGCACGATTTGGCCATGCGCCGGAGTAAGCATCCCGGTATCTTCATCACGCTAGAAGGTGGAGAAGGCGGGGGTAAAACTACCCAATCCCACCTTTTGAGTGAGCGTTTGCGGGCGGATGGATGGCGCGTTTATCAAACGCGCGAGCCCGGTGGTACCCCTGCGGCGGAAGCCTTGCGGAATCTTCTCCTTTTTGGCGAGGCGGAGTTTTGCTGGCAGGCCGAGATTATGGCGCATATGGCAGCTAGAGCGGACCATCTCGCCAAAGTGATTCACCCCGCCTTAGCTGAGGGGCAGATTGTGGTGTGTGATCGGTACCACGATTCCACATGGGCGTATCAAGGTTATGGGATAGGCCAGAAGAAGCCGGAGGTTTTAGCCTTCATCAATGCGTTGCGTCAGCTTGTTGGTGGGGAGCCAGACCTGACCTTATGGTTGGACCTCCCTTGTGAGGTCGCTCATAAACGTATCGCACAACGTGGGGGCAAGCTGGACCGTTACGAGGGCCAGCAAGCGGCTTTTCATGAGCGCGTGCGTGAAGGCTTTCAGGCCATGGCTGAGTGCGATTTGGAGCGCATTGTTCGGGTGGATGCAGAGCCTTCAGAGGCAGAGGTACAAGCCCGTTTATATGAGGTTGTGACCCAATATCTCGCCCAAAAGAGGGGAGCATCGTGAGCCTGCCAGAACCGCGACAGGCCGCGCGTTTATGGGGGCATGAAGCGGCTGTACAACGGTTTGAGGAGTCGTGGCAGTCTGGGCGTTTGCATCATGCGTGGTTGATTTCTGGCCCAGCGGGGGTGGGGAAGGCGACTTTGGCCTTTCATCTTGCGCGTAAATTATTGGGGGGAAGTGACCTAAATAGCCCTGCCGGGCGGCGCATCTCCGCTGGTACACATGGGGATTTGTTGGAGATTGCTCGTAAGATTGACCCGCGCAAAGGGCGGTTGAAGGGCGAGATTACGGTTGCAGAGGTCCAGCCGGTACAGACGTTTCTTCATCATACCGCTACAGAGGGCGGGTGGCGCGTTGTGATTGTAGATGGGGTGGAGAGCTTAAATCGCTTTGCGGCGAATGCGCTGTTAAAGATTCTGGAAGAACCTCCTCCTAAGGCTGTGTTATTTTTGACAACATCAGCTCCCGGCGCGTTATTGCCTACGCTGCGGAGCCGTTGTCGGCCTTTAACGCTTTCTGGCTTGGATGAGCAGGCCATGCGGGCCTTGATTCCCGATATATCTGCTGATTTGCTACGCCGCGCTCATGGCTCACCGGGGCGTGCGCTCTTTTTGGCACAAGATCGTGATGGCTTATGCGCGGGCTTGGTTGAGCAGGTGATAGCAGGCACGGCTATGGATTCTGAGATGTGGGAGCGTGTTAAGCAGATTGCGCGCGAAGGGGAGGGCTTTGCCCTTTTTTGTGATTTGTTTAGTGAGGCTTTAGCCACGCAAGCGCGGGATGCGGCGATGGAAGGCAACAGCCTACAAGCCGCAGAGCGGGCGGAGCGTGTTCGTCAGCTAGCGCAACTGCGCCAGCAGACAGAACGCTTTAACCTTGATAAAGCAGAAGCACTCCGAGAAGCCCTTGCTCTAGCCCCCTAAAGGCTGGCAATAACAGGTGGCAGTATAAAGACTTGAAGCGAGATAGGACGGCTTATGACGCGGCGTTTTACCATCACGACCCCCATTTTTTATGTGAATGGCGCGCCACATATTGGCCATGCCTATACCTCTATTGCGTGTGATGTCATTGCACGTTTCCATCGGTTAGATGGCCAAGAGGTGTTGTTTGTCAGCGGGACGGATGAGCATGGTCAAAAAGTGGAGCAAAGCGCAAAAGCGCAGTCTGTTCCGCCGCAAGAGTTTGCCGATCGTATCTCCCAAAGCTTCCGTCAGATGCAGCGTGATATGGCGGTGCAGACTGATGAGTTCATCCGCACGACAGAGCCGCGCCATAAAAAGGCCGCCCAAGCATTATGGGAAAAAGTGGCGGAAAATGGCCATATCTATTTGGATGCTTATGAGGGGTGGTACTCCACACGCGATGAGATGTTCGTGGGCGAGGATGAGATTACCAAACATCCCGATGGCAGCCGGACGGCTCCCTCTGGGGCTCCGCTAGAATGGGTGCGGGAGCCCTCTTACTTCTTCCGCCTGTCTGACTTCCAAGACAAATTATTGGCGTTATATGAGGAGAATCCCGACTTTATCGGCCCTCATGGGCCAAAGCGAGAAGTGATTAGCTTTGTAAAGCAGGGTCTGCGGGACCTCTCCATCAGCCGGACGAGCTTTAAATGGGGCATTGAGGTACCCGGCGATGCGGACCATGTCATGTATGTGTGGTTCGATGCTTTGGCGAATTACCTCACCGCCGTGGGCTATCCTGATATGAAGGACCCGCGGCATGTGCATTGGCCAGCGGATGTGCATGTGGTGGGTAAGGAGATTATCCGCTTCCATTGCATTTATTGGCCTGCCTTCCTCATGGCCGCAGGTTTGCCCTTGCCTAAACGTGTTTTTGCTCATGGATGGTGGACCGTTGAAGGCGAGAAAATGAGCAAATCGCTTGGTAATGTGTTGGACCCCAAAGCCCTTGCTGATGAGTTCGGGCTAGACCAGCTGCGCTTCTTTTTAATGCGGGAAGTCCCCTTTGGAGGGGATTCTAACTTTAGCCGCCGGTCGCTCATTACGCGGATGAATGTCGAATTAGCCAATGACCTCGGCAATCTTGCTCAAAGAACACTCAGCCAGATTGCGCGTAATCTTGATGGTGTGTTGCCAGAGCGTGGCGCATTGCAGGAAGATGATGAGCATATTTTAGCACAAGCCAGCCTTCTGCCCTCTATGACGCGTGATTATATCGGGCGTTTGGCCATTAGTGATGCGTTGGAGGAGATTTGGAAACTCATCCGTGAGGCGAATGCGTATATTGATAGGCAAGCCCCTTGGGTGTTGAAGAAGGAAAACCCCGCCCGCATGGCTGATGTATTGCGCGTGTTGGTCGATGTTATCCGCACAGTGGCGACTTTGCTCCAACCTTATATGCCTGATACGATGGCGAAGATGCTCGACCAGCTAGGTGTTGAGGAGGCTGAGCGTTGTTTTAAAGCGTTGGAAACACCCCTCCCCGGCGGGCGGGTGTTGCCAAAACCGCAAGGGCTATTCCCGCGCTTTGTGGAGGATGAAAAAGGCGCATGAAGGGGCTGATTGATACTCATTGCCATTTGGACCGGCTAGAGGACGTGCCAGCCGCTTTGGAGTTTGCGCGGCATCATGGGTTAGCGGGGATGATTACGATTGGCACGCGCTGGTCAGAGCGGGCGCGCCAACTGGCTTTAACCGCGCATGATAGCCCGGAGCTGCGTGTGTGGTGTGCGTTGGGGACACATCCCGACCATGCCCATGAGGAGGCCCTCCCTAGTCTTGATGAGATGCTCACAGCTCTTGAGGCCCCGCAAGTTGTGGCGATTGGGGAATCTGGGTTGGATTATTTCCACGGGACAGAGGCGGTGAAGCCTGCGCAACAAGCCTCTTTTCGCCGTCATATCGAGGCCGCGCGGGTAACGGGTTTGCCGTTGGTGATTCATACGCGTCAAGCTGATGACGATACGATTGCTATCTTGCGGGATGAGCATGAGAAAGGGGCGTTCCCTTTCTTAATCCATTGTTTTGCCTCTGGGGCGAAGCTTGCTGAGGCGGCTTTGGCGTTGGGGGGGTATCTTAGCTTCTCTGGTCTTTTGACCTTTAAAAAATGCGAGGAAATCCGCGAGGTTGCGCGTCATGCCCCTGAAGATCGGCTTTTGGTGGAGACTGATAGCCCCTTCTTGGCCCCTGTGCCTAAGCGTGGCAAGCCCAATACGCCGGGTTATGTTATGCATACGGCGCAGCGTTTAGCTGAGGAGCGTGGGATGACGATGGAGCAGCTTGCGGCAGTGACGCGGGCTAATACGCAGCGTCTTTTTACAAAGAGTGCTGCATGAAGGTGACAATCCTCGGTTGTGGTGGCTCGGCCGGTGTCCCGATGATTGGGGGTGCTGAAGGAGCTGCTACGGGGATATGGGGCGTGTGTGACCCTGCTAATCAGCGGAATTATCGGCTGCGCTCTTCTATTGTGATAGAGTATGAGGGGTTTCGTCTGTTAGTCGATAGCGGGCCAGACCTCCGCCAGCAAATGCTTCATAATGGGCTGACACATATTGATGCAGTCTTTTACACCCATGCACATAGTGATCATATCGCAGGGCTAGATGAATTACGGGCGGTGAATCGTGTGATTGGCCGTCCCATCCAACTGTTAGCGAGCCAGGTGGTATTGAGTGAATTGCGGCAGCGTTTCTCTTACGCTTTTCGCCCGTGGGAGGGCGGTAATTTCTATTGCCCGGCTTTTGACGTACAAGAGGTCCCAGATTATGGCCCCTTTAGTCTTGGCCCTTTAACAGGCCATATCTTCCCGCAGAAGCATGGTTGGACGAGGAGCCTCGGCCTTAGGGTAGGGGATTTTGCTTATTGCACTGATGTTGAGAGCTTCCCCCCTGAATCCCTCACGGTTTTGCAGAATCTATCCATGTGGGTGGTAGGGTGCTTTCAACGGAAGGCTCATCCCTCTCATGGGTGGGTAGGGCGCGTGTTGGAGTGGCGTGAACAACTCCGCCCCCGTCATACAGTCCTGACCCATATGGGGCCGGATATGGATTATGAGTCCCTCTGCCGCTTATTGCCAGAGGATGTAAGGCCCGCATGGGATGGCATGGTGCTGTCCCCTTAAATGTTGCAGCACCATGCATTAGATGATGTTTACTGTCTTAGCCTTATTCTGGCGGATAAGGCTGCGGGTACGTTACTTTGTTAGCGGGGCCGGGTGGTTGCGGGTCATCATATTGACCGCAAGCATTTAGCCCAAACAGCATGCTTCCCCCCACAAGGGCAAGAAGGCTTAGTTTGATGAGTGTCGTACGGATGGAGCGCATCTTACTCTCCTTCTTTATGATGATTAAGGCGTTCTAGCCATGCAGTGGCTTGAGCATGTACATTCTGCGGAGCGGTCCCGCCCTTGCTCGTGCGTGACGCGAGGGAGGATTCAACCGTCAAAACCTCATAGAGAGAGGCATTAATCCCGGGCTCTACAGCCTGCATCTCTTCTAAGGAGAGGTCGGCAAGGTCACAGCCTTTTTGCTCGGCCAAACTCACAAGCCGCCCTGTAACATGATGCGCCGTGCGGAAGGGGAGGCGCAGTGCGCGTACAAGCCAATCGGCAAGGTCTGTCGCGGTGGAGAAACCTGCCCCCGCTAGCTCCCTCATGCGTGCCTTATTGGCTTTGAGGTCCCGAATCATGCCTTCCATCGCGGCGAGGGAGAGGGTGATGGCCGTTGTTGCGTCAAAAACAGGCTCTTTATCCTCTTGCGTATCTTTCGCATAAGCGAGGGGCAGGCCCTTCATGACGGTTAGTAAGCCGATGAGGTCTCCCGTAATGCGGCCGACTTTGGCGCGGACAAGCTCCGCCGCATCAGGGTTACGCTTTTGCGGCATGATGGAGGAGCCCGTTGTGAAGGCATCTGAGAGATGCACAAAATTAAACGCGGCAGACGCCCATTGTACAATCTCCTCAGAGAGACGAGAGAGATGCATCGCCTCTAGGGAGAGGGCGGAGAGATATTCCAACGCGAAATCACGGTCAGATACAGCATCAAGAGAGTTAGCTGTAGGGCGGTCAAACCCTAGGGATTGGGCCGTCATCTCGCGGTCGATGGGGAAAGAGGTCCCCGCAAGCGCGGCAGAGCCAAGGGGGCACTCATTCATCCGGCGGCGCGCATCACGCAGGCGAGAGGCATCGCGGGAGAGCATCTCCACATAGGCGAGTAAATGATGCCCAAAGGTCACAGGCTGAGCAACTTGAAGATGCGTAAAGCCCGGCATGGGGGTATCGTGATACTCCAAAGCGCGGCGGGCGAGGGTCCGCATGAGGGCTTCGGTTTGCTCTATGATGCCATCAATGGAATCCCGCACCCAAAGGCGGAAATCCGTTGCGATTTGGTCATTGCGAGAGCGGGCGGTGTGTAGACGTTTACCAGCCTCACCAATGCGCTCAGAGAGGCGGGATTCGATATTCATATGAATATCTTCCAAAGCGGGGGAGAAGGGGAATGTCCCTTCCTCAATCTCCTTACCAATGGCTGCTAAGCCGCTCTGAATCTCGGCTTCTTCTTGGGCTGTAAGTAGGCCAACCTTGCGCAGCATAGCTGCATGAGCGAGCGAGCCGCGAATATCTTGCCGCCAGAGGGTTTTATCAAACCCAATAGAGGCGTTGATTTCCTCCATAATCGCGGCGGGGCCACTGGCAAAACGTCCACCCCATTGGGGGTTGGCAGCTTCGGGAGCGGCTGGTTTATTTGCAGGGGAGGCGTTGCTGGTATTAGGGTGCGTCATGAGGACCGATATGATGAGATACTTAAAGAAGATTCGCGTAGGTGCCGTTTGTTTGGCTCTCCTTACTGTAGCGGCTGTGGGGGTAAGGCACAATTACGCGCAGGCTGATGGATTGCAGAATCTGCAAGAATTGGAGCCAGAGCCCGCTCTCTCTGCCCCGGTGATGCTTCCCGTCACTGGCGTAGCAGGGCAGAAGGCGACCCTCCCATTGCATGAAAATAAGCCTTATATGCTGCATTTATGGGCGACATGGTGCCTACCTTGTCGGGAGGAATTGCCTAAGCTTGCAGCCTTGTTAAAGGCGCATCCCGATCTTCCCATTGTGCCTGTAGCGTTAGATAGTGGGTCAGCAGAGCAAGTAGTAGCGGCTTTGCCCCGCCTGCATGCTGTGGGTTTACCCGTATGGGTCGCAGAGCGTGAGCATGTGCAACCTTTCATCAAAACGGTGAAAGATCCGGGCTTGCCGATGACGCTGCTCATTGATGCAAGCGGTCAGGTGCGGGCTATCTCCGATGGTGGGGTGACATGGGATGAAGCTCAGGCTGCGTCTATAATTCGTAATTTATTGCAGGAGACTGAATGACGCGCGCGCCAACCATGCCGTTATTAAGCGCGGCAGACCCTTTGCCCTATCATAGTCTCCCCGCAAGGGAGGAAAGTCCCTTTGTGATGATTAGCGACCATGCCGGGCGGGCTGTGCCTTCGTCTCTGGGGGATATGGGGGTACCTCCTCAGGCATGGGAGCGGCATATCGCTTATGATATTGGCATTAAGGAGGTTGGGCGGCATCTGCAAAACGCTTTGGGATGTTTGTTGATTGAGCAGGTCTATTCTCGCCTGGTGATTGATTGTAACCGAGCCGCAGGGCATCCGACGTCTATCCCGCCGGTGAGTGATGGCACGGCGATTGCGGGGAATCAGAATCTTTCCCAGCAAGAGCGGTATGCGCGGGAGGAGGAGATACTCCATGCTTATCATGATGAGATAGAGCGTCATCTTGCTCAGCGGGATAAAGGGGAGTTTTTGTTTGTCTCTCTCCATAGCTTTACCCCCGCTATGGAGGGTGGAGAGCCGCGCCCGTGGGAGATTGGCCTTTTGCATGATCATGACCCACATTCAGCGCGCCTTATGCGTACCCTTTTGGAGGCAGAAGGCGGGTTATGTGTGGGGGATAATCAGCCTTATGTGTTAAATAGCCATAATGAATATAGCGTGCCTTATCATGCAGGGCGGCGTCAGCTCCCTGCTTTGGAGATTGAAATTAGGCAAGATTTAATCTCCGATGACGCTGGGCAACGCGCATGGGCGGAGCGTTTGGCACGTCTCTTGCCGCTTTTATGGGCGCAACGCAAAGAGAGAGCATGATGATTAATGGTAAAACGGTTTTAGCGGGCGTTATTGGGTGGCCTGTTGCCCATTCACGCTCGCCTATGTTGCATAATCATTGGTGTAAGGTGCATCAGATCAATGGGGCTTATGTCCCTCTGCCTGTTGCGCCGGGGCAGTTAGAGGTCGCGTTGCGTGGCTTGGCAGCAGCGGGATTTCGCGGCGTAAATGTTACAATCCCCCATAAGGAGGAGGCTTTTCGCTTATGTGATGAGCTAACAATGACCGCAAAGCGGGCCGGTGCGGCTAATACGCTACGCTTTGAGGATGGGCGCATCCTTGGTGATTGTACGGATGGCACGGGCTTTTGCGATAATTTGCGGGCTCATGCCGTATCTCCCAGCGGGTTTGTGTTGATTCTTGGTGCAGGTGGGGCAGCACGGGCGATTGCTGCAGCCTTGCAGGATTGCGGGTGCGATGTTTTCATCACCAATCGGACGGCCGCACGGGCTGAAGCCTTAGTCTCGGCTCTTGGGGCAGGGGCTGTGTTGCCATGGGCGGATTGGCCTGCCCGTTTAGGGGAGATGCAGATACTCATCAATGCGACATCACTTGGTATGGGTGGCCATGATGAGACAGATTGGCCCAGCATCCTCCAACAGGCTCAATTAGGGTTGAGTGTTGCTGATATTGTTTATACCCCCCTCCAAACTCCTTTATTGCGCGCTGCTCAACAGCGTGGGTTACGCACTGTAGAGGGCTTAGGGATGTTGCTGTATCAAGCGCGGGCTGGGTTTCATGCGTGGTTTGGTCTATGGCCAGAGGTTGATAAGCAGAGCTTTGACCTTTTGATGGCAGACCTTACTTAGTTATGTATGTTCTGGGCCTTACAGGGGGAATGGCAGCGGGGAAAAGTACGATCGCGGCTTTATTTCGCCGTGCTAAGGTCCCAGTTTTTGACGCTGATGCTTGCGTGCGTCGCCTACAAGCCCCTCATGGGCGGGCTATTGGGCCTTTGCAACGGGCGTTCCCTGCGGTGGTGCATAATGGGCAGTTAGACCGTGTGGCTCTGCGGCGGCTCATCGGGCAAGATGCAGCTGTGTTGCCCCGGTTGGAGCAGATAATCCATCCCCTTGTTAGGCAAGAAAGACGCGCATTTTTGGCGCGGTGTCGGGCGCGGGGCGTGCCGTTTTGCGTATTGGATATTCCTTTATTGTGGGAAACAGGAGCAGAGCGTGATTGCACAGCCGTGATGGTGGTGGAGGCCCCGCTCGCTGTGCGGATAGCGCGTTTGCGGCAGCGTCATCAACATCGCGGGCAGATGAGTGTTGAGGAGGCCAAAGCCTTTCTGACACGCCAAATGACAGACCAAGAGAGACGACAGCGGGCCGATATCGTGATAAAAACGGGACTGTCTCGTGCGTTTAGTGCGCGGCAGATTCATCGCTTTTTGCAGCAATTACGGCAGGAGAGGGATGAGGCTTCTGCACAGGAAGGGAAGATATGACGCGTTCTATCCTCTTTGATACAGAGACCACAGGGCTAGACCCTGATACTGGCGATAGGGTCATTGAGATTGCTGCTTTGGAATTGGTGAATGATTTGCGGACGGAAAATTACTTCCACGTCCTCATTAATCCAGAGCGAGACATCCCGGCTGAGGCCACAAAAGTGCATGGTTTTACGTTGGCCGATTTGGAGAGCAAACCCCTTTTTGCTGATATTGCTGATGAGTTTTTAGCCTTCATCGGTGATGGGAAGATGATAGCCCATAATGCACCGTTTGACTTCAAGTTCATCAATGCGGAGCTAAAACGGGCCGGGCGTCCACCATTGGATTATGAAAGCCGCGCGGTTGATACAGTCATTATGGCGCGGAAGAAGTTCCCCGGTATGCCTGCGAATTTGGATGCGCTCTGCCGTCGTTTTAATATCGACCTCTCCGAGCGTGGCACGCATAATGCGTTGCTTGATTGCCGCTTGCTTGCCGATGTGTATGTAGAGCTTATCGGTGGACGACAACGCGGTTTGGGGCTGGGTAATGAGCAAACACAAAGAACTTTATCAGAGGGGCGGGTAAAGCGTAAGGCGGTAACAGGGCGAACCCCGCGCCCTATGGCCTTGCCAGATGAAGCTACATTAGCCCGTCATGCCCAGTTTTTAGAGGCGGTCGATAACCCCCTTTGGATGCGAGAGTGAAGCGCGTCCTGTTCATCACGGCGCATCGGTTGGGGGATGCTGTTATCTCTTTAGCTGCCCTTTCGGCCATGATGGCACGCTATCCGCAGGCATATTTTACCATCGTATGCGGCCCGGCTGTGTGTGACCTCTTTCGTTATATGCCGCGTTGCGAACGGCTGATTGTAATGGAGAAAGGCCCTTATAATCAGCATTGGCTTGCTCTATGGCGCGATGTTGTGCGTTATCGGTGGGAGGCGGTGGTGGATTTACGGGCCTCTCTTGTCAGTTATGGGGTATGGAGCAGGGCGCGTTATAAGGTTCGTGGAGGGCGGCAAAAGGGCTTAAAGCTGGCTCAACATGCGCGCGCTTTAGGCGTACAATCCGCACATTACCCCACCTTATGGTTAGGAGCGCAGGAGCAGGCCTATGCTGCTACGCTTTTGCCTGATGAGGGTGTATGGCTCGCTTTAGCCATTACGGCGGGGACAGAGCATAAAATCTGGCCCGCTGAATCCTTTGCGACATTCGCGCGGCAGATGCAGGCAAGGGGGTTTCGCCCTCTTCTGGTTTATGGGCCGGGGGAGCGAGAAGCACGCCTTGCCGCCCCAGTACGGGCCTTATTGCCTAATGTGTTGGATATTGGGGGCGGGCAGTATAGCCTTGCTCAAGTAGCGGCTCTTATTGCGCGTTGCTCTCTCTTTGTGGGGGGTGATTCGGGGTTGATGCATCTTGCTGCGGCTTTAAATGTGCCAACATTAGGGTTGTTTGGGCCAAGTTATGCGTCCCAATATGCACCATCAGGCCGATGGGCGGAGGTTCTTTTGGCCCCCGGCCCGGAGGGAGAGGGTGATATGGCCGCCTTAAAGGTGGAAAATGTGCAGCATGCCGCCTTGGCTCTTTATGAACGGGCCAGAGCACAGTAGGATTATACCGTTATTTAGATAGAGCGATGGCCAAGCCTCTAAGGAGATATCATGCGATTTGACCTCATCATTCGGAACGGGCGGTGCATTTTCCCGTGGGGGGAGGCCCAAGCGGATATTGGGGTCCGTGATCAGAAGATTGCCTCACTGAGTGTTTCCTCGCAGGATGAAGCTGCACAGGTGATCGATGCAACAGGGCTTTATGTTCTTCCCGGTCTGATTGATTCTCACGTTCATTTGCGTGACCCCGGCAAGCCTGAGGCAGAGACGCTGGAGACAGGCACACGCGCTGCTGCCTTAGGGGGGATCACCTCCGTCTTTGATATGCCCAACACAAACCCCACTGTGACCGATAAAAAGATGCTGGATTGGAAGCGTCAGCATATTATCGACACAGCCCATATAGATGTCGCAATGTATATTGGGGCTACGCGGGAGAATACCCCTTTACTTGCTGAGTTTGAGCAAGAGGAGGGCGTATGTGGAGTGAAGGTGTTTGCTGGTTCCTCTACTGGTGATTTGATGATTGAGGATGATGAGGGGATAGAGGCTGTTCTACGCTCGGGTCATCGCCGTGTCTCATTCCATTCAGAGGATGAATATCGCCTGCGGGAACGGCGGAAGCTGTTTGAGCCGGGGCAGCCTTACCATCTCCATGCAGAATGGCGAGATGCTGAATGTGCCATCCGTGGGACGAGGCGTATCTTGGCATTATCGCATAAGACGGGGCGGCCTATCCATATTCTTCATGTCTCGACAGAGGAGGAGTTTACCCTTCTGGCTGAGAACCGGCGTTACGCTACCGTGGAGGTTCTGGTTAATCACCTAACCAATGAAGGGCCGGGATGCTATGAGCATCTTGGAGGTAAGGCGGTGATGAATCCTCCGTTGAGGAATGAACGCCGCCATTTTGAGGCTGGATGGGCCGCCTTGCGTGATGGCCGGGTGGATGTTGTTTCCTCTGACCATGCCCCGCACCCTAGGGATGCGAAAGAGCTCCCTTGGTTGGAGTGCCCCTCCGGCCTAACGGGTGTGCAGACGATTGTTCCTTTGATGTTGGACCATGTAAATGCGGGGCGGTTGAGCCTGACACGCCTTGTTGATGTGATGGCTGCTGGCCCTGCACGGGTTTATGGCTTGCCCAATAAGGGGCGGCTCGCCGTGGGGTTTGATGCCGACATCACCCTTGTGGATATGAAGAAGCAACGCACCATTAGTAATGACTGGATAGCCTCCCCCGCCGGGTGGACGCCTTATGACGGTAAAAGCGTGACAGGCTGGCCCGTTGGGACGATTGTGCGCGGTCATGTGGTGATGGAGGATGATGCGATTATCACGCATAATGTAGGCCAGCCTATCCGCTTTCAGCCATAACGAGTTAAGAAGGCGATGTTTTTTTATCGTGATAGTATGTTGGTAGCAGAGCCGCCATGCTATAGAGTACGGAATGAGTGTGTGCAGTCCAGCTAAGGATACGGCGTGGCAGACGATTTATTTCAAGAATTAGAGGAAGAACAACGCCTTGCAAAAATGCGTAGCGTGGGCTTGCGCGTGGGTGTGGTGGTGTTGTGCGTGCTTATTGTGGCAGGCATTGGCGGTGGTGTTTGGGGATGGAAGCAGCATCAGCTCCATACTGCTCAAGCGCAAGCGTCTAATCGTTATTTTGAGGCCATGTCACTGCTTGGGGCGTTGTCGGGCAAGCCTGTGACAGAGGGGGCGGCGCATCAAAAAGCTGAGGGCATTTTACAAGATCTTGCCCAAAGCGCGCCAGAGGGTGTGCGGAGCTACGCTGCTATGTATTTGGCGGAACTTAAACTGCAAGAGCATGACACAGCCTCCGCTTTGAAGTTATGGTCCGCTGTTGCAGAGGATAAAAAAGCAGATACGTCTCTTCGCTCTATGGCGCAGTATCGAGGGTTGAATGCGCGGATGGATACGGCCCCGCGTGATGAGCTCCGGGCGGGGTATCAAGCTTTAGTACAAGAGGGCGGGAGCTGGGTCCCCCTTGCGAAGGAAGGCCTAGCGGTGCTTGACCTTGCACCGGGTAGCACAAAGACAGACCATGAGGAGGCACGTCGCCTTTTACAGCAAGTGCAATCCTCCCCCGATAGTACAGAGGGCCTGCGTCAACGGGCTGGGATGTTATTACAAACATTAGGAGAGGCTGGATGAGCCATCGTTTTTCTTCACCCTTGCGTGGCCAGCCTGTAAAGACATCTCGGCGGTCTGTTCTAAAAGGGGCTTGCTCTGTTGCGGCGATGGCCGGGCTTGCAGGTTGCGGCATTTTTGCAGATGATCCTAAAAAGACGGTTCTCCCCGGCCGACGTATTGATGTCCTCTCCACCGGGGCGGGTTTGACGGTAGATCCGCATGATAAAACGGCTATTCATTTACCTGCGGTGCAGCCTATTCATCAATGGACGCAAGAAGGTCGTCTACCCTCTCATGAGGCTGTAAATGCGGCATGGAATGGCACGCGTCAGCTATGGAGCCAATCTATCGGTGCCGCTGTGAAGGAAGTTGGTTGGCTGTCCAATATATTCTTCATGCCTAATCGCCGTGGGGCTTTGCAATCCTCTCCCGTTATAGGGGGCGGGCGGCTCTTTACGGTGGATGCTCAAGGGGCTATTCGCGCTTGGAGCTGGCCGGATCGTAAGCTGCTATGGCATTGCCAGCCCGCGCGTAAAACACGCTCGACTAATATTGGTGGCGGCATCGCGCTGGTTGACGATACGCTTTATGTTGTGGATGGCATTGCCCAAGCTCTTGCTTTAGATGCCGCAACAGGGAAGCAGAAATGGGCTGTTGATATTGGTACGCCGGGCCGCTCTGCCCCAACCATCGTTGATGGTTTGATGTTCTTTACCACTATTGATGCCCGGTTATTTGCGCTGGAGGCCAGCACGGGTAAACAGCGTTGGACCTATCAAGCCACCAATGTGAGTACGAGCTTGTTTGGGGCAGGGGCTCCGGCTGTGGTGAATGGCATTGTGGTTGTCGGTTTTGGTAGTGGCGACCTCGTGGCCCTTCGTGCAGCCTCTGGTGAGATTGTATGGAGCGATAGCCTTGGCGGAGGCAACGGGCTCGGTGCGATGCTGGACTTCGCTTGTGTGCGCGGTGGCCCTGTCGTGGTGGATGGTACAGCCTATGCAATTTCTCTCTCGCGCGTGCTGGTAGCGATTGATATGCGCTCCGGCCGCCGTTTGTGGGAGCGTGAGGTGAGCGGTCAGTCCCCGCTCTGCATTTGTGGTGATTGGCTCTATGTTATTTCGCTAGATCAGCAGCTTGCTTGCCTCGACCGGGTGAGTGGGCAAGTGCGTTGGGTGAAGCAGCTAACCCGCTTTGAAGACCCAAAACACGAGAAAAAGGGCATTCAATGGACAGGCCCAATCTTATTGAATAATAAGCTTGTTTGCCTCTCCAGTATGAAGCGCGGCGGCATGGTGATTCTTGATGCCCAAACAGGGAGCGATATCGGGAAGATTGACACGCCATCATCCTGCCAAGTTCAGCCGATTGTGTGTGATGGGCAGCTGCTTGTCCTAAGCGATGATGGTGTCTTACGCGCCTATGGTTGAGCAATTTGAATCAGGCCGACTGCCGGTTGTCGTTATCGCAGGACGGCCAAATGTTGGGAAATCCACCATTTTCAACCGGCTTGTTGGGCGGCGTCAGGCCATTGTGTCGGACGTGCCCGGCGTAACGCGTGATCGTAAAGACGGCGTAGCGATGTTGCGCGGGCGGCGTGTGCGCCTTGTTGATACAGCCGGGTTGGAAGAAGCCGCTCCAGAGACTCTCTTTGGCCGTATGCGCGCCTCATCAGAGCAGGGTATTGCGCAAGCGGATTTGGTGGTTTTCTGTGTTGATGTACGGGCTGGTATCACCCCAGCAGATGAGCATTTTGCGAATTGGCTGCGGCGGCAGAACCGCCCCGTTCTCCTTGTGGCGAATAAGGCGGAGGGCCGTGCAGGGGCCGAGGCTGCGATGGAGGCTTATTCCCTAGGTTTAGGGACGCCTCTTGCGGTCTCTGCTGAGCATGGGGAAGGTCTGGCGGACCTTATGGGAGAGATTGCAAGCCTTCTCCCTGATGAAGATACACTTGCGGAGCATGATGGGGAAAAGCCGCTTCGCATCGCTATTATTGGCCGTCCTAATGCGGGGAAATCCACCCTTTTGAATAGTTTGCTCGGTGAGGAGCGCATGATTACCGGCCCGGAGGCTGGCTTAACACGCGATGCTGTTAGCGTTGGGCTAGAGGATGACATTGGGCCGATTGAGATTGTCGATACAGCGGGCATGCGTAAACGTGCGCGTGTACAGGAAGGGTTAGAACGCGTCTCTGTCTCTGCCTCTATTGAGGCAATGAAGATGGCGGAAGTCGTTATCCTTGTGTTGGATGCCGAGCGCGGTGTGGATGAGCAAGATTTGCAAATCGCACGGTTGATCGAGCGAGAAGGGCGGGCATGTGTGCTGGCCCTTAATAAATGGGATGCGGTAAAGGAGCGTCAAGCAACACGTAAGGCCATTGCGGGACGGATTGAAATATCACTCGCGCAAATGCGGGGGATTGAAGTGGTCACGTTCTCCGCTCTAACAGGTGAAGGGCTAAATCGCCTTTTGCCCGCTGTGCGCCGTGCAGGCGAGGTATGGAATGCTCGCGTGGGGACAAGCGATTTAAACCGTTGGTTTGAAGAAGCGGTGGAAAAACACCAGCCTCCCCTTGTGGATGGTCGGCGTTTAAAATTGCGTTACATGACGCAGGCAAAGAGCCGCCCTCCCACTTTTGTGCTCTTTGGGACGCGGGCGGAACAACTGCCCGATAGCTATAAGCGTTATCTTATCAATGGGTTGCGGGAGACATTCCATCTTCCCGGTACGCCGATAAGATTGCTCCTGCGGGGTAGCCGTAACCCTTTTGTGAAGCAAAACGAGCATTAAAAAGATTGCAGATTGGGCCAATAAGTTCGTAGTCCCCGATGCTTCGTACCGGAGAGGTATCGTAGAGTGTGGCTAGGGAGACATCATGGTAGGCGTAACACCGGTAGCTCCGCAGGAGGGTGGATCTGCTCCTCCAGCGGGCCAAAAAGCTACAGGACGTGCCACAATATTGGGGATTCTTGCCGCTTTATCTGGGCTGATGTTCGGGTTGGATACGGGTGTTGTTGCTGGTGCGTTGCCTTTTATGGCGGTGGATTTCCATGCGGGGCCTGTTTTGCAAGGGTGGATTGTCTCCTCCATGATGGCAGGTGCAGCCTTTGGAGCTATGTTTGCTGGGCGCATTTCCGTCTCCTTTGGCCGAACAGGGGCCATGCTAGGGGCGGGTATTTTCTTCCTAATAGGGACGCTTTTTTGCGCTTTTGCTCCTGATGTGGGGGTGATGATTGTCGGGCGCGTTTTATTAGGGCTTGCTGTTGGTGTAGCCGCCTTTGCCGCCCCGCTTTATATTTCCGAAATCACGGTAGAATCCGCTCGTGGGGCGATGATTTCTTTCTATCAACTCATGGTTTCATTGGGGATTTTCCTTGCCTTTATTTCCGATAGCTTTTTGTCCTCAGGGGGGCATTGGCGGTGGATGTTAGGCATCATGGCTCTACCAGCTATATTGTTCCTTATTGTGGTGTTGGTACTTCCCCAAAGCCCGCGTTGGTTGATGATGCGGGGCGATACAGAGCGTGCCCGTACGGTCCTGCGTGTTCTTCGCTCTGATGAAGAAGTAGCCGAGGCAGAGCTTGCCGATATTCATAGCCGCCTCTCTAAAAGTAGTGATGCTGGCTTTGGGTTATTCCGTAGTAATCGTCATTTCAGACGGTCCGTATTTTTGGGGATTGTGCTGCAAATTATGCAGCAACTTAGCGGGATTAACGCGCTTTTATATTATGCGCCGCGCGTGTTTGAGGCTGCTCATTTTGGCGTGAATGCCTCTGTTTGGGCGACTACACTCGTTGGCTTGACGAATATGGTCTTTACCGGTGTGGCGATTATGTTTGCAGACCGTTGGGGCCGGCGTCCTCTTTTGCTAGCAAGCTGCGCGATTGTTGGGGGAGCTTTGGTAGGGGTTAGTACTGTTCTGGCCTATGGTGGGGAGAGTGTAACGGCCTCCTTTTTGCTTTGTGGGTTTATCCTTCTTTTTGTGGCGGGGTTTGCTATTGGGGAAGGGCCGTTGGTCTGGGCTTTATGCTCTGAGGTGCAACCTACACGCGGGCGGGATTTTGGTATTGGTTGCTCCACGGTGACAAATTGGGTGGCAAATTGGGTGATTTCCAGCATATTCCCCCTTATGATGCTGGTGATGGGGGCATCAGGGGCGTTTGTCCTTTTTGCGGTGTTTAATGGTATATTCCTTCTCATCACATTAGGTTTTGTGCCAGAGACAAAGGGTACGTCTTTGGAGCAAATAGAGGCTAATCTTTTTGCAGGGGTCTCCCTGCGCCATTTAGGAGAGCAGAGAGAGCATGAGCAGTAAGATAGCTGACCCCAGCTTAGAGGGCGAATACGACCCGGAGAGACATGCTGGCCTATATGGGATGCAGCGTGTCAAGGCGATGTCATCGGTCATTTTAGCCTTGATGCTATCAATTTTGGATTATTCCGTTGCGAATGTGGCATTGCCGACCATCGCTATGGATATGCATTCGTCTCCATCGCAGGCGATTTGGGTGATCAATGCTTATCAGCTTGCGAATTTGGCGTGTCTTTTGCCGTTAGCTGCTCTTGGGGCGCGGGTTGGCTTTGGGCGGATGAGCCAGTTAGGGATTGTTTTATTCCTCATCGCCTCGGTAGCCTGTGCTGTATCCCAAAATATGTTAGAGCTTACTTTAGCCCGCGCGTTACAAGGGATTGGTAGCTCCTGCATTATGAGTGTGAATATTGCGCTCGTACGTTTTATTTACCCTCATAAATTGATTGGTAAAGGGATTGCACTCAATGGGTTATTCATTGGGTTAGGGGTGGCATTAGGGCCGACTATTGGTTCGTTTATCCTCTCTATTGCCTCATGGCCGTGGATATTTTGGATTAACCTACCCTTGGGCGGCGCGGCTATTTTACTAGCGAGCCGTGCTTTACCTAAAACACCGCGTAGCGATGTGAAAACTGACATTCCCGGCTCTATCCTTACAGTCGTGTCCTTCACACTTTTAGGTGTGGGGCTAGATGGCTTCATGCACGGTGATATAGGCTGGGGAGCGGGTCTGACAGGTTGGAGTTTGGTGAGCTGGTGGTTGCTCTTACGCTGGCAGAAAAAACGGCCTGAGCCAATTGTCCCTCTGGATTTGCTCAAACGTGTGCCGTTTCTTGTCGCATGTTTGGTAAGCTTTTGTGGTTTTGTGGCGTCCAACCTGTATATTGTGGCGATGCCTTTCACCTTGGCTGTTGCTTTTCATAAAAACCCAGCAACAGTTGGGTTGTTGATTGCCCCTTGGGCCGTAGGGGTTGCGGTTATGTCCTTCACGGTGGGGAAAATTGCTGATCGTTTCCCTGCATCGTTATTGTCCTCCATTGGGCTGTTGATAACCTGTATTGGCTTTATTTTACTCTGTACTTTGCCATTGGATGCGAGCAATAGTGCCGTTGCATGGCGGACTTTATTAGCGGGTATGGGGTTTGGTTTTTTCCAACCGCCTAATAATCGCGCGATTATGGTTACAGCCCCGCCGGGGCGCGAAGGGGGAGCAAGCGGGATGTTGTCGGTAGCGCGTCTCTCTGGCCAAACAACGGGGGCTTTGCTGGTGGCAGGGTTGTTTACCTTATTTTCTCACCCTGCCTTCATTTGCTTAGGAGCGGCGGCGTTTGTGGCCTTTTTTGGGGCTATGCTGAGTGCGGGGCGGATTTTATTTAAAAGCCGAGTGGCCCCCCGTTAACTCCCAAGCGTCCTAGGACAAAGGCGCATGCCAGTATGAGGCCTATTAGGACATTCTGCTTGAAGAAACAGAGGCAGAGTGGCGCATCATGGGGGGTGAGGCGTTTCACCTGATAGGCCATCATCAGGCCAGCGAGGAGGAAAGGCAGCCAAAAGGCCGGTGCCAGGTGTGCTGTGTAAGCCGCCCCGGCAAAGAAGGCCATCGTCAGCCCATAGCAAAGCCCAACAAATAAGCGGGCATGGCTAAGCATTAAACGTGAGGTCGATTTCACGCCAATGCGTGCATCATCTTCCATATCTTGGAAGCCGTAAATCGTATCAAAACCGAGTTGCCAGAGGATAACCCCACTATAGAGGAGTATCCCCGGTAGATCGATATTCTCTTGGCTGGCAGCGTAGCCCATAGGGGCCCCAAAGCCGAAGGTGAAGCCCATCACAAGTTGTGGCCACCATGTGAGGCGTTTTGCGGTGGGGTAGAATGTCACAAAGAGCATCGCGACAGGAGCTAAGGCCCAGCAGAAGGGTGGTAAAGCGAGGAGGACAGCCAGCCCGCCTAACAGAAGAAGGACGAGCAGCCCGATTCCTTGTCTTAGGCTGAGAGCCCCACTGGCGAGGGGACGGCCTGCCGTGCGAGAGACTTGGGCGTCAATTTTGCGGTCCCATATATCGTTAATTACACATCCTGCAGAGCGCATTAGCAGTGAGCCAATGGCAAATAGCCCGACATAGAGGAGCCGTTTTTGCAAGCTGGGGCCTTGAGCCGCAAGGAAAATGCCAAACACGCCGGGGAGAAAGAGGAGCCATGTGCCAACGGGCCGGTCTAAACGGGCAAGAAGCGCGTAGGACCGCCACGGCTCACCAAGCCGCCCGATGAGGCCATTATGGCAAATATCAGTATGAGGATGTTTTTGAATCATAAAGTTAGTGCTTAGCGAGAATGAGGGGGAGGTCAATATTTTATCATCATCTCTGGCAAGCTGTGAGGGAACGCGTTATGCCCTTAGAGATTATGAGCCGTACAGAACCACGCCTTTTTATTGTCGAATCCGCTTTCCCTTGGGATGAGGGCGCGATTATTGAGCTTTCTGCAGGGCAGGCGCATTATCTAGGTAAGGTCATGCGTTTGCAGGTGGGGGACGCTGTTGTGCTGTTTAATGGGCGCGATGGCGAATGGCATGCCGAGATTGAGAGCTTACAAAAGCAGCGTGGCTCTGCACGGTTGCGCTCTTGCCTGCGCCCGCAGGAGGAGACAAAGGGGATAGAGCTGCTTTTTGCCCCATTAAAGCGCGATGCGACGGAGTTAGTTATTCGCATGGGGACGGAGCTTGGGGTAACGCGCTTTCGCCCTGTTGTGACAGCTAGGACGAATACGCATCGCCTTAATTTGGAGCGTCTAGCCGTTATCGCGCAGGAAGCCGCAGAGCAATGCGAGCGGTTGGATGTCCCAGAGATTATGCCGTTAGAGCCATTGGCCGCTGTGCTGGCCCGTTGGCCTAACCGGCGTACCTTAACTGTTGCGTTGGAGCGTGTTGGCCAAGGTGGGGCACCGTCTTCATGTGATGCGCTGCTCATTGGGCCGGAGGGAGGTTTTGCGGAGGATGAAATCCACCGTCTAACGCGGCATGAGGCTGTGCAGTCTTTTTCTTTAGGGCCGCGTATTTTGCGGGCTGATACGGCTGCTTGTGCTGCTCTAGCGCAGATTATGGCGGTACGATAAAGGGGATTCTGTGCTGGTCTCTTGAATGAGCGTCATGATGACCCCTAATATGCAGTCTCTGGCTTACGGACAATTCTGGCGGTCCTATAGCGTATTAAGATGAATTATAGCCGGTAAGGTTTTGTGTATGTCCAATCCAGGTGAGAGCAATACAGCTCCAATTGAAAATAAAGCGCAGCTTATTGATGTTCTCGCTAAGGGCTGTAAGCCGCAAGAGGCGTGGCGGATTGGGACAGAGCATGAGAAGTTCGGCTTCCGCCTGCCAGAGCGTGCGCGGGGGGATTTAAAGCCTTTTGCCCCACCAGCTTACGAACCAGAAGGGATTGAAGCCCTTTTAACCGCTTTGGAAGGGCCAGACTGGCAGGCTATCCGCGATAATGGGCATATTATTGGCCTAAAAGGTGCTGGGGCGCATAAGGGACGTTCCATCTCCCTAGAGCCTGCGGGGCAATTTGAGCTCTCTGGCGCACCCGTGCGGACGCTGCAAGAGACAGAGCAGGAGATGATTGCTCATTTCCAGCAGATTAGTGGGCCTGCGCGGGAGTTGGGTTTGGGCTTTGCCCCTTTGGGATTCCAGCCGCTTTGGCCGCGTGATGCCATGCCGTGGATGCCCAAAAGCCGCTATGCGATTATGCGCCGTTATATGCCGAAAGTTGGGCGGCGTGGGCTGGATATGATGACGCGTACCTGCACTGTGCAGGTGAATCTTGATTTCTCCAGTGAGGCCGATATGGCGCGCAAAATGCGCGTCTCCCTTGCCTTACAGCCGCTTATTACCGCGCTGATGGCCAATTCTCCATTCGCAGAGGGTAAGCCAACTGGCCGTCTCTCTAATAGGGCTTATATCTGGTTAGATACGGATAACCAGCGGAGTGGCCAGCCCACGCCTTTCTTTGAGGAAGGCTTTGGGTTTGAGCGTTATGTGGATTGGGCGTTGGATGTCCCGATGTATTTTGTCAATCGGGATGGGCATAACCTTGATGTTGCAGGCTGTTCCTTCCGTAAATGGTTGGCTGGGGAGCAACAAGAGCCTTTAATGGGCCTACGTCCCACCCTTGGGGATTTTGAGGACCATCTCACAACATTATTCCCTGATGTGCGGTTGAAGCAGTTTTTAGAGATGCGCGGGGCTGATGCGGGCAATCCGTCTATGATGATTGCACAATCGGCCTTCTGGGTCGGGCTGTTCTATGACCCTGATGTGCTGGCTGAGGTGGAACAGCTGGTGAAGGAGCAGCCTTGGCTACAATATCAATCCCTTGCGGAATTGGTTGTCGAGAAAGCTATGGATGCGCCATTCCTCGGTGGGTTGCGCCCTCTTGCTAAGCGGGTTTTGGAGCTTTCGGAACGTGGCCTAAAAGCGCGTAATTATGGGGAGGAATATTACCTCGCACCGCTTTATGAGATTGCTGATGGGGCTAAAACACAAGCCGAACGCTGGTTAGAGCAATATTATGGGGCATGGCGTGAGGATGTGCGGCCCATTTTCCAAGCTGCGGATATCTCTTTATAAGTAAGGCGGAGTGGTCAGATGAAGATGAAACATATCATAACCGCTTGCGCGATGGCTATTAGCTTAGGCAGTGGGGTCATGGCTCTAGGGAAGGAGGCATATGCTGCGGCATCCCTTACCCCGGCGCAGCAAGGTTGGGTGCATAAGATTGAATCGAGCTTAAAAGCGACAAAAACCTTTCAAGCACGTTTTGAGCAACTCAGTGAGCAGAATGGCACAGTCACGGGCACGGTCTTGTTAGAGCGGCCGGGGCAGATGCGTTTTTCATACGATCCACCAAGCCCGCTCTTACTAGTAGCTAATGAGGGGAAAGTGGTGTTTCAGGACCGCAGCATAGGGCAGGTTACGACCATCCCCTTGGAGCATACCCCGTTGGGGTTGCTGTTACGGCCTGACCCACGCTTCTCAGGTGATGTAACGATTCTGGATTATGAGCAACGCGGCAATGAGATTCGCTTGCGTGTCACGAGGACGGAAAACCCAAGTGAGGGGGAGATGACGCTCTATTTCGCTGCTCAGCCCCTCACTTTGAAGGGATGGACAGTGTTAGACGCACAAAGCCATAAAACGGTTGTGCATTTTACGAATATCCGTACAGGGGTACCGATTGCGGCGCGGCAATTCACCTTGCCGAAGGAAGATGATTAAGAGCTTTTCTTCCGTTTGGCTAATTCCAAAGCGCGTTGATAAACAGTGCGTTTTGGAAGGGTGACAATCCCCGCTACGAGGCTTGCAGCATCTTTAACGGAATGTGTTTTCAGGGCGTCCTCTAGCGCATGGTCTAGCTCTAACGCGCCTGTTTCTGCGGCTTCTGGGGGGCCGAGGAGGAGGGTAATCTCACCACGCGGTGGGTTTGCCTCAAAATGGGCAATGAGTTCGGCAATGGTGCCGCGGCGCATTTCTTCAAAATGTTTGGTTAATTCCCGTCCTATGGCTGCGGCTCGGTCTGCACCAAAGACTTGTTGTTGTGTGTGCAATGTATCAAGCAGGCGATGGGGGGATTCATACCATAATAATGTTGCGGTTAAGCCTGCTTGTTCCATAGCGCGGAGGGCGGCAAAATGTTGTCGTCTTGCTTCCCCGCGTGGTGGAAAACCAAGGAACATAAAAGGGTGTGGTGGCAAGCCTGAGAGGGTTAAAGCGGTGATGGCCGCATTTGCCCCCGGTAAAGAGGTGACGGCAATCTCGGCCTCTTGAGCAGCGCGCACAAGCCGATAGCCGGGGTCAGAGACAATCGGTGTTCCCGCATCGGAGACGAGTGCGAGGCATTGGCCTTGCTGTAATTGTTCAATCACAGTGGGGATGCGCTCTTGCTCATTATGGTCATGGAGGGGAATAAGCTGATTATTGATGCCATAATGGCGTAATAATTTTGTGGTAACGCGTGTATCTTCGCATAAGATGGCGTTTGCTGTCTTGAGAGCCTCAAGCGCGCGTTGGCTAATATCGGTAAGGTTCCCAATAGGCGTTGCCACAAGTATGAGCTGCCCGGTAGAAGAGGGGAACGATCCGTTAACGGGGGAAGTATATGGTTTGTCAGACATCGCCATCCTTAAAGAGCTGCTCTATCCCTTATAGCCGCGATGGGCAGGGGCGCGGCAAGAGGAAACATGGCCGTACGATAGTCACGGCGGGCGTTTTTCTTTTGCTCACAGCGTGTGGCGGTCGGGAGGAAGTCGATAAAGGGGCAGACCTCTTTGCACATCCTGCCCCTGTTGTGGAAAAACCGGCTCGTGTAGGTTTGGTCGTCCCGCTGACGGGCCCTCATGCAGCTATTGGTCAACGTATGCAAGAGGCCGCGCGCCTTGCTTTGCCAGATGGCCAATCCCCCGCCCTTGATGTGTTTGATAGTGCCGAGGCGGAAGGCCCTGCTCATGCAGCCCAAATGGCGTTGGAGAGTGGTGATAAGATTGTCCTTGGCCCTTTAACAGCGGCTGATACACAAGCGGTAGCTTCCGTGTTGCAATCGGCTCATGTGCCGGAGCTGGCCTTTACAAGTGATGTTACACAAGCGCGGCCAGGTGTGTGGGTGATGGGCTTAACACCGGAGCAACAAGTGCGGCGGCTTGTGGATGCTGCGCGGACAGATGGGCGGAAGCATCTTGCCGCGTTCTTACCTGATACAGCTTTTGGCCATGCTTTAGGGGAAGGGCTAACATTAACCTGCCAAGAGGCAGGGTTGGACGTGCCTAAAATCATTTATCATAGCAGTGATATCAACGATATTACGCAGAAAATGGCGCAATTAAGCCATGGGGTAGCCGCCGCAGCGTCTCCATCAACCCCCACGTCAACGCCCACCTCAACACCAGCCGCGCCAGAGCCTAAAGAGGCAGGTCCCTCAGCAGAGGACCCGTTAGCGGAGAATGATGCGCCAGCGGCTCCCACGTCTTCATCCTCTCCAACTGCCTCTACAGCATCTACCGCTTCGGCCTCATCAGTGCCCTCTGTGCCGTTTGATGCGTTATTGCTGGGTGATACAGGCTTAGACCTTGCTCATGTCATTGAGGCCCTAAAGGCGAATCAGCTTTTAACACCGCAAATTCGTATTTTAGGGCCGATGTTATGGCGCGCCTTTGATGGCAAATTGGGGGACCTCCACGGAGCCTGGTATGTTGCGTTTGATGAGCAGCTTCGTAGTGGCTATGTGCAGACCTATCAAAACAGCTATCACCGCCCACCATCGCCCGTGTCCGATTATGCTTATGATGCCGCTGCGTTAGCTGGTGCGTTGATTCGTCAAAATCGTTTAACGACCGAGTCTTTAACACAGCCAAAGGGCTATATTGGGATTGATGGTTTGTTCCATTTACGGGCTGATGGGCGCATGTTGCGGGCCTTGGGGGTGTATCAAATCGTCCCCGGTGGGGGGAGCCAAATAATTATCCCTGCTTCGCGTGACCTAACAGCCCCTTCAGCTTTGACAACGGCGACACCAGCAGCAATACCCGCTGCTAAAAAAGCTGAGGAGCCAAAAGAGACACCCCTTCCAGCGGATTTCTAAAGGGCGTGCCTCATAGATAGAAAAAAGCCCGTCTGTATGTTTAGGCGGGCTTTTTCTTAACAAGATGCTGTATGCTCGGGTGAGAGAGGGAGAACGGGACGAATTGTATGGAGTGCCGCGCTCAAATCTGTATAACGGCCAAGCTCATGCTCTCTTAGGCAATCCATCAACACCCATTGCGGCCCCTCTAAGCGGATGAGATAAGCAGGGTCTGCATTTTCCCGTACCCAAATCACAATGAGAGGGGAAGGCTCCTCAACCATAGTCTCAATCGAGGCATCAAGAATCCCCATCGGTTCGCTCGCGGTTAGCCATTGGGCGAGATAGTGATGATGGCGTGGGAGAATCTTCTGACGAAAAGGGATGATAATGGCAGAGCCCTGTTGGGCGGAGGAGGCAGTAGCGGCACGATCTGCCACACGAAACGCTTTTTGAGCCATGTCAGCATCTCCTTTTATAAGAACGGGCAATTGTGCTGCCACATTCCTCTATGAACATCCTCTTAAAGCTGTGCGTGTTATGCAAAAAATGAATGGAAACACGCAATCCTTATGAGTTGGTTCCTATTTTGCAATCCTACCATGTTTTGAGCGCATGACTAGAGGGAAGTTACCATATTGTTATCGATAATACTTTTTTTCCCAGCGGCGATGTAGCCAGAGCCAATCACTCGGCCGTTCTGTAATCCATGATTCCAGTTGGTCATTAAGATGCTGTGTTAGATGATGGATTTTCTCTTGGCGGGATGAGGAAGGGGGAACCATCATGTGTGGGTCTAGACAGGAGCAGACCTCTAAGGTAAGGCGTGCAGGCCCATCTCGCCAAACCCGGCCGGTGACGATTAAGGCATTAAAGCGTAGGGCCAAGGCAGCTGTGGCGGGGGCTGTCATGGTGGGGTGGCCGAAGAAGGAGACCTCTATCCCGTCATTCATTTTCTGGTCGCCTAATACACCAAGATGCCCACCCTTAGCGAGGTGACGTATGGCTTCTAACGCCCCTTGCTTGCCTTTAGGAAAGAATGGCACGGGTTGATTAACAATATTGCGGCGTAATTGGCAGAGGAGACGATCAACCAATGGGTTGTTCGGTGCCCGGTAAAAAGGGGAGAAAGTAAGGCCATAACGCGCCACAATAAGGGGCATGAGTTCCCAATTCCCTAAATGGCCGGAGAAGAAAATAATAGGCCGTTGCTGCGCACGGGCATGGTGTAAAATATAGTCGTTTAGGACATGCCATCCCGGCCCGTTATCAGGGTGAGCGGGCAAGCGTGCAAGATGGGGGAATTCTGCGAAAGTACGGCCTAGATTCTCCCAACAATTATAGATGATGGCCTGTCGTTCTTCCTTGCTCACGGAGGGGAAGGCGCGTTGGAGATTGACCATCGCATTATGGGAGGAGGGCAGAAAGCGACCCAAAGAACGCGCTATCATCCCCCCAAGGGTCGAGGCAAAAGCGGGGGGAAGTTTGCTAAAGCACCATAACAGCCCGTTTAAACCCCACGCTTCTAAATGAGTCTTCATGTTTTAGGGGTTTAGCACGACATGAAGCGGTCCAGAAGCTCCTCTTGCAGGGCGGGATTATGCCATGTGGGTTCAATTTTAATGGTGGTAATGCATTGCTGAAAGAGAGACGGCAGTTTCACATTATCTTTTTCAGTCGTGACTAAGACCGTATTAGGTGTGTGGGTAAGCTGAGCAAGATGCTGAAGGTCACGTTCGGAGTAAATATGATGGTTGGGGAAAGAGAGCGTTCTTAAAATGGTTAGATTAGCCTCACGGAGCATTGTGAAGAACTTCTCCGGCCTGCCAATGCCTGCAAAGGCAATAATGTTACGCCCTTTGAGCTGGTGAATGGCAGGAGAGGGTGTGAGCTGGCCTTTTAATAAAGGTAAGGATTTAGGTAATTGCTCGGCTATGTTGTGGGTATCCTCTCCAAAAAGGACGGCTGCATCTAAACGCGGTAAGGCCTCGGCCAATGTTTCCCGCAAGGGGCCAGCAGGAAGAAGGCGTTGATTACCAAAGCCCGCAGGGCCGTCAATGGTGAGGATGGCTAAATCTTTATGGAGGGTGGGGTCTTGCAGACCATCATCCATAATAAGGCAATCAGCCCCGGCTTTAATAGCCTGTTGGGCATTGGCGTAACGGTCGGGCCCACGCCATGTTGGGGCTAGCTGAGCGAGTAGCATAGCCTCATCCCCGACTTCTATCGCCTTATCATGTTGGGGATGTATGTGCCCCGTCTTTTTGGAGCGGCCCCCATAGCCGCGCGTAATGACATGAGGATTATGCCCACGTTGGATCAGCTTTTGGAGGATATGAAGCGCAAGTGGCGTTTTACCCGTCCCGCCCACGCTGATATTGCCACAACATAAGACGGGCACAGATACTTTAAGAGACGGTTTTTTTTGGCGATGGTGGCTGAGAGCTTCCGTCACTTTGCTGGCGGGGAGCAGAAGGTTAGAGAGGCTACTTGGCTTATCGCCTTGCCAGAAAGAAGGAGCAGTCAGTTTCATCACTTTTCCTTATGGCTAAGGATTGTGGTAAGAATAAGGCATGAAATATCATGGCTAATATGAGTGCGTTTTAAAGGCGGGGGAGCTGGGATGACGGGCTTTATAAGCCATTGGGTTAAGGCTTCTTGCCCCTCTAAGCGATGGAGGAATGTGGCATATGTGGCACAAATATCCTGCCAGTTTTGCATATAGGGTCCACAGGCTGTAGGACGATGAAAACGCAGAGATTCCAAGGGGTTATGTCCTCCGCCGGGTGGGCAGAGAGAATGACCAATAAAAACACGCTCAGCTAAGTGGAGGAATAAACCGACCTCACCTAATGTATCGATAATCCAGAGGCTCTCATTATGGTGTGGTATGGTGTTTTGGGAGCGGCGTGGGGCCTTAAAGTGGGTCGCTAAAGCTGCTCCACGCTCTGGGTGGCGGGGAATGATAACGGTAAGGAGGTTAGGTCGTTGTTGACGGGCTTCTTGCACAGCGGCAACGATGAGGTCTTCCTCGCCTTGGTGGGTAGAGGCCGCAACAAAGAGAGGGCGATCCCCAAGCTGTTGGCGTATATGTGCGGCTTCTGTGGAATCAAAAGAGAGGGGGGGAGCATCTTCCTTTAGGTCTGCTGGTGGCAGCAAAGAGGTTATGCCGAGCTGTGCGAAGGCACGTTCATCAGCATGGCTGCGTGGCATAATCCAGCGGCAAGGGCGTAATAAGTAACGCAAAAGAGGGGCTGCCAACCGCCAGCGGCGGGCAGAACGCGCCGAGAGCCGCCCGTTGAGTAGCATAACAGGGATATGTTGTCTTCGGCAGAGGCATAGCAAACCCGGCCATAATTCACTCTCTATCAAGACTAGCCCATCAGGTCGCCAATGGGTGAGGAAGCGACTGAGCAAATGAGGGGCATCGTAGGGGATAAATTGATGCAGCAAGCGGCCTTTATAAGGGGGAGCATGAGCTGTAATGACTTGCCCGCCCGTAAGGGTTGCTGTTGTTACCAAGATGGTAAGAGTGGGCTGGAGCTTTAAGAGCGCATCAATCACAGGAAGAGCCGCGCGGCTTTCCCCTACACTTGCGGCATGGAGCCATAAAAGGGGCGCGTTAAGAGGCGGGCGTGGCTGGGTGGGCTGGCCAAAACGCTCTTGTAGGCGGGAGCCATCTTCTTTGCCAATGCGTAAACGGGTACGGGTATGGCGGCATAGCCATGGCATGGCCATATAACCAATGAGAGACCAAAGGCACAGGAGAGGGGCAAAGCGCATAGGGGGCTATCTTTTCCCGGTGGTGCATTTTCGCATCATCTGCCGTAGAACAACACCGGATGAGGCGGAAAACAATGTCGTGAAGGCAGTGTCCTCTTGCCGTGCGGCCATCCTTGTGCAACGAGATGGCCCAATTTATTACATATGCTGGACCATTCTCAAGGGGGGACCATGTCGGAGAAAGAATCTCATACGCTAGAGGCAACAGCCAAGGGGACACTCATGGCAGGCAAGCGTGGTGTCGTGATGGGTGTAGCGAATAAGAACTCCATCGCATGGGCCATTGCAAAATCTTGTGCGGACCAAGGGGCGGAGATTGCCTTTACCTACCAAGGCGAAGCGTTGGGGAAACGGGTACGCCCCCTAGCGGAGAGTGTGGGCTCGGAGATGGTGTTACCCTGTGATGTGGGTGATGATGCCGCTATTAATGCCACCTTTGATGAGATTGAGAAGAAGTGGGGCAAGATTGACTTTGTCGTCCATGCGATTGGCTGGGCTGATAAGCAATATCTACGCGGGCGTTATGTTGATACGCCACGTGAGGCTTTTCTTAAAGCATTGGATATTTCATGCTTCTCCTTTACCGCTGTAGCGCGGCGTGCCGCAGCGATGATGAATGAGGGTGGCTCTTTATTGACGCTGACTTATCTCGGTGCAGAGCGTGTAATGCCGCATTATAACGTGATGGGTGTTGCCAAAGCCGCTTTGGAGGCCTCTGTGCGGTATATGGCGGTGGATTTAGGGCGCGATAATATCCGGGTGAATGGGATTTCCGCCGGTCCAATCATGACATTAGCGGCTAATGGGATTGGGGATTTCCGCTATATTCTGCGTTGGAATCAGATTAATGCCCCGCTGGAGCGGAATGTATCGCTGAAGGATGTTGGTGGCTCTGGGTTGTATTTTCTCTCCGACCTTTCCGCTGGTGTAACTGGCGAGATTCACCATGTGGATTGCGGCTATAACATTATCGGCATGAAGAACCCAGAAGCCCCAGATATGACCCTATCCTCAGAGGATTAATAGCTATGTCAGAGAACAGCTTTGGGCGTTTGTTGCGTGTAACAACATGGGGGGAAAGCCACGGGCCAGCGATTGGCTGTGTGATTGATGGCTGTCCCCCGCGTCTGAAGCTGTCGGAGGAGGACATCCAGCCTTGGTTGGATAAAAGGCGGCCCGGCCAGTCGCGCTATACGACACAACGGCGCGAGGCTGACCAAGTGCGCATCCTCTCCGGTGTGTTTGAAGGGCAGACGACGGGAACGCCCATCTCTTTGATGATTGAGAATACGGATCAACGCTCTAAGGATTATGGGGAAATTGCCCAGCAATATCGTCCCGGCCATGCAGATATCGCGTATGACCTTAAATACGGCATACGCGATTACCGTGGTGGCGGGCGGTCCTCCGCGCGCGAGACGGCTATGCGGGTGGCGGCAGGGGCTGTGGCGCGCGTGATCTTGCGGGAGCTTGTGGGGCCGCAGCTCGTCATCCGTGGGGCATTAACGGCGATTGGCCATCAAAAGGTGGATTATGCGCGCTGGGCATGGGATGAGGTGGAACGCAATCCCTTCTTCTCCCCCGATGCGGCGATTGTTCCGCAATGGAGCGAGCAGCTAGAGGCTGTGAGAAAGGCCGGTTCATCCATCGGGGCGACTCTTGAAGTTGTGGCAGAAGGGGTGCCCGCCGGTTTGGGGGCACCCGTTTATGGCAAGTTAGATGCTGAACTTGCGGGCGGCTTGATGGGGATTAACGGCATTAAAGCGGTCGAGATTGGTGACGGCATGGCTGTTGCGGCTCTACATGGGCATGAGAATGCTGACCCTATCCGGCCTTCGGAATCGCCTTTAGAGCCCGTGTTTTTGAGCAATCATGCAGGTGGGATTCTGGGAGGAATCTCAACAGGACAACCTATTGTTGCGCGCATGGCCATTAAACCGACCAGCTCCATCCTCATCCCTGTCCCAAGCATTAATCGTGCTGGCGAGGCTGTGGATGTGATGACGAAGGGACGGCATGACCCTTGTATTGGGATTCGAGCTGTACCAGTGGCGGAGGCGATGGTGGCGTGTATTCTCGCTGACCAGCTTTTGCGGAATCACGCGCAGTGCGGATGGCTTTAAGAGGCGACTCTTAAAGTCGGGTTATAAGTTATAAAAACAATATATAGTGTTCTAAACCATTCTTTAATAGCTATATATCGGCATAATCACAATTATCTGCAAAAAACAAGCCTTGAAATGTGCCCCTTATACATGGGAGATGAGGGTACTCAACGGACTATAAAAGAACTCAGGATAAGGGGCTCGATTCATGACAACGCCTGACGTGCAGACAGCCGCGCGGCCATCGGGTAAGGCGACAGAGCCTGAACTTTTTGCAGAGAGAGTGCAATTACCGGGGCGTCATCCTGTTTATATAAATCCAGAACGGGATGAACGGCTGACGGCGTTTGGCCGTGCCACTTTAGATGACCGCTATCTGTTAGAAGGTGAGACGTACCAAGGGTTATTTGCCCGTGTTGCCTCGCGTTATGGGGCGGATGAGGGGCACGCGCAGCGTATTTATGATTATATGTCGCGCCATTGGTTTATGCCCGCAACGCCTATTCTCTCCAATGGGGGGACGAATCGTGGGTTGCCAATTTCTTGCTTCCTTAATGAGTCTGAAGATAGCCTAGAAGGGATTGTCGGGCTCTGGAATGAGAATGTCTGGCTTGCGGCAAAGGGCGGCGGGATTGGCTCTTATTGGGGTAATTTGCGCTCCATTGGGGAGAATATCGGCCGTAATGGGAAGACCTCTGGGGTGATCCCCTTCATCCGGGTGATGGATAGTTTAACACTCGCCATTAGTCAGGGGAGTTTACGCCGTGGGTCCGCCGCTGTTTATCTGCCGGTTTGGCACCCTGAGATTGAGGAGTTTATCGAGATGCGTCGCCCCACGGGGGGGGACCCGAATCGTAAGGCTCTAAATCTCCATCATGGTGTTTTGCTTACAGATGACTTCATGCGCGCTGTTGCGGGTGATGAGGAATGGGCTCTGATCTCCCCGAAGGATCATAGTGTGATTCGGAAGGTCTCGGCGCGTGCGTTATGGATTCGTCTGCTTACGGCGCGGATGGAGCAGGGCGAGCCTTATATCGTCTTTTCCGACACGGTGAATCGCGCACGGCCAGAGCATCATCGTCTTGCGGGGTTGGAGGTTAAAACCTCTAACCTTTGTGCGGAGATTACCCTGCCAACAGGGATAGACCATCACGGCAAGACACGCACAGCGGTGTGCTGCCTCTCCTCTTTAAATCTCGAATATTGGGATGAGTGGAAAGATGAGCCGCGCTTTATTGAAGATGTGATGCTCTTTTTAGATAATGTCCTTCAGGATTTTATCGATAATGCCCCTAACGATATGGAGCATGCACGTTATGCCGCCATGCGGGAGCGTTCGGTCGGCTTGGGGGTTATGGGCTTTCATTCCTTCTTGCAGTCGAAGATGATTCCTTTTGGCAGCGTGATGGCCAAGGTGTGGAATAAGAAGTTCTTCCAGCACATTGCCGAGCAAACAGCCGCAGCATCACGCGCTCTTGCAAAAACGCGTGGCCCATGCCCCGATGCGGCAGATTATGGGATTCAAGAACGGTTCTCTCATAAGATGGCTGTTGCACCGACAGCATCTATCTCCATCATTGCGGGGAATGCCAGCCCCGGGATTGACCCAATTAGTGCGAATGTCTTTTTGCAAAAAACGCTCTCCGGCTCCTTTACGGTACGGAATCGCCATCTCGCTACGCTGTTGCAGAAATATGGGCAGGATACGGATGAGGTCTGGTCTTCCATCACGTTGAGTAAGGGCTCTGTCCAACATTTGGGCTTCCTCTCTCAGGATGAAAAAGATGTCTTTAAGACAGCCTTTGAGATTGACCAGCGTTGGGTGATTGAGCATGCGGCTGATCGTGCGCCGTTCATCTGTCAGTCGCAATCGGTTAATCTTTTCTTGCCGGCAGATGTGCATAAGCGCGACCTTGTGCGTATTCATTACGAAGCGTGGAAAAAAGGTGTAAAATCTCTTTATTACTGCCGCTCTTTATCCATCCAACGGGCTGATACTGTTTCCAATATGGCGGTGAAACGCGATATCATGGAGGGTGATGATGATCACCTCCCTCAAGCCACACCGCGCCATGCAGAGAGTGGGGCGGGGAGCTATGAGGAATGTCTCTCCTGCCAATAAGAGCAGCAGCGCGTTAGGATAGAAGGTCTCAGATATGACAGAAGCAACTCCGTTACCAGAAGCCCCAGAGTCTGCCGCGCAGGCAAATTTGCTTGTGGAGAATCCGGTTTATAAGCCCTTCCGTTATCCGTGGGCTTATGATGCTTGGTTGACACAACAGCGTTTGCATTGGTTGCCAGAGGAAGTGCCCCTCGCTGAGGATGTAAAAGACTGGCACCGCAAACTCTCCGAAGCAGAGCAGAACCTTGTGACGCAGATTTTTCGCTTCTTTACGCAAGCGGATGTAGAGGTGAACTCTGCTTACATGAAGTATTACAGCCAGGTCTTTAAACCGACCGAAGTGCTGATGATGCTCTCATGTTTTTCGAATATTGAGACGATTCACATTGCTGCTTATTCCCATTTGTTAGATACAATCGGGATGCCAGAGACGGAATATTCCGCTTTTCTGAAATATAAAGAGATGAAGGATAAGTATGATTACATGCAATCCTTCAATATTAATAGTAAGCGCGAGATCGCCAAAACAATGGCTGCTTTTGGGGCCTTTATGGAAGGATTGCAGCTTTTTGCATCCTTTGCCATTTTGCTGAACTTCCCGCGCTTTAATAAATTGAAGGGGATGGGGCAGATTGTTTCATGGTCTGTGCGAGATGAAACACTGCATTGCCTGTCTATGATTCGCCTGTTCCGTACATTTGTGCGGGAAAATCCGGAGATTTGGACAGAGGATTTCCGTGCCGAGTTGGTGGAGATTTGTCGCCAAACGGTTTCGCATGAAGATGCGTTTATTGAGCTTGCTTTTGAGATGGGACCTGTAGAAGGCCTCTCAGCTCAGGAAGTGGAGCGTTATATCCGCTTTATTGCCGACCGTAGGCTAACCCAGCTTGGGTTGGACCCTATTTATGGCATTGAGGAGAATCCGCTCCCTTGGGTTGATGATATGCTCAATGCGGTGGAGCATACGAACTTTTTTGAGAATCGCGCTACAGAATATTCACGCGCCTCTACTCAGGGCACATGGGAAGACGCCTTTGAGAGTGGTGTATTTGATTAAACCCTAGAAGCTGTATGATATGAGTGTCTTATGGGCAAAACGTATCTTGACCATATCTCCGTAGCCGCTCATATGATGTGCACATGTTAATCGGGGTAAGGGGGCATGCTCTGCGCGTTATGGTGATGCCGTAATAGCGGAGCAATAACCCTCTAACCTTGTTCGCTTTGCAGGGTTATGTGTAGCTCAAGCGGATAGAACTGGAGTTTTGCGTTTTGGTATCTTCCTCATCGGGGTCTCTGGCTACATCTAGCGGTGAGGCTATGAAGAAAGAGGTCAAAGGGGAGGATGCCCTAAGAGCCCTTTCTGCTTACCTTGCTGATGATATGGTTGCCTGTAATCAGGCCATCATTGATAGGATGCAAAGCTCTGTACCGTTAATTCCGCAGCTTGGCGCGCATTTGGTCGCAGCGGGGGGGAAACGGTTACGCCCGTTGCTTACTTTGGCTTCTGCTCGGCTATGTGGCTATGGTGAGAGGGCGGATGAAACCCGTCATATAGGTTTGGCAGCTTGTGTGGAGTTTATCCATACAGCGACCCTCTTGCATGATGATGTGGTGGATGAAAGCACCTTGCGGCGGGGTATGGCCTCAGCCAATGCCTTATTTGGGAATAAGGCCTCTGTGCTGGTGGGGGACTTCCTATTTGCGCGTTCCTTCCAGCTTATGACGGCCGATGGCTCATTGGAGGTTATGGCTATCCTTTCTGCAGCCTCGGCAACGATTGCGGAGGGTGAAGTGCTGCAAATGTCCACGCAGAATGATCTTTCGACCTCCATTGAGCGTTATTTAGAGGTGATTCACGGCAAAACCGCTGCTCTTTTTGCCGCAGCTTGCCGTGTTGGAGCTGTTGTGGCGCAGAAAGACCGTAAGGCTGAGCTGGCTTTGGAGCAGTACGGTACGAATCTGGGCATGGCCTTCCAGCTTGTGGATGACGCGTTGGATTATGCGGCAGACCAACAAATATTGGGCAAAACAGTGGGGGATGACTTCCGCGAGGGGAAAATTACTCTGCCTGTTCTTGTAGCGTATGAGCGTGGGACGGAAGATGAAAAGCAGTTTTGGAAGCGTGTGATTGAGGATACAGAGCAAACAGAGGCCGACTTGCCTCATGCTTTGGAGGTCATCGCGCGGACAAAGGCTATCAGTGCTACGATTGAGCGCGCACGCATCTATGCTCAGCAAGCGGTAGAGGCTTTGGTGGACTTCCCCGAAACTCCCCTTAAAGCTTTATTGAGGGAGACGGTTCTTTATACCGTAGAGCGGGCCCGTTAGGGGAGAAGCTGCCATCCATTTGTAAAGCCTAACCAGGCAATATGCTGCGCAAGGTCTGCCCCGTGAGGTGGTGGAGCGGTAAGGAAGAAGCGATCTGGTGGGGTAGAGGGTACGGCTGTTAAAGGGCCTTCAGTAACATCACTTAACCGCCGTAGGGCTTGTTGGGCGACAGCGGGGGCGGGGTCCAACCACATCATACCGGGGGGACCAAGACGCTGGAAATATGGCATCAAAAAAGTGTAATGGGTACAGCCAAGGCCAATAGCATCAATGTTGCTGCCGTCTGATTGTTCAAAGAGAGCCGCTAATTCATGCTGTACGGATTCAGGCTCCAGAATCTCACCGCGGAAGGCACGTTCTGCCATAGTGGCGAGATGGCGAGAGCCGTGGATGATAAGCTTACAATCTGCTGCATAATTGTGATGTAATTGCGCAAGATAGGGCCGGCGGGCTGTTGCGCTGGTGGCGAGTAGGCCGATGGTGCGCGTTTTAGACACACGCCCAGCCCAGCGGATAGGTGGCACGCAGCCAACAATAGGTAAGGTGAGTGTCTCTCGCAGAGGGGTGAGGGCTAAGGTACTTGCGGTATTACAGGCGATTATGACCAGAGTGGGTTGTAATAAAGCGCAGGCATGGCGGATAAGCTGGGTAATGCGCTCTCGTAAGAAGTCATCATCTTGCTCCCCATAGGGAAAGAGTGCTGTATCAGCGAGATAATCTAGCGTGAGGGAGGGGGCGAGGCTCCGCAGAGCCTGCACCACCCCAAGCCCCCCAATACCGGAATCAAAGACAAGAATACGAGGGGGTGATGTATTCGGCATCAGTGAATCCCTATAAGGCGTAGGTCTTAGCCTTGTTTAAAAGCGAGGGCTTCTTCTGCGCTGCTAACACCGCCATGTGCTTTGGACCAACCGCAAGGGTCTTCCAAAAAGCGGCGGACTTCTGCGCTATCCTCGGTGGAGAAATATTGTCCATCTGCACAGGCTTCTAGTACGTCCCACCACGTGCAAAGCGCATGGAGGCTAATGCCCATATCCTGTAAGGTTTTTTGCGCACCAGGGAAGACGCCGTAAAAAAAGACCACAAAGGTATGGTCCACAATCGCCCCAGCTTTACGCAGTGCGTTAGCGAAGCGAATCTTGGAGGCCCCATCGGTTGTGAGGTCTTCGACCAACAAAGTGCGCATACCCTCTGGCACATCGCCCTCAATTTGGGCATTACGGCCAAAGCCTTTGGGTTTTTTGCGAACATAGGCCATAGGTGTCATTAAACGGTCGGCAATCCATGCGGAGAAAGGAATCCCGGCTGTCTCTCCCCCCACAACGGCATCAATGCTCTCATAACCGATATGACGGCCAATCTTCTCCACGGCCAGTTCCATCAATTTTGTGCGGGCGCGGGGGAAGAAGATAATCTTGCGGCAGTCGATATAAACAGGAGATTTCCACCCAGAGGTGAGGGTATAAGGCTCACTAGGGCGGAAGTTAATGGCCTTAATCTCCAGCAGGATGCGCGCTGTTGTGAGGGCGGCATCGCGGTCCCATTGCGTGAGACGAGGCCCCAGAGTGGGGGCAGTGCCAGTTGAGGACATTATTCTCTCCATAATCTCGAAAAATGGTTCCTTTGGAGACATCTACCCGTTAGAAGGGGATAGGGGTAGGGGAAAGATGTCTTTTTTCCTATTTCTGTTATTGGTGACGCTTTACTCTGTTATGTGTCAGAGCGATAAAGAGGGTACGTCTTTATTTTTGCGGGTATCCTTCAGGAGAAACAGGGTATCGTAGGGGTTTTAGGATATGAAAGTTAACACTCGTCGCATTGGCCGCAAATGCGAACGCGCCGTAATTACAGCGTATCAAGAGTTACATGCTATGGGGCAGAATGAGATGAAGATTTTTGCCGCCTGTACAACTCTTTATAGGATTCATCATCCCGAATCCTCATTGCCTGAGGCACGGCTTTTAGTGTCGGAATGGATTGATCATCATATTGTTCGGCGGTCACAAGCTCCAACGCGTGGTTGTAACTGCCCGCCCACCCATCCAGACTAAGTTAACAAGATGTGCATTTAAAAAAGCGGAACTCCTCTCGGAGATCCGCTTTTTATTTGGGCGTATTTTATTTCTCTTCTTCTGGCAGCGCGTACACAACCAGCGCGTCAGAGACGGGGCTACGCATAAAGTGATGCCCCCCAGCCATGATAGCTACATATTGGCGGCCATTCACAGCATAGGTCATAGCGTTCGCTTGCCCGCCGCCGGGGAGAACATCCGTCCAAAGTGTTTTGCCGGTTTTCACATCAATGGCATGGAGCAGATTATCGGTAGAGGCACCGATAAAGGCAACACCACCAGCGGTTATCACAGGGCCACCATTATTAGGCGTACCAACGGTGAGAGGCAGACCAGTTGATAGGCCCCACGGCCCATTAGCGCGTGCTGTCCCGAATGGTTTTTGCCAAAGAACCTTATGGGCTTTGAGGTCAATCGCAGTGACCATGCCATAAGGCGGGGCATTGCACATAATCTTTGTAAAGCTATTCCAATAAGGTGTCACGACAATCCCATAAGGTGTTTGGGCCTGGGCACCATTACCTTCTGCACCACCGCCAGACGGGTTATATTGCGGAGAGTCGATAGGGATAAGCCCCATCTTATCGGCCACTTTACGGCTGACGAGCTGGTCATACATAGGCAAATTATTCCAATTCGCCAGTAAGATGCCTGTTTGAGGGTTATAGGCGACACTTCCCCAATCGCTTCCCCCGTTATAACCGGGATATTCCAACCATGGTTGCTTAATGGTAGGCGGTGTAAACTCACCCACATAATGCGCCTGACGGAACTTGATACGGCACGCTAGCTGGTCCAGCGGGGAAATGCCCCATGTTCCTTCCTCTGTCATTTTGGGGATACCAAGACGCGGTACCCCAATGGACCAAGGTTGTGTAGGGGAGCGCGGGTCATCCTTTACAAAGCCGGGGCTTGGGGCTGGTTTTTCCACCACGGGGAAGTCTGGCAAAGGTTTGCCCGTGCGGCGGTCTAGGATGAAGGTCTGCCCCCGTTTGGTTGGCATGATGAGGGCAGGGATGATGGTGCCATCATCAGCATGGTAGTCGAATAATGTGGGCTGAGAGCCAATATCGTAATCCCACACATCTTTATGAACTGTTTGGAAGACCCAGCGCGGCTCACCTGTGCGGACATCCAGAGCGACAACAGCGGAGGAGACTTTATTTTCTGCCTCGCTGCGCATTGCACTATAATAATCCGCAGCGGAGTTACCCGTAGGGACATAGACAAGGCCTAGGGCGTTATCACCTGTCATTGCGGCCCAAGAATTGGGGGTGCCTCGGCTATAGAAATGGTCTTTATCAGGCTGATGGTGATTATCGGGATTATTGACATCCCACGCCCAGAGGAACTTACCGCTCTCAGCATCATACCCACGAATAACGCCAGAGGGAGCCCAGCGGCGTTGGCCATCTAACACCTCATGATTGACGACAATAACGCCATTAATAATGGGCGGCGGGCTTGTCATGGCGACAAAACCGGGGACAGACCATCCCATCCCCTGCATGAGATTGACCTGCCCCCCATGGGCGAAATTCTCGCATAATTTGCCATTTTCAGCGTCAACAGCGATGAGACGGTTATCCAATGTGGCTTCAATGATGCGATTGTGGCAGGGCTGGCCTTCCGCACTGGTGGAGGAGGTGTAATAGGTTACAGCCTTACAAGCAGCCGTGTAGGGGATGGCATCATAACTCTCATGAGAGTGGAAATGCCATTTCTCCTGCCCTGTTGCGGCATCAACGCGCATCATGTCGTTTGTAGCGGAGCAGAGATAGAGGGAATCCCCAACCTTAATGGGGGTTGTCTCTGCAGCCCATTTATTTGCCTTATCTTTTGGCGGAAGGCTGCCAGTATGATAGACGAAGGCCCGCTTTAACTGGCCAACATTTGCAGGTGTGATTTGGGTGAGCGGTGAATAACGGCTCGCTGAATCATCTCGGCCATAAGCGGGCCAGTCCTCTGGCTTAGGGTTGGCACTTTCCTGCGGGACAGCTTGTGGAAGCTGGTCGATGGGAAGCTCATCAATATCGGGCAGATTCGCCGCATTCACACCCGGTGCTTGAGGGGTGTTAGGGGAGGGGTCGTGGTAAATGCTGGGAGATGGATCGGCTGAGGAATCATCAGCATTGCCGGGGCCGGGTGTCTCAACTGACGGCGGAATCTGCGCCAGAGAGGGTGAGACAAAAAAGGAAGCCCCTAGGATTGTCCCAGTAAGCAGTGCGGTGAGTGCATAAGTATGTTTACGCATGAGGGTATTCCCTTTGCTTACGGACGAGGAAAAGCAGGGAAACCACGACAGGAATAGCCAATAAAGTAGGACCAAAAAGGCGTGGCAGCCATCCCCACCAATCAAACCCAACCTCATAAATTGTCCATGGGATTGTTGCTGCCCAAGCGAGAAGATAGAGCCATGCCCCAAGGGGCTTACGGCGGAACAGATAAAAGCCCGAGAGGAAAAGGACGATGCCGCATAGGATATAATACCATGATCCACCTAACCAAGCGAGCCAAACACCACCTATGATGAAATAAAGGCCAAAAAACAGAATGATAGCTGCGAGGGCAAAAATAACCCAATCAGCGAATCCTAATGAGGTTTTACGAGATGAAAGTGATGGCACGTTGTTGCCTCCAGTTGGTAGGAACCATGACTTGATATGAGTCAAAAATTAACAACTTGGAAAGTAAATATATAAAATAAAACCTATATCATTGAAAGGTTTTATCTATATTAGAATAGCAGGCTGGAGGCCGTCCGTGCTTATTTAGCCTGATTTTGACGTGCAATGATTTTATGTTTTGCGACCACTTCCCCCACAAGGAATGTGAAAAAAGCTTTTGTGAAGGCCATATCTAACCCGGCATCTTCAGCAAGTTTTTTTAAACGCTGGAGTTGTTCTGCCTCTCGTGCAGGGTCACAGGCGGGGAGATGCGTAGCAGCCTTTAAATGCCCAACCTCATTAGTACAACGGAAACGCTCGGCCAGCATATAAATCAAAGCGGCATCAATATTATCAATGCGTTGACGAAGGATAGAAAGCTGCTGTGTGGCGTCAGAAGTCATTGAGATCAATCCATGCGAGATGCCCGCCTTTACCGGCACCAAGGTCCATAAAGATAGCCTTACCCCCCAAACGACCTGTTTTGTAAAGGGGGCGGCCATCAAGGGAGCGTCTATCATGGCCTACATAAACTGTAATGCCTTCTGGGATGCGGTTTATCCAACTTAATCGGCGTTCTGGGTAGCCATCAGGTTGGAGGCGGCTTGTAGTCTCCCCAAAGAGTGCGCGTGATAGCGGGGCGGACATATCAGCAAGGCCTGTTTCAGGCGGGGGGCCGGAGAGCATAGCTGTATGAAATCCCCCATGAACAAACAGTAAATTGCCAAGGCGTTGCCATGCTGGGGCTGTAGCAACGGCATGATAGGTCCGTTGGGCGAGGTCTTCCATGAGGGAGGCTTGGATTTGCTGTAATGTGGTCTCTAGCGGGAGGTCACGTCTTAAACGTCTTCCCTCTAAAGCGCGGCCTAATTTACGGTCATGATTCCCAAGAACAAACATGCCGCGTTCGGTTTCTTGTAGGTCCAGCATTGTCTCTAACACGCCGGCACTATCAGGCCCGTGATCCACGAGGTCGCCAAGTTGAATGATAAAACGTTTTGTTGCGATAGCGTGACGAAAGGCATTGAGGTCACCGTGGACGTCTCCGACAACGCGCAGCCCATACTTGCGAATACGGGATAAAACCGATTCGGCAAGCCGTGGTTCTGAAAAAATAGGTCGCTCGTTCACGGTTTTGGTAACTCAGCCTCCGGTTCTCTAAAAGGGGAGGCAATTCTCTGATGATAATGGCCGAAGGTCAACCATTTACCATGCGGATACTTTCATCAAGATTGACAGAGAGGAGACGACTCACTCCGCGCTCTTGCATCGTAATGCCGTAGAGCCGGTCCATATGGGCCATTGTGAGTTGATGATGGGTAATGACTAAAAAGCGCGTTTTGGTTTGTTCTGTCATATCGCGTAATAAGGTGCAGAAACGTTCCACATTAGCATCATCTAAAGGGGCATCGACTTCATCAAGCACGCAGATGGGGGCTGGGGTGCAATGGAAGGCGGCAAAAATGAGCGATAAGGCCGTAAGGGCTTGCTCCCCACCCGAAAGGAGCGAGAGGGTAGAGAGCTTCTTACCCGGTGGTTGGGCAAAAATCTCCAATCCAGCTTCGAGCGGATCATCACTGCCGACCATCTGCAAATGTGCTTGCCCCCCATTAAACATCCGGGTGAAAAGCGTTTGGAAATGGGTGTTAATATCGGTAAAGACGGCCATAAGACGTTGCCGGCCTTCACGATTAATAGCCCCAACCCCACCGCGCAGCCGGGCAATGGCCGTGGAGAGGTCTTGATGCTCTTTAGTGATTCGTTCTGCTTCCTCTTGGGCGGTGCGGAACTCCTCCTCAGCGCAGAGATTAACAGCTCCTAGCTCATCACGTCTCTTGTTCGCGCGTTTGAGGGTTTGTCGTAAAGCTTGCTCTGTGTCTGCCGAGAGTGTCTCTGGGGCTTCGGCATCGTCAGGCAAAGGGGTCTCATGTTGGAGGAGGGCTAGGGCCTCTTGAGCTTGGGCGAGCCGCTCATTAAGGCGGATTGTGTCTTCACGATAGCGATGTGCCCCGTCTTGATGATGCTCCAACAGGGTTTGCTGTTCTTGGAGATGCTGTCGTGCTTGAGCCAGAGTGGCTAGGAGTGTTTGCTCTTGCTCTTCTAGCTGTTTAAGGGCTTCACTATCGCGTTGAAGCTGTTGCTCATGGCGCGCGAGGCTATCGTCATCTTTTTGCGCGGAGGCTGTTTTTTGTAAGGCAGCCTGACGCTCTGTGAGGCCTTGAAGCTGCATATTAAGCTGATTTTGTCGGTCTTTCGCTTGCTGATAGGTGTGGTTTAGATGCTCCTCACGTTCTTTGAGAAGGGAAAGTTGCTGGGTAAGGGCGTGGCGTTTGCCATGTGCGCGTCTAAGGGCCTCTTGTGTATGGTTGAGGTGCTCAGTGAGGCGATCCACCGTTTCTTTTAAGGCAGAGAGGTCCGGTAGGGCGGCTTGCTCTGCTTGGCAAGTTCGTTCTTCCTGCTGACGTGTCGTGAGTGTAGCCTCACTTGATTGAATATGCTGGACCAACCCATCGCGGCGCGCTTGCAATCCTGTGAGCAAGCGTTTCTTTTCCTGCAAAGCCTGCTCTAGCTGCGTGGCGTTTTGGCGTGCTTCTGCAGCATGCTTAGCCGCTGCCTCTGCGGTGCTTTGCGCCTGTTGAAGGGCGGAATGAGCGTCTTCGTAACAAGCTTGGCGTGCGGGGAGGTCGCTCTTGGCGCGTTCTGCTTCTAAGGCGTGTTTTTGGGCTGTGATGTCCTCCAGCTCTTGCGTAAGCTGGGCGATATTTTGCTCTATTTCCTTTAAGCGTGTAAGACGTGCGTCATCCTGAAAGAGAGCTTGCTGTTGGTGTGTGGTTGCCTCTTGTGCGCGGGCGCGGGCCTGTTCTAACGCCTCGCGGGCGGCTTGTTCTTCAGCTTGTAGCGTTTTAAGCGTCAGAGCGGCTTCTGAGGGTTCAGCTTTGGGGGGTGGGAGGGTGGTTAAAGCCTCCTGTGCAGCATGATGTTCGGCCTTTATCTGTGCAATGTGCGCCTCATGGGTTTGGACCTCATGGTTGATGAGGGCAAGTTGGTCTTGATGCAACGCATGGCGTTGTTTTAGCCCCTCCAGCGCGTGACGTTGTTGAGCATAATCCTCACGCATTGTGGTATAGTTGTCGCGTAAGTCCTTTAGCGTATGTTCCAGCACCGCGCATTGATGTGCGCTTTGTGTGGTTATCTGTTTTTGGGCATTATAATCTTGTGTCAGTTTTTCAATAAGATGGGCTGTTTTCTTTAGTTTTTGAACATGCTGAAGGCGAATCATTTCAGCAGTAGGGCTGTTCGGCTGGCGGATAAAACCATCCCATCGCCATAACGCCCCATCTTTTGTAACAAGCGATTGCCCCGGTTGTAGCTGGGTTTGCAAATCTGGGCCATCTTCTGGCGTATCAAGCAAAAAGATAGCATGGAGAGCCCGACTAAGAGGGGCCGGGGCGTTAATAAGAGCAGCCAAACAAGGGAGGGCGGCGATGGCAGGAGCAGGCCGCAGGGTAGCCCCATCATCGGGTAATAAACACCATTGCCGTGGGGTATCTGCCAGAGGGGCATCAGCTTGTGGCAAAGAGGCCTCTAAACCGTCAGTTAGGGCACTGGCCAAAGCATTGATAAGCTCCTCTGGGATGTGGAGTTGCTCCATCACAGGGTGAGGAATGGTTTTTAAGCTGCTTGCAAGGCTTTGCTGTAGCCCTTCATATTCGCCTTTATGGCGGAGTAAAGCCGTATCTATGTCACGGAGGAGCGTTTGTGCTTTCTGCGTAGCGTGCTGTTGTGTAGCAAGCTGGGCTTCCGTTTCTTCAATCGCGTTATGTTGGCTTGTGTTTTGAGCCTCTAATGATGCGAGGTTTTTTTGCGCTTCCTCAAGCGCATGATGAGGGATGGCTTTGGCATGAACATCCTCAAGAGCGGCTTGTAATGTAGCAGAGCGTGCCGCTTGTGCCTTTAGTTGTTCGGCGAGGCGGGTGATATTGTGCTGCAAAGAGGTGCGGCGTTGTTGTTGTTTTTCTGTTTCGGCTTGCTCGTCTAACCAGCATTTTTCAGCCTCTTGGCGGCGTTGTGTGAGGGCCTGCTCCACCTCCGTCGCTTTATGGGCGGCTTGTTGAGCGGTTTGTTGGGTTTGATGAAGGGCTGCTTTGGCGTGGTCATCCAGCAAGGCGGCTTGGGTGTGTTTGGCTTGTGCTTGCTCTGCTGTAAGGCGCGCCTTCTGTTTGGTGAAGCGTTGTGTAAGCTCCTCCTCCCGCTGCTGAAGCTGCTGTAGATGCGCGCGCATTTCCTGTACATCTCGTTGGGCACGCTCTGTGATGAGGCGTTGCTCTTGGAAATGTTCTGCCGCTTCATGGGCTTGTTTGTCTTGCTGCTTTGCCTCGGTTATAGCATCCGCTACATGTTGGGCAGCATCGTCCGTAGGGGTGTGTTGCGCGCAGTCATCTTCAAGGCGTTTCAGTTCAGCTTTGAGATGGTCTAATGTGTTGCAATCATCTGAGATTTGCCGAGCGAGAGCTTGTTGGCGGCTTTGTAACCGTTCTTGCTGGAGCAACCCGGCATGATACTGGGATGATGCGCTCTCAAGTTGGGTATGTTGCTCGGTCTCTTGGGTGCGTAGAGCGGCAATTTGCTCTGTTATAGTTGGGTGTTGCGCGTTGAGCGTATGTTGCTGAGCGGTGAGGTCCTCTAATGTCTGTTGGGCGTCTTTTTGCTGGCCGTCAAGGCGGTGCAGGTCCTCTTTAAGGCGGGCTATGTCTTCATCAAGTTGGGCTTTTTGGCGTGCGTGGTCCTCAGAGGCCTGCCGTTGATGCTGGAGAGAGGCCTGGGCGACCTCAATATGGATGCGATGCTGCTCCAAACGAGGGCGCAAGGCTGCGTGTTCATCCTCTTTTTGCTGGAGCGAGTGTGTTTTTTGAGCAAGCTGCTCTTGGGCTTCTTTTAGGGCTGCGTCATTCTTAGTGAGTGTCTCTTGCGCTTTGTCCAAAGCGGTGCGGCGGGTTTGGACAAGCTGTTCCGCACGGGCATGTTGGAGGATGAGGAGAGAACGCTCATGCTGGCGGATTTCCTCTGAAACAGCGCGGTAAGTTTGTGCTTTTTCTGACTGGCGAGCTAATGTGGTGAGTTGTTGCTCAAGGTTTTGGCGGTGTTCTTCAGCGCGCTCTAGGTTTGCTTCTGCTTGGCGGAGTTTAAGTTCCGCATCACGGCGGCGTACATAGAGGCCACTAATGCCCGCAGCTTCTTCCAATAAGAGGCGTCTTTCCTCCGGCTTAGCGGCAATAAGCTGGCTAACACGATTTTGGCTGATGATAGAGGAGCTACGCGCCCCAGAGGAGAGGTCGGCAAAGATGGTTTGCACATCCCGCGCGCGCATGACCCGATTATTAATACGGTAGGTGCTACCCGTCCCACGCTCTGCTTGGCGGGAGACTTCTAACTCTCCTGCTTGGTGGAAGGGGGCGGGAGCAAGGCCCGTAGCCTCGGCAAGATGAAGCGTGACACGGGCTAGGTTACGCGCAGGGCGACTGCCTGTACCCGCAAAAATGAGGTCATCACTATCCCCGCCGCGTAAGGCACGGGCGGAGCTTTCCCCCATGGTCCAGCGTAAGGCTTCGACAATATTAGATTTGCCGCAGCCATTAGGGCCGACAATCCCCGTTAGGCCGGGGAGGATATCCAGATGGACCTCATCAGCAAAGCTTTTGAAGCCAACAATATCGAGGCGGGTTGTGATCGCCTTATGTTGTGTCATTGCACCCTATAAACGCTGGGATGAGGTGAGTGAGAGCCTTTTAGGCCTTACTGACAAGCTCCGCAAATTTTTCCACCGTTTCGGGGTCTTGCGCATAAGGGGTATTATTGAAGCGGAAATAAGGTGTCCCTTTAATGTCGTACTCTTGGCCCTCTTTTTGTGTCTGCTGATAAAGAGCCTGACCAAAGCTCATATCCTTGCTGATTTTATCAAACTCAGCCGGAGCGATGCCCGCTAAAGCGGCTTCTTGCTTGAGGTGAGCGACCGGGTCATTGCCGGAGAAGGCCCATTGCATTTGCCGGGAGAACAGAGATTCAATGAAGGGTACATAACGCTCCTCTGGCAGGGAGCGTGCAACCATAGCGGCGATGAGGGCGACTTGGTCTAGTGGGAAATCGTGGAATTGAAAACGAATCTTCCCTGTATCGATGAATTGCTCTTTAATTTTGGGGAATAATTCTGTCGCGAAATGAGCGCAATGAGTGCAAGTGAGGGAGAACCATTCTTGCACAAGGATAGGCGCTTGTGGATTACCAATAATGCGCGGACCCATGCGTGGGTCTTGTGCAGCTTGTGCGTGGGCACGGCCCATCGTGATGAAGGGAGCAGCGAGCAGGGTAGCCCCCCCTATAAGGAGGTTACGGCGGGAGAGAGAAGGCTGGGTGGACATGGTAGCTCCTTTGCGATGGCAATAGGTGGGGCAGAGGTCTAGGAGACCACGCTAGGCGAACATGAACGGCAAGATAGCCCTGCCGTCAAGAGGGAGAAGGTGTGTTTGCTGCTTGACCCTCAGCCGTAGGGGGCTGGCGTCTAAGATGCGGGGGAACGCGCATCCGTAATGTAAGGATATGCCGCGCATCAGAATCAATAACACGAAACTCCAACCCGCTAGGATGAGCGAGGACTTCATCACGCGCGGGAACATGCTCGGCAAGGTGAAAGACTAAACCGCCTACCGTTTCAATTTCGGCTTCACGTTCTTCACGCGTGAGGATAGGACCAAGACGCTCTTCAAGCTCTTGGACGGTGAGGCGGGCATCAAGGTCTATGGTACCATCAGGGCGGTTGAACCATGGGGTTGTGACAGGCTCATCATGCTCATCAGAAATATCGCCCACAATGGTTTCGATAAGGTCTTCAATCGTGACGAGGCCATCAATACTGCCATATTCATCAATGACGAGGGCCATATGTGTCCGGCGTTGGCGCATTTGGAGCTGGAGGTCCAAAACGGGAATACTAGGAGCTACCAAAAGAGGTTGGCGCAAAAGCGCGCGTAGGCGGAAAGGTTCGTCCGTTCCGATATGGGCTACGAGGTCTTTAACATGAATCATCCCGATAATATCGTCTAACTCGCCATGATAGACAGGCATACGGGAATGATTTTCCTCCCGCATGAGGGCTAAGGCTTCATCAAATGAGAGGTCATCGGACATGGCGATGATGTCCGCTCTGGGGATCATAACATCATCAGCGGTGCTAGTGCGTAGGCGCAGCACATTCATGATGAGCGCGCGCTCTTGCCGGTCGAGCTCTGGTGTTTCGTGGCTATTCTTTCCAAGGCTGGCAGCTTCCCGGACAAGGTCAGCAATTTGCTGCCTAATAGTCTTGGTACGGGCCTTGCGATTGAAAAGTTTCATTGTAAGAGCGGTCTTCCTTAACGCGACAAAATGAGAGGAGCAGGGGCTGACATATGGCCTTGTAGGCGTGGCTTCCATGGGTCTGGGAGGCCCATCCGGCGGAGGATGAAGGTCTCTAACCCTTCCATTTTGCGGGCTTCACCGGGGTGATGATGGTCATAACCAGCAAGATGAAGCAACCCGTGAACAAGAAGATGCGTTGTATGTTCCCGCAGGCTCTTACGCCCCTGTTCAGCCTCGCGCTGCATGGTTTGATAAGCAAGAATAATATCCCCTCCCATAAGGGGAGACGGTGGCTCGAATGTAAGAACATTAGTTGGTTTGTTCTTACCGCGGAATTGCGCATTCAACCGTTGAATATGCCGATTATCCGAAAAGACAAATGAAGGCCCCGGTGCATCTGGTGCGAATATCATCCCATAACGCTGAACCATCTGGCATGTGCGTTGGACGAGCTGCTCAATATTTCCCACGCTAGCACGCCAACGAGGGTCGGAAACGATAATCTCAGCGCGTGGGGCGATAGGGCGTTTCATGATGCGTCCGGTAGGGGTAAGAGGTCTCATCTGCGTGGCGATCGTAAGCGTCTACAATGCGTGCGACAAGAGGATGACGGACCACATCCGCCGCGGTGAGGGGGCAAATCGAAATACCTTTTACCCCTTCAAGAGTTGTAACAGCATCACGCAGGCCAGAGGTGACCCCACGGGGGAGGTCAATTTGGCTCATATCTCCCGTAATTGCCATACGGGTCCCCGGCCCCATACGGGTGAGGAACATCTTCATCTGAGCTGAGGTGGTATTTTGGGCTTCATCAAGAATGACATAGGCATGAGCTAACGTCCGCCCCCGCATGAAGGCGAGGGGGGCGACTTCAATCTCGCCACTAGCCATGCGGCGACTGACTTGATCTCCGGGCATCATGTCATGCAAGGCGTCATAAAGTGGGCGGAGATATGGGTCGATTTTTTCTCGCATATCACCGGGGAGGAAGCCGAGCCGCTCGCCTGCTTCCACCGCAGGGCGGGAGAGGATAATCCGGTCCACCTGCCCTGCTTGGAAGAGAGCCACCGCTTGCGCTACAGCGAGATACGTTTTCCCCGTTCCTGCTGGGCCAAGGCCAAAGACGAGCTCTTTGCGAGCAAGAGCCTGCATATAGTGCATCTGACCCGGAGAGCGTGGCGAAATAACCCCCCGTTTGGTTTGTATTTGCGGTAGAACCCCTGGCGGTAAGGCGTCATCTTGGGTATGGGGGGCAGGATTTTGCACTGCCCGGCGATGAGAAGGGAGTGCGGTGAGGCGAATCACGCCATCAACCTGTTCACTATCGACCGTCATGCCGTTCCCCGCTTGCTTATAGAGTGCGTGTAACACGGCTTGTGCCCGCTCTACAGCGTCATTCTCGCCAGAGATGGCAACACGATTGCCACGGCACACAAGCCGTGTTCCTGTCCCTTGCTCTAGGCGAATGAGATGGCGGTCATGGTCCCCAAGGACGTTTTGTAGCCTTTGGTTATCCTCAAATCGCAAGGTTGTCGTGCGATATCCTTCAGCAGAGCTGCTCAAATGGTTGTGCCTTCTTGTTTAGAGAGATGACCGCCGAGGGAATTGGTGAAGGGGGTTGTAATATGTACCTTCACAATCTGCCCAATAAGGGCAGGGTCGCCCTCAAAATGCACAGGCTGAAGGTAAGGCGAGCGTCCATTTAGCTGCCCCGGTTTACGACCGATTCCCGTCACAAGAATATCCTGAACTGTGCCAATCAGAGACGCATTGAAGGCATCTTGCTGCTCTCTAAGGAGGGCTTGCAAGGCTGCTAGGCGTTTTTCTTTTACATCTTCTGCCACTTGGAAGGGCTGCCCCGCAGCGGGTGTGCCAGGGCGTTGGGAGTATTTAAAGCTATAGGCACTGGCAAAGCGCACATCACGGACCAGTTGCATTGTTGCTTCAAAATCCTCATCCGTTTCCCCCGGATGGCCGACAATAAAGTCCGATGTTAGTGCAATGTCAGGCCGAGCTGCCCTTAATTTACGGATGATGTCGCGATATTCATCCGCTGTATGGCCACGATTCATGGCTTTAAGCACTTTGTCGGAGCCACTCTGCACAGGGAGATGCAAATAAGGCATAAAGATGGGGTTATCGCGATGAGCATTAATCAGGGCTTGCTCCATATCGCGCGGATGAGACGTAACATAGCGCAGACGTTTGAGCGCGGGAATCCGCTCATGGAGCAATGAGGCAAGCTCTGGCAGGCTGGCGATACCGTCCTGCCATTCCCCATGGAAGGCGTTTACATTTTGTCCTAACAGGGTGATTTCTTTCACCCCACTGGCGACAAGTCGCTCCGCCTCAGCAAGGATGGAGGCTACGGGGCGGCTTGTTTCTGCCCCGCGTGTGTAAGGGACTACGCAGAAGGAACAAAACTTATCGCATCCTTCCTGAATGGTCAGAAAGGCGGTGAGGTTGCCCTCATTCTGTGGGGCGGCATCCTCCGGCAGAAGGTCGAACTTCGATTCAACGGGGAAGTCCGTATCAATCACACTGCCGCCAGCACGCGCAATGCGGGCGACCATTTCCGGTAAGCGATGGTAGGTTTGTGGGCCGAGGACGAGGTCCACATAAGGAGCGCGGGCAAGAAGCTCTTTTCCCTCCGCTTGGGCAACACAGCCCGCAACGGCAATGAGGGTTTGCTTGCCCTCTAATTTGCGCGCCTCTCGGATTTGCCGCAGACGCCCTAGCTCGGAAAACACCTTTTCTGCCGCTCTTTCACGAATATGGCAGGTATTGAGGATAATCATATCGGCATGGTCGGGACTATCGACCGGACTATAACCGAGCGGGCGCAACACATCTGCCATACGCGCACTGTCATAAACATTCATCTGACAGCCCCATGTGATGATGTGCAGACCGCGAGCGGGGGAGGGGGTGAGCTGTTCTGGCATAAGTAGAGAGGTGTGATTATCCGTTAATGGTCAGTATGGTCGGTTGTGGGGAGGAGGTGGTCCTCTGGGAGGCGATTTTGCCGGAGGTCCTCACTCCCTTGTTCGATAGCCGCGCGAGCTGCGTTAGAGAGTGCCTTACGGGAGGGGAAATCCTCCGGCTTTAGAGGAGGATGGAAGAGGACTGTCGCGCGCATAGAACGCCACCGTGTTAAGCCCACAAGATGGGGGCCGAAATCCATATCACCAAACCATGAGAAGACGAAGGACCGCCTATGCCGCCCGACAGGTAGCCCTTCTAAGCGGTCATAAGTAACAGTTACGGGCTGGATAAGGCAGGTTGGATGGTCATCTTCTGTTGGGTCATCACGCCGGCGTACAGGCCTAGCAATGGCAAAAAGGGAGGACATAAAAGGTAAAAGCCGTGTCCCTTTTGAGGTCGTCCCCTCCGGGAAGAAGGCGATATTATACCCTTTGCGGAGTTGGTTAATAACCTCCTGCACATCCTGTCCAGCTTCTTGCCGGTTGCGATTAATGAAAATTGTCCGACCCAGATAGGTTAAATAACCAATCAATGGCCAATGGCGGACTTCTTGCTTAGCAATGAAGAAGGCAGGCAGCACCTTGCCCAGTACGAGGACATCCAACCATGAGCTATGATTAGCGACATAAATAACACGCCGCCCATCAGGGCGCAGCGTTAGTGAGCCTTCCATCTTGCCGATAGTCCGTACTTTTATATTGAGGATTCGGCAGGCTACTGTCCAGAAAAAGAGCGGAAAACGGCGGAACATCTTCCCCGGTAAGAGGAGGCATGTCCCTTGGCCAACACACCCACATGCTGCCCAGAATAAAAGGGCTAAAGCACGCAAGCGAATACGCAGCCGGTCGCAGATTGTATCATGTGCAGCGGCACGTTCATCTTCCGCAAAAAGGAGGTCAGGATCAAAAACCGGACGATTTTTGTTGCGGCGTTTGGGGGAAGGAAGCTCAGCAAAAGACATAATGCATTAAATAAGCGTTTTAGGGGAGAGAGACAATCATTATCCGACATAGGGGATAGTGTTTATACTCTCTTAACAGCTATCTTAACGATAAATGACAGAATAGACACTTTTGCATTGGCCAGTGGGTGCGATAAAGGGAGGGCAGTCTCGTCTATGGTGGTGTGCAGCGTTTGACTGAGGGCATCAATAAAAAACTGTGCGGTGTTAGGAGAGTGCTGTGTATAGTCTCTCTCATCGTACCAACGCATCTTTTTGCCGCAGAACAAAATGACAGCCTCCCTAAGGTGCAGGCCCTTCCCAAAAAGGGCGTCGCTTATGAGGTCGATATTGCTCAAACAGATGATACAACCATTAGCGATAATATGGCAGCGGCCTCTCAGCTTGTGAGTTTGCAAAAAACGCGGCATGTGGGGCCTTATGCGTTAGCAGGGCGCATAAGGGGGGATTATGCGCGTTTGCAAGGGGCGTTGCAGTCGCGTGGATATTATGCAGGGCGTGTTGTGGTGCGCGTGTCCCTCCATGGCAAAACTCTTGAGGGGACCGCTCCTGACCTCGCTTCTTTCCTTAATGAGGCTGGAGCAGACGATAAGGTTCAGGTGCGCATCCAAGCAGAACCGGGCATACAATTTACGATAGGACAGATTGTTATTACTCCCTTAGCGGCCACGCCTGCGGAGGGGCTTGCGAAGGATAAAGAGCCTAGCCTCTCTGAAGCAGAGCGTAAGAGTATGGGAGTGCAAGAAGGGCAACCGGCCATTGCAGGGGATATTTTAGCAGCGCAAGGGCGGCTTTCTCATTTTTTGCAAGAGGAAGGGTATGGCCTTGCAGACGTACAGCCCCCCCAAGCGATGTTGCGGCCGAATCATCAGATTGATGTTTATATCAAGATGAAACGCGGGCCCAAATTGATTGTCGGCCCTATCGCGTTGGAGGGGCTAAAGCGCGTTAAGGAGCGATATGTAAGGCGGCGTTTAGCGTTAAAAGAGGGGCAGCTTTATCAACCCTCTGCTATTGAGCAAGCACGATTGGATTTAGGGAGTACAGGTCTATTTTCCTCCATCCAACAACGTAATGCGGATTATGTCCTGCCTTTGCCCCCTCAAGGGGCTTCAGCAAAAGGGAAGGTTGATAAAAAAGGGAAAGCTCCTCCCTTACCCGCTGGGGCAGAGGGGGCATTGCCTCTCAGCTTTGATTTTGATGAAGGCAAACGCCATCGTATCACTGGCGATGTTGGGTACTCGACTGACCTTGGCGGGCGAGCAGGTGTTTCGTGGCTGCATCGCAACTTCTTGGGGAATGGGGAGCAGTTGCGTGTTGCGGCTTTGGCAACCGGGCTGGGCGGTACGGCACAACAAGGTGTGGGCTATGACGCTTATGTCGATTTTACAAAGCCTGATTTTCTCAAACGTAGCCAGACGCTTAATGTGCGGTTGGAGGGGATTCGACAGCTCCTTTATTCCTATGGACAAACGGCCTTCTTGCTTCATGGTGGGGTGTCTCGTCCGTTAGGGAAGGACCTTTCAGGCAGTATAGGGGCTACGGTAGAACAAGAGCATATTCGGCAATTTGGCCATAAGGCGGAATATTTCATCGCGTCTCTTCCCCTTCAGTTGGATTATGACGGCACCCATCGCTCCAATCCGATTGAACCAGCAACTCATGGTGTGAAAGCCTCTATTGGGGTGACGCCTTCTTTATCGCTAGAGCATCAAACCTCCTTTTTTATCCCTATGAATGCACAGGCCTCCACATATTTTGACCTTACCCATCTAGGGCTAACCAAACCGGGGAATAGTGTTATTGCCCTGCGTGCAATGGTTGGGTCCGTACAAGGGGCAACGACATGGCATTTACCACCAGACCAAAGGCTCTATGCCGGAGGACCGGGCTCTGTTCGTGGTTATCGGTATCAAGGGGTTGGGCCGCAATATCAACATACAAAATATGCGATTGGTGGCACAGCTATGGATGCAGGGACTGTGGAGTTTCGTCAAAGACTGCCTAAGAATCTGGGGGTAGTAGGGTTTGTTGATGCAGGTCAGGTAAGTTCAGGCTCTATCCCTGCGCATGGTAAGCTACGGGTTGGGTATGGTGGTGGTGTGCGGTATTTTACGCCCATAGGCCCTGTGCGTGTGGATGTCGCCTTCCCGCTTCATCGGGCTGAACGGGGAGACCGGTGGGAACTTTATTTAGGGTTGGGGGAGACATTTTGATGCTCTTTTGGCGTAGGTTTCTCCGTTATAGTGCCTATGTAGGTATTGTGCTGGATTGTGTGGTGATTGTTGCTCTCATAGGCATCAATTTGCCCCCAACGAAGCGTTTTATTGAGCATAAAGTCCCAAATTGGACGGGTGGGATGGTGGCGATAGAGGGGATGCAAAGCGTTTTGCCGTGGCATCTCTCTTTGGCGCATATTGTTTTGAAAGACCAGCAAGGCATTTGGTTGGAAGGGCGTGGGCTAGAGCTGCGTCTAAGTTTATTCGATCTGCTGGGAAAAACCATCCGTGTACGCACGATCGCTGCTGAGACGCTTGATTATAAGCGTAATCCCGTTTTCCCACCATCACCTCCATCATCTCATCCTTCGACAGGCCTGCCAGCATGGGGTGTGCGGCTTGATAAGCTAGCTATACCGCGTTTGACACTCGGCCCATCTGTGATGGGGCAAGCAGTGTCTATGCAGCTGTCTGGTGATATGCAGATAAAGGATGTGAGTGCATTCTCTAAGCCCATCTCTTTTGCAGATGCGCCGCCTATGCAGCTCCATCTGTTCATGAAGCGGTTAGATAACCCAGCGTATTTGCGCTTGCACTTTCGGATGGACCGTCATCAGATGATGAGCAATGTGCATTATGATGAATCCGTAAATGGTTTTGCCGCCATGCCGGGAACGGTTGGTGTGCTAGACCCGTTGTCGATTGATGTTACGGCGGAGGGTCCTTATGAGGCCTTAAAGACCAATTTGGCCATACAAGCGGCGATGATCCATCAGGCCACACCGCTGTTAGTTATATTGAGGGGCGAGCTAAACCTCATCCAATATACACATGACCTGCATTTTTCCCTCAATGCTCCGGCTATGACCTTACGCCCCGGTTTGGGGTGGGAGAGCTTGATGATGGAGGCGGAGCTTCACGGCCCGCTCCGCGCACCTTATGGCACGGTTAAGTTAGAAGGGGCGGGTTTGCTCGCCGCAGGTGCGGGTATTGGGCATATGTCCGTACAATTTGAAGGGCAAGGAAACAGCCTAGCCTCTGCTTTAGATGATACAACCTCCCGTCAAAAGACAGTGGGCGGAGGGGCGGATCACCTCGCTTTATCCGCTCGTTTTGATGGGATTAGCTTGCCGGGTAAGGCTTCGTCCCTTTTGGCTTCAGCACCTCTGACGATAGAGGCCATGCTTGCACCCCAGCAAGAGGGAAAGCCGTATCAGATTCATATCAAGCATGAGGCTATGGCGTTAGATGTTACGGGGAAGGTAGAGAACCAGCTTTCTGGCCATGTGCAGCTTGCTATAGACAAACTACCAGACCTCACAGCCCTTATGGGGCAGAAGGTCGAGGGGACAGCGCATTTATTGGGGGATTTTACCGTACCCTTACGGCAAAGCGGAGCATTATCCGCGGCGTTAGGGGGGCAATTTGGTATAGACAAAGGCCCTCCGCCTCTTATGGCTCTCATCGGGCCGAAAGGCACCCTTACGTTCCATCTTGCACAGCAAAATGATGGTGCCTTCCTCGTAAAGCAGGCAGCTCTAACAGGGCGTGGCTTTCAGCTAGAGGGGGCGGGGCAGCTTGATGCAAAGAGGCATTTATCTTCTTCTGTAAAGCTATCATTGCCGGATTTAGAAGCTTTGCACAAAGTCTTGCGGGGCCATGCAGCCTTGCAGGCAGAGCTGCAAGGGCCTTTGGATGATATGGCAGTCCATACCCGTCTTGCGGGGGCGTTGGGCGTTGTTCATCCTTCAGCCTCCCTCCCTGTAGCCCCGTTGGAGATGACGGCGGATGTGGCGCATCTGCCTTCTCATCCTCAAGGGATGTTACATATAGAGGGCATGTTGGATCGCGCACCTCTTATTGTAGATACACAATTTGAGCGTGCGAGCGATGGGACGATAAAAGCAGATCTCCATAAATTAGCGTGGAAAGACGCGCAGGGGCGTGCCTCTTTGTTGCTCCCAGCGGGGACGATGGTTCCGCAAGGGGAGGTCATGCTTAATGTGCCGCGATTGGATATATTTAGCCGCTTAATTGGCCAATCCCTTACGGGGCATCTCCATGTGGATATGGAAAATACGGCGCATGACCATATGCAGATTGCGCTTGATGGTCAGGCCTTCATGAAAGATTATGCCGTTAAGGCAGCGCATTTGCAGGCTGATTTACATAATATAACGCAAAATCCTAATGTGGTGATGAATCTGCATCTTACAGGGGTGCGGTTTAAAGAAATAACGGGGGCGGCACAGCTTTCTCTCAAAGGGCCGCAAACAGCGTTGGATGTGCAAGCCCGTGGAGCGTTTGAAAATGTTATGCACGCGCCTGCGCGGTTTGATGCCGCCGCACAGCTCCATCTACCAGAGCACAGCGTTAGAGTGGATAGGGCGTTAGCGTCTATAAAGGGCGATAGATTCAAATTAACAGCCCCTGCCATTGTGCGTTATGGGGCGGACCTCGCCGTGGAGCATATGGCGGTAGAGCTTAGCCCGCCTCATGGCGTGGCTGGGCGTGTTTTCCTCAACGGGACGATAAAGCCAAATCTGGTTCTTGAAGCGCGATTGGAACATATCACCCCCGCGCTAGCCGCACCGTTTCTACCGGCTTTACAGGCGGAGGGGGATGTCTCTGCGGCGGCAAAACTACGCGGCACATTAGCCTCTCCTACCGGGCGGTTTACGGTGGAGGGGCGCGGTCTTCGTTTCATCAGTGCTGCGACAGCTTCCTTACCGGCGGGGCAACTGCATATAGAGGCCGATTTAGCCGGGACGCAGGCACTCCTTCATACGACATTCCGTGCGGGGGAGCCGTTGGTCTTCATACTTTCAGGGAAGGTGCCATTATCTCCTACGGGACAATTTGCTGTAGCCGCAAAAGGACGAGCGGACCTTTCCATTGCCAATGCGTTTTTAGGGGCTGATGGTATGGGGGCCGGGGGACAGTTGGACTTAGACCTTGGCGTAAATGGCCTTCTCAAACAGCCGCAGCTTACAGGGTCAATTCAATTACATAATGGCTCGTTCGAGGAATATGCCGATGGTGTGCATGTTGAGGCAGGAGATGGCCTCATCAAAGCGCAGGGCGATCGCCTCACAATCGAGCATTTTACCGCGCGCGCAGGGCAAGGCTCTTTAGGGGTAACGGGGCAGATTGGCGCGTTACAACCCGGTCTGCCGGTGGATGTTCATTTTACCATGGATAAGGCGCAGCCAGTTCAAAGTGATTTATTGACCGAGCTGATAGATAGTCGGCTTCATATTTATGGCCAAGCGGCAACACGGTTGGATGTAGAGGGGGATGTTACTATCCCAGAGGCAGCCATCACGATACCGGATTCCATGCCGGCCTCTGTGCCGCAACTAGAGATTATTACACCAGAACAAACCAAGACGCCAGTTAAGCCACCGCCTAAGATGATTATTGGCTTGAATGTTAATGTCATGTCCCCGGGGGCATTATTTGTGCGTGGGCATGGGCTTTTTGCTGAAATGCAGGGGAAATTACATATTGGAGGGTTGAGTACGGCCCCCGTTGTGACGGGGGGGATTTCCCTCAAGCAGGGTAATTTTAACTTAGCGGGGATTAATCTTAATTTTACGCGGGGGGAAATTGGTTTTTCTGGGGCTAGTGCAGTGCATAAATTAGATCCGACAATAGATTTTCGCGCTGATCGTAATGCGGATGGCACATTAGCGAGTTTGCTCGTTCGTGGTTATGCGAGTGAGCCAAAGTTTGAGTTTGTTTCTAACCCTCAATTACCGCGCGATGAGGTATTATCGATTTTGCTTTTTGGGACAAAGCGTAGCTCCTTATCGCCTGCTCAATTAGCATCTTTGGGGGTGGCGGTTGTGCAGATTGGGGGTGGCTCGGCTTTTGACCCCATGAGTAAGGTGAGGAATGGCCTAGGGTTAGATCATCTTGCTATAGGTGGGGGGAGTAGCGTTGGTAATGGCGGTACGAGTTTGGAAGCTGGCAAATATATTACAAAACGTGTTTATGTTGGCGCAAGGGAAGGGCTTTCCAGTAAAGGGACGCAAGCACAGGTAAAAGTAGACCTTACAAAAAGGCTTCAACTTAACACGACTATTGGTACAGGCGGGCAAGTGACGGGCTTTACCACGCCAGAAAATGACCCCGGCTCCAGCATTGGGCTTTCTTATGGGATAGATTATTAAGGGACATCTCTGTAAAGATGATAGAGAATTATACATTTATGTTTCTACAGTCCTAAAAAGGGTGACCTTGGTATGTTGTTGACCTCTCGTAGTCTTCTTGCCGCAATGGCATTAACATGCGCCGCACCGGTAGCGGCTTTCGCCCAAGTAAGCGGTGAGTCAGCGGCAATCCAAGGGGGGTATTATAGGGTCGAGCCTCTCCATACACAGGTTAGTTTCTCAGTTTTGCATCTGGGCTTTACTGTTTATGAGGGGTTGTTTTCTGGGGCGTCTGGCACCCTTATTTTGGACCCTCGGCAGCCTGAATCCTCTAGTCTAACAGTGTCTCTCCCCATTGCCTCTGTCCAAACAACCAGCAGCAAACTGACAGAAGAATTGAAAAGTGACGCATGGCTAGGGGCCGCGCAATTCCCTAAGGCGGAGTTTGTCTCCGTAAGTGTGAAGCAAACAGGGCCTAATGATGCTCTTGTAACGGGTAACTTGACCCTGCATGGGATAACACGCCCAGAGACCTTGCATGTTCATTTTATTGGGGCGGGTGTTAATATGCTGGATAAACAATACACAGTGGGCTTTGACGCAACAGGGACCATCAAACGGAGTGAGTTTGGGATTAAAATGTTCGTCCCATATATCAGCGATGAAGTAGAATTGCGGATTGCTGGTGCGTTTGAGCGGCAGGCTGTACAGCCAGCCTCCAAAGATCAAGACGATTAATAGTTATAGTTAGATGCTGCGGAGGATGGCCGCTTGACGAAAACCATCCTCCATAGACCCTAGGGTAAGGGATTAGGAAGACCAGTTCTTCTCAAAATCCCCAAAGAGGGTTAACCCCCCATCGACATAGAGCGTCTGCCCTGTAATGTAGCTGCTTTCCTCAGAAGCGAGGAAGCCCATAGCATCGGCAATTTCTTGGCTTTCACCCGGTCGTTTCATAGGGATATGGCTGGCAACGGCTTTATATTGCTCAGGGTCTTTTACCCATGAATCGTTGATTGGTGTCACAATAGCACCGGGGGCGACAGCGTTAACGCGGATGCCGCGGGAGGCATATTCCAACGCTAATGTACGCACCATATTATCGACTGCCCCTTTAGAGGCAGAATAACCTAGATAATGGGGCTTAGGGATTAATTGATGCACGGAGGAGTTGACAACAACCCTCCCTTTAATCCCGTGTTTTAGCCAATAGCGCAGGGCTTCGCGGCAGCAGAGCATCACCCCTGTGACATTAACGGATAATACACCTTCAAAATCCGCCAATTTGACATCTTCAGAAGGGGAAGGGATTTGATACCCGGCATTGCAAATGAGTACATCCAAGCCGCCCATGGTCTCAATACTCTCTTTAAAGAGCTTTTGGACTGTCTCCTCATGTGAAATATCACCTGTAGCGATGACGTGTTCACCTGCCTCGACTTTAGGCAATGTCTCTAAAACGGCCCGTAACTTATCTTCTTTACGGCCATTAATAGCAACGCGGGCCCCTTCTTTGGCAAAATATTGTGCAGCAGCCTCACCAATTCCCTGAGATGCCCCAGTGATGAGGACCTTTTGCCCTTTAAAACGTTTTGATGGATTTGTGGACATATAAACCTCAAACCTTTCCCGTTAGGGTTGTGGGAAGGAAAACCCCTCCCAGCAGGAATCCTGTGGGAGAGGGAGAGGAAAATCAAGCGTTTTTCATCGTTTGGGTAAGGTCATCCAAAACTTTGCTGGGGTCTTTATTTTCCAACACGGCAAGCTCTGCAACAAAGCGTTCCTGTGCGGCTTCAAAAAGTTTCCGCTCAGAGAAGCTACCATCCAAACTATCGACATTGCGGCGGAGGTCGCGCAGTACTTCGGCGATTTGGACGAGATCGCCAGAGTTAATCTTCTCTTGATACGCTACAGCACGACGCGCCCACATACCACGGCTAACATGGGGCTTACCTTTGACCACAGCCATGGCTTTATCGACAATCTCGCGCGTTGCAATTTTACGCAAGCCGGATTTGCGCGCCTTAGCCAGTGGGATGCGCAAAGTCATTTGATTGCCGGGGAAGGAAATCTGAATCATTTCGATCTTCGTATCAGCGATTTCTTCTTCGCCGATGCGGTCAACCCGGCCAACACCATGGGCTGCGTAAACGATAGCGTCTCCCTCGCGGAAAGGATTCTTTTCCTGCTCAGGGTCTTTCTGACGGGCAGTGTGCTCGGCGGCGGCGCGGGCCATCTCGTCAGTGACACCACCCTTATGGGGCATTCTGAAGCTGTTGTTCATGTAGCGACCCTACCAGAAAAAGAGGAAGTTGTCTTGTTTTTACGCATTGATTAATCTTTTTATACCGTTATTACGGCACACGCCCAAATTGTGGGGTGGGCATGGGGTGGGGCTTTTGCCCCAAGGGTTGGAGCAAATCACGCTCAATCGTGCGGCTAATAGTCAGCATAGGTAGAGCATGAGGGCTATCGCGGAAGGGTTCTTGCAGGTTGCGCCCGCTTCTATCAAGCATTTGGAAGAGCACCCCGATAATGCTGGAGCCTAAGGGAGTAATCCACCCTAAGGTTTGTACAGCCGAAAGCGGAAGTAAGATACAAAATAAATGCGTAACGATATTCGGTAGCATCGAATATTGAATCGGTAATGGTGTATTACGAATACGCTCTAACCCCCCTTGTGCATTGGCAAGGTCGGAGAGGATGCGATCCACTGTTCCATGAACAGCACCATCAACATTACGTTCTATAACAAGATGGCGGACAGACTGACCCAGCTTATAAAGCAATGCATTAGCTGGATTGCCGCATGAAAATACAAAGTTATAGGTATCTTCATCTAGCAACGTGCAAATGACAGCATCAGGTTCATTATTACTGAGGGAAGATTTGAGGATATAAGGATAGGCTGCCATAGCCCGTGCAAGATCCGGTGCTCCGCCGAGAAGGGAGTCGACCTCACGGCCAAAAGAGCGGCAATTATTGGTGACAGAGCCCCATAAGGTACGTCCCTCCCACCAGCGCGCATAAGCAGCATTATTGCGGATACCGAGGAAGATAGCTAAAGCCGACCCCATCAGGGAGAAGGGTAAGGCAGGTTGCTCCATCCATTCCTGATGGAAGATTTGGAAGAGAATCACAACCACGCAATCCCATCCTGTCAGGATAACGAGAGGGGGGATAATTTCCTTAAATAATATGGAGAAGCCGTACCGGCGTTTGATGATCACGGGGGCAGAATCCTCACATAAATTAGCAGTGATGACATCAGGGCTTGAAGCCCGCTCATTCTGTGGCACAATCCAGATAACAGAAACTGTGGAAACAAGGTAATTACGCAATGGATGTTCGCGCTGCAATCGCTTTAGAGGCAGGACAACCGCTGGTTGTCGATACTATTCAGCTTGAAGGCCCTCGCGAAGGGGAAGTTTTGGTAGAGCTGATGGCTACCGGGCTATGCCATACGGATAAATATACACTCTCCGGTAAAGACCCGGAGGGGCTGTTCCCCTCTATCTTGGGGCATGAGGGTGCAGGGATTGTGCGTGAGGTAGGCGCAGGTGTGAAGCATCTGAGACCCGGCGATCACGTCATTCCTCTTTACACGCCGGAATGTCGGGAATGTCCGTCTTGCCTCTCTCGTAAGACGAATCTGTGCACGTCTATCCGCAGCACACAGGGCAAGGGCCTTATGCCTGATGGGACGACACGTTTTTCCTATAAAGGGAAGCCTGTTCATCATTATATGGGCTGCTCTACCTTTGCTAATTTCACGGTCATGCCGGAGATTGCTTTGGCAAAGATTCGTTCTGACGCACCGTTTGATAAAGTTTGCTATATTGGCTGCGGTGTGACCACGGGTATCGGCGCGGTATTATTTACGGCGAAGGTTGAAGCAGGCTCCACCGTGGCTGTGTTTGGCCTTGGCGGTATTGGGCTGAATGTCATCCAAGGGGCTAAAATGGTCGGGGCAAACCGCATCATCGGTATTGATGTGAACCCAGAGCGTGAGGCCATTGCCCGTAAGTTTGGGATGACAGATTTTGTGAATCCTAAAGAGCTTGGTGAGAAGGGTGACCTTGTTGCGCACTTAATTGAGCTGACCAATGGTGGGGCGGATTATACGTTCGAATGTGTGGGTAATGTTAGCCTCATGCGTCAGGCCCTAGAGAGTGCCCATCGCGGTTGGGGTGTTTCCTGCGTGATTGGTGTTGCCGGTGCGGGGGAAGAAATTAGCACGCGTCCCTTCCAGCTTGTGACAGGTCGGCGTTGGATTGGTTCCGCCTTTGGGGGGGCGCGTGGCCGGACGGATGTGCCCAAAATTGTTGATTGGTACATGGAAGGACGCATCAATATTGATGACCTCATCACCCATGAGATGAAGCTAGAGGACATCAATAAAGGTTTTGACATGATGGGGCGCGGCGAAGGGATTCGTAATGTCGTGAATTACAGATTATGACGGCAAATCCTTTCACACTTCTTGAGAGCCATGCATGTTGTGGGGGGGAAGTACGCTTCCTCTCCCATCAATCCCGTGAGCTAGGCTTGCCAGCGCGGGTTAATCTTTTCCTCCCAGAAAGTGCCGTGGCGGGTGCGGCTGTCCCGGCTGTGTATTGTCTGGCTGGGCTGACATGCGACCAAGATACGTTTTTGATTAAAAGCAATGCCATCCGCTATGCGGCAGCGCATGGCTTGGCCCTTATTGCGCCTGATACTTCTCCACGTGGCGCAGATGTCGCGGGGGAAGATGAGGCTTACGACCTAGGGACAGCGGCTGGTTATTATCTGGACGCCACTGCGGACCCTTGGGCAGCTCATTATCGTATGGGCTCCTATATCCGCAAAGAGCTTCCTGCTTTGATGGAAGCCCATTTCCCCCTTAAAGCGGGATGCCGTGGCATTATGGGCCATTCTATGGGCGGGATGGGAGCGTTAGCCATTGCGTTGGGGGATGCCTCTGCTTGGCAAACGGTCTCCGCTTTTGCGCCTATTTCTGCCCCTGCGCGTGTCGAATGGGGCCAGAAAGTCACAAAGGCTTATTTTGGGGGCTATGAGGCTGAATGGGGGCAATATGACCCTTGTTTACTTTTAGCCGCAGGGAAGACTCATCCCGGGCCTTTGCTGGTTGATCAGGGTACAGATGATGAGTTCCTCGACCGCTTACGCCCTGATTTGTTGGAGGAAGCGGCCGCGAAGGCAGGCCAAGCTCTCATGCTACGCCGCCATAAAGGCTATGACCATTCCTATTGGTTTGTGCAAAGCTTTGTGAAAGATCACCTCGCTCATCACGCTAAAGGCTTGCTGTAAGGTCCTTATTATAAAAAATCCCCTTCCTGTTGTATAAGAGGAAGGGGATTTTCCTTTTATGATGATGTTTTTGCCCCATACAGGGCATCTGGTGTGATGTCTGGCTCGGTAAGTTCTATGAGGCCGGTAGGGGTAAGGGCGTTATAAAAACAGCTACGCCGCCCTGTATGGCAGGCCACACCTTTTTGCTTTATGGTCAGCAAGAGACAATCCAAATCACAATCTAGCGCAGCGGCAAGAAGATGCTGCACTTGGCCAGAGCTTTCCCCTTTACGCCAGAGTGTTTTGCGGCTGCGTGAATAATAACATACCCGGCCCGTTGTGAGCGTTTCTGCTAAAGCCTCTCGATTCATCCAGGCGAGCATAAGGACGTTTCTGCTCTCATCTTGAGCAATGGCACTGATAAGCCCTTGCTCATTAAAGCGGACTTTTCCCAAAAGCTCTGTCAAAATAGGCGTGGCTATAGGGGCCCATTCCACTTTATTGTCCAGCTGTGTCATGTTTCATCTCCTCACGAGGTAGCCAATCTGGCCAATTAAGTGTGATGGGGCATGGTCCGAGCATAAGGTTAGTCGCCTCCCAAGCACGGCGATGGAGCAGAGCAAGACCGTGAGATCCGTTATAGGAGCGGAGTTCGCCTACCTCTTGCCCATCAAGCGTGATAGCTGCATCAGCAGGGAAGGGTGTTCCATCTCGTGATGAAATCGGCAAAATCCGCTTTTTGATAAGCCCACGATAATGGGTACGAGCGGTGACTTCTTGGCCGAGGTAACAGCCTTTCTCCCACGAGACACCATGCAAATAATCCATATTCGCTTCTAATACGAGCGTTTGGCCGGGTATGATGTCCGCATCATCAGGGACACCAATTGTCAGGCGATGTTCCAAAGAGGCTAATGTCGTGTCGTGATGAGGTGTCGTGATGATAGAGGGGGGACATATGGCCCGCCATCCAAGGCTAGGGTGCCGCGGGTCTGTCACGGTGATGAGGGTGTGTTCTGGGGGGGCATCTTCTGGCGTACCTGTTAGGATGCCATACTCTGTTAGGTCTATCTGCACATCAGCCCGGAGGCGAAACCGCTTGAGTGTTTTAATGATGCTTTCAGCCTGCGCGGCAGTAATGTCGAGATAGAGAGCGTCTTCTGTCTTCCAGAGAAAGAAGAGCGATTCTATACGGCCTTGTGCATTAAGGAGGGCCGCCCAGCAACTTTGTTGTGGTGACAGAGTGAGGACATCATTAGTGATAAGCCTTTGGAGAAAGCTTGCGCGTTCATTTCCTGTTAATGAAATGACAGAACGGTGAGAAAGATGGTTGCGCTTCATCAGTGTCCGCATGATAGTGAAATCTTAGGTGTGGGGAGTTTCGCCCCATTTAGGGGTGAGATACAAGAGATCATCTTCGCGTTCTGGACGATTAGAGGGGATTTTTAAGCTTTGCTGACAGATGAAATCGTTGACCCCGCTATTGATACCACAGGGCGGCGGTGGCAGCTCTTCCAATTTATTGGGCCGATTTTGGGCGTTATTTTGGTCATTGTGACCATCGCGATGGTGACGCTCTACACATATCGCACCATGCGGGAAGGGGCGATTACCCTATCGCGCAACTTGCTGCGTAGCCAACAACGCTACATTACCGAGGAGGTCAGCCATTATCTCTCCCCCGCTACGGGGATCTCCTTTATGGCTAGCAATATGCTGACAGGTGACGACCAGAAACAAAATGTCGCAACCTTCATGACCCTTGGTCGTTCCGTCCTGCGTGATATGCCGCATGTCGATAGCTTTTATCTCGCGGATGACCAAGGTCATTTTTGGATGACGAGCCGGCGTGATGATGATTATGAAGAAACAACCATGCAAATGGAGGACGGTGCTCCCTATTATCGTCATAAAGTCACGGATAAAGATGGTCGCTTTATCTCGACAGATCGTTTTTCGGCTGAAGGATACGACCCTCGCTTACGGCTTTGGTATAAAAAGGCTGTAGAGCGTGAAAGTAGAACGCCTGATCGCCGTTTATTCTGGACGGCACCATATTTGCATCTTTCAACACGTCAATTTATTGTAACAGCGTCTTTGGCTTTCCAAGCATTGGATGGACATAAGATTGTTTTTGCAATTAATATTTCCCTTAATCAGCTTACTAAGTTTGTAAACAGCCTTAAAGTCGGTAAAAGTGGGCAGGCCGTTATTGTCGATTTAGATGGTCATGTCATCGCGGGCCATAATATGGCTGACATTGGCAAGCCCGGCTTTGATGCTGCTAATGTGAGGCTAGACCCTAAAACACAACCTGTTTTTGTACGTGCGTTAGATGTCTTCCGCGTTATGGGGGATGGTTCTGGTCTGGTTCATACGCGTGGGTTAAATTATGTAACAATTGCCGCAGCTATGCCTTTAGCAAAACGCTCTTGGGTGCTTTTACTTAATGCTCCTGAGAATGATTTTGCTAATTTTACACAAGTTGTGAAGCATCAAACACTTTACTTCTCCATTATCATCGTTGGTTTGGCTTTAGTTTTGGCCGCGGGGCTTATTTATCAAGGGCGTCGTGTTGAAAACTTACAGAAGAAGTTAGGGTCTTTTGCAACGGAGAGAAAAGAAGATAATATCATCCTCCTCAAAATTATTAACACCACGGGCTTGTTAGACCCCAGTAAAGAGCAGCCTTATTTATGTGAGGCTTTAGCCGACAGGTCTGTGGCGCGGCGTGTTAGTATTTGGCGGCTTTTATCTGATGGTAATCGCCTTCTTTGTGAAGATATGTTCGACCGGGAACGCAACGCCCATCGTCTCGGTATGGAGCTAACAAAGACGGGTCATCCCGGCTTGTTTGAGTGCTTAGAGGACGGACATCTCATCGATGTGCCAAATGCAGAAGATGATCCTCGTCTTCAGAGTGTGCAACGTGTTGTGATGCGTATGATTGATACGCACCATCTTGTTTTGCTTCCTATCTTAGAGGAACATCACCTCGTTGGGGCTATTATGGTGGAGGACCCAAACCAGATTACGGAATCCGAGCGAGTGATGACGTTAGTAGCCTCTATTTTGGCGGTGCGTTTTGGTCAGGCTCAAGAGGAAGATAAACACACGCAAGAAGCGTCTCCCCTGCCGCCTTCTGTGGCACAGCAAGCATCAGCACCGCAATCTAGGCCGCCAATGCGGATTATCGAAGGCTTCCTCCTGCGTTCTGGGGAGGAGGAACATCATCCAAATGATCTCCCAGAATCAGGGTTATATCCAAGTGTACCTATTATGGTCTTGGAGTTCTCCGAGGCGTATTCCGCCAATCATGATGCGGCGCGTGTGATGTTGGATTTGGTCAGTGAGTTGACCGATAAGATCCAAGCTATTGCGCGTGAACATAAGTTGTTCTCAGTACAAGTGGCGGGGAATCGATTTATTTTTCTAGGGAGTTGTTCTCAAACTACGGATTCCGAGGGGGCAGCTAATATAGCTGATGCAGCGATTGGTATTCGCGAAGCATGCTTGATGACGATTTCACAAACTAATACGCGGCTTATGTTCCGTATCGGGATTGATGTTGGCGCAGTCCTTGTAGCGCGGTTAGGGCAGAAACGTGACGTCTTCAACCTCTGGGGGGAAGGGCTAACCATGGCCGGGGCTTTGGCCCATAACGTGCCAGATGGCGGGCAGATTCAAGTGTCGGACCGTGCCTATCAAGTGCTGCAAGGGGTCTTCCTATTCCGCTTGAGAGGGGAGTTCTTCTTACCGGGGAGTGGCATTGCCAATAGCTATATCCTCGCCGGTAAGGGGGATATAGGAGCGACAGATAAAACATGAACTTTTCTGAACGCTTTTCCATCTTACATATTGGCCTTGCTTTTTTAGGGCGTTTTTCTCGTTCCCTCCCACGCTTTTTCCTCATTGTAATTGGGGGAGGATGGGGGGTGCTTTATACGGTTCTCCGCCCTAGCGCGTGGCGGCGAACTGTAATGATTGAGTTCCGCCGAAGCTTGCGCCAGTTAATAGGCGGTGGATTTTTTAGCGTTGTTGTTGTGGCGTGTTTGACCGGGTTTGGCTTGGTTTCCCAAGCTGTTTATTGGCTAGGTTTTGCCGGTATGTCTCAGATGACAGGCGGCCTTTTGTCCAGTATCTTGCTGCGGGAAATAGCTCCCATTTTAGTGGGGGTCATTCTGCTAGGTCGCTCTGGCATGTTGATGCTGACGGAAATGGGTAATTTAACAAAAGGAGGGCGGCTTAATACCCTCAGCGGTATGGGGATGGACCCGTTCCTTATCTTTGTTGTACCGCGCACAATCGCCATGACTGTTGGGGGGGTGACATTAGGGACTTTGTTTGGAGCAATGGCCCTGGCCACTGGCTATGTGGCATGCTGGGCGAAGGGAATTGTCACCGTATCTATTTGGTCTTTCCTTTTTGAAGTCGTAAATAGCATGCAGTTGGTGGATTATATTGGTATCCCTTTAAAGTTTTTACTTAGTGGTTCCACTGTTGGGCTATGTTGTTGCCTGTCAGGTATTGATGTGACTGCAGAGGATAATTTGGCGACATTAATGCCACGCGGCTTCTCACGGGGGATTATGTCCATTTTGGTGATTAATGTCCTCATTGACGTTATTTTGGGGAGTCTTTGATGGATAATACCCTTACCGGAATGGGGCGAGATTATGACTTCATCTTAAAATTAGATGAAGCTGTCCCTTCATCAGATTCAACAGGCCTTCCACCGGTAAAATATAATCTCTTTGTCGAGCCGGGCGAATGTGTCTTTGTAGAGTGTCGTGATGAGTTCCGTTCAGCCCAATTTGCAGATTTCTGTGCTGGCATTTTGCCTGTTAAAGAGGACCCTGCAACGGGGAAAAGGCGCGGTGCTGTCAGCTGTATGGGGTTAGATTGGGCGGAGCTGGATGAGCGGCGAGCCAATGCCTTGCGCGGTCGTATAGGGCGCATCACAGTTGAGAGTGGCTGGATTGACCTTTATGAAATGCACCTCAATATCTTATGGCCGAGCTTGCATCATAGCCGTGCCCCTTATGATAGATTAGTGGGGGAGGCTGTTAAATTATGTCAATCATTTGGTTTGCCGGGTTTGCCAACACAGCTCCCCGAGAAGCTTTCTGCTCTTGATAGAAAAAGGGCAGAATATGTGCGGGCTTTTATGAATAACCCCTCCTTGCTTTTATTGGAAAATCCCGTCAGTCTTACCGCACCGGTTGAGCTTTATAATGCGTTTTTTACCGAGTTGACAGCTGCAAGAGAGCGAGGCTGTGCCGTCATATGGGTGGGGGCGGAGCGTTCTGCATGGTCTGGCTATCTTCAGCAGGGTATGCAACGCTTTCGTCTTGGTGATAATGGACTCTTAAAGTGAGAGATAAATGATGCGTTCCCTGCGTTTGCGCCGCCAGACAGGTTTATCAGCTCCGTTATTCCGAAGCACTTTTGTGGATGAGTGGGTAGGGCTGCTGGTTTTAATTGCGATTGTTATTTTAACAGCAACCTTGGTAGAGGCTGGTTTGCTTAAACAATGGCTAACCCCTGCTGGGCGGATTCATTTTGTCTTGCCTGAAGGTGGCGTTGCAGGTCTGGCCGTTAATAATGATATTGAAGTCATGGGGGTTCGTGTTGGGGAAATACGCAAGCTAGACCTCAATGAGTCTGGCCGGATGTATGCTGAAGGGACGATTGAGCCGCATTTTGAGCGTTATATTCGTAGTGATAGCATTGCCACTATTAAGAGACGCCTTGTTGTAACCGGTGCTGGATATATTGAGATTACACGCGGGCAGGGCCAGCCGTTAAATTGGGGGTACGCGGTCCTTAACACCAATATTGATCCTAACCCAGCGGATATGATCATCCAAACCTTAACGGATTTACGGGCAAGTCTTCTCCCTGCGATGAGCAATGTTCAGGATATTACGAAGCAAGCGCGCGATATTATGACAGACCTACATGCAGGGAAGGGTACAGCCGGTGCTCTCCTTACAAGGGAGGAAACAGCGAATCATATTAATGCCATTCTTATTAGCCTAAACCAAGCAATCGAGAATGTGCAGCCGTTAGAGCGTAAACTTCAGATCACATTAGATGAAGCTAATGGGACGATGAAGAATGTGAACAATATGACAAACGGCTTAAAAACCTCCGTTCCCGATGTTAATCGGACAGTGCGTAATGTGGCAGAGGCTACAGAGCAACTCCCCGCCGTTTTGGCTGAGGCAGAAGCTACCGCAGAGAGTTTGCGACAGTTGAGTGAGCAGCTGCGTGGCTTGTGGTTCCTTGGGGGGCACGGGAGCAGTAAAAAACATCATACACGCCGGCTTCCCGCGCGGGAGGTGAAGCCATGAAGGTGGGGGTTCTTGCATGTTCCCTTATATGCATAGCGGGGATGCTCTCAGGCTGCTTTGGTGGAGGAAACCCAAAGGGCTGGCATGACCCGCGTTATGAAAGTTTGATGGATGTCGGTAATAGTGTATTCGACCTAGAGCATCTAAAGCCTGCACGACAGCAATATAGGGCCGCGCTGGACCGTGCTTTTATGGCTAATAATGCACAGGCTATTCATGATGCAGGCTTTAACCTTGCGTTGAGCGAACTGCGTTTGAAGTTGTTTCAAGATTGCCTTGCAACGCTGCAACATATCACGCAAGCTCTTACTGTGCGAGGATGGACAGACGCGCAGCAAGCAGATTTACATCTCATTCGTGCCAGTGTGTTTTATGAGCAAAAACAATGGCAGGCCTCTTTCGCAGAGGCGGAACGCGCTAAACAAAGCCTAGAGGGTGCTACCCAAGCGGAAGCCTATGCTCTTGCAGGATTAGATGCGGCTGAATTACGTGATCCCTCACATATGGATGACGCTATCGCCTTCCTTTCTAAAAGCCATGATGGGCGTGACCAAGCCAACATGAAAGAGCTGCTCATTCATCGTGAATTGATGGACCAACAATGGCAGCGCGCTGCGGATGATGCCCATAATCTTGCCCAAATCCGGGAGGAGGCATTGCATTACGAGTCGATGCGGCGCGCTCTTAGGATGCAGGCCCAAGCTTTGCGCGCGATGGGGCAGGATGACGCCGCGCGTGACCTCCTTCAGCAAGCAGTGGATAGTCAGAAAACACACTCCACCCCGTAAATGCGTTAGAAAACAGGCTCCCGCGTAAGAATGGGAGCCTGTTTGAAACTATTAGGCATGAACCATAGGCGTCATGCCTAGCATGGCCAAGAGTTCGGTATCACGGTTTTGGGCGGGGTTGGGTGTCGTGAGCAGTTTCTCACCCCAGAAGATAGAGTTGGCCCCCGCGAGGAAACAGAGTGCATGTGTGGATTCGGACATGGACTCACGCCCTGCGGCAAGGCGAACATGGCTTGCAGGCATCATAATGCGTGCTGTTGCAATGACGCGAGCAAAAGTAATCGGGTCCACTGTGGTCTCATCCGCTAAAGGGGTGCCTTCCACACGGACTAGGAGATTAATCGGCACACTTTCAGGGTGAGTGGGAAGATTCGCTAAGGTGGTGAGCAAACCGGCACGGTCTTGGCTATCTTCGCCCATGCCGATAATCCCGCCACAACAGATTTTAATCCCCGCATCACGCACATTCGCCAGCGTATCCAAACGCTCTTGGTAGGTGCGTGTGGTGATAATCTTACCGTAAAAATCCTCGGACGTATCAAGGTTATGGTTGTAATAATCCAACCCGGCATCCTTTAACCGTGCAGACTGGCTAGGGGTGAGCATCCCAATGGTTAGGCATGTCTCAAGGCCCAAAGCTTTTACCTCCTCTACCATGCGGCAAACGGCATCAAGGTCGCGGTCTTTAGGTGCGCGCCAGGCGGCTCCCATACAAAACCGGCCTGCCCCAGCCTCTTTAGAGCGTTTGGCATCAGCGATAACGCGCTCTAACGGCATGAGTTTTTCTGCCTCCATGCGCTTCTCGTGATGGGCACTTTGTGGGCAGTAGGCGCAATCCTCTGGGCAGCCCCCACTCTTGATGGAGAGTAGAGTCGATATCTGCACTTTGGTAGGGTCAAAAAACTGACGATGTGCCTGTTGCGCTTGGAAGATTAACTCGGGGAAGGGCAGGGCTAATAGGGCTTCTGCCTCCTCTCGTGTCCAATCATGCCGAAGGCGAGGGGCGTGCGGCACAGGGCAGGGTTGTTCAGTCATTAAGCTTTTCTCTCCTAGTTAGCTGTCTACACCTATCCAAAACGAGCGCGCTATGCCATCTGAAAAGTGTGCTAAATGTATGAAGGTTACGGCATCATCACGGCTATAAGGAGTGTGGTTGTATGAAACATTGGCAGATCGACCAAATGGATTGGGATGCTTTTGATGCCACAAAAGTGAACCCAGACGTTCTGGCCTTGGTAAAGGCTGCCTCCGTTGTGGAGCGTAACGCACGGGATTACACAATTTACCTCCGCAATGTCTTTCATGATGATTCAGGTTTTCGTGATGCTGCAGAGAATTGGGCTGAAGAAGAAGTCCAACATGGCGATGCATTAGGTAAATGGGCCATGCTGGCAGATCCTAGTTGGGATTATGTTGAGGCTTTTAACCACTACCGTGAAGCTTATAAAATCGATACGGACGTTTCATCCTCCATCCGTGGCTCACGCACGGGCGAGTTGATTGCGCGTTGTATGGTGGAGACGGGGACATCCTCCTTTTACACCGCGTTAGCCGATGCGACAGATGAACCCGTTTTAAAGGCCGTCTGCAAACAAATAGCTGCCGACGAATACCGGCATTTCAAGCTCTTTTATGACAATATGCACCGTTATTTAGACCGTGAAAAATTAGGCCGTTGGTTCCGGTTGCGGATTGCCCTTAGCCGCGTGATGGAAAGTGAAGATGATGAATTAGCCACTGCTTATTACATTACGAATACACACGGTGAAGCACATTATAATCATAAAGACTTCATCGCGGCTTATATGGCGCGTGCTTTGTCTTTTTATCAGCAGAAGCATCTGGACCGTGTAACAGCGATGATTCTCAAAACCTCTGGTCTGACACCACATTCCAAGATGCAGGCATGGTTAGCAAAGCTGTTCCATAAAATTATTGCATGGAAGCAGAAATCCTACGCGCGCTATTTAGCACAACAGGCTTGAGGGTATGATGAAAGTTAACGCTCTATCATTGCGTAAATTATTAAAGCAGGGCAGCATCCTCATGATGATGGGAGCTGGATTTATGGGTGGGGTTGTAACGCCTAGCCTTGCTCAAGAGCCTGCATCGTCTATTCAGCCTTACCAAAATAGCTGGGGGTTTGACCAAGAGGGCATGGACCCAACCACCCCACCGGGGCGAGATTTCTTCACCTACGCTAATGGGCGTTACATCACGCAGCTGCATATCCCCGATGATATGAGTAGCTATGGGCCGTTTCATATTCTATTTGAGTTATCCCAAGCGCGGCAGCGGAGCTTATTGGAGTCTTTATCGCCTTCAGGGAAGAATGATGAGCAAAATAAGCTTGCTATCTTTTACCATAGCTATTTGGACCAAGCCGCTGTGGATGCACAAGGGATAACCCCTTTGCATGATGAGTTAGCACAAATCCAAGCTGCAAAAGATGCGCCTTCCTTTGCTCATCTCTTTGGAGCAGCGGCAGGCTCCTTATCGTTTAGTCCTTTTGCATTGGATATTGAGCAAGACCAAGCAGACCCAACCCGGTATATGTTAATGCTGGACCAAGGGATGAGTATTGGCATTAGCGGTGGCTTGGGCTTGCCTGACATTAGCTATTATACAAATCCTAAATTAGCCCCGCAAAAGCAAGCATATCAGGCTTATATCTTGCAAATGCTCAAGCTTATTCAATGGCCGGAGCCAGAGCATAACGCCGCTGCTATTATAGAGTTAGAGACAGCCCTCGCGAAGGTTGAGACACCACGGGATCAAACGCGTGACCCGTTAAAAATGTTCAACCCGATGAAGGTGAAAGATCTCATCACTCTCGCACCCTCTATAGATTGGATGACCTACTTACGCTCTATGGGGTTGCCGGAGCGTGGTTTAGCAGAGCGTGTGATTGATGTGCGGGAGCCTCACTCAATTGCGGCGATGGCGCAGATTATTGCAGGGACAGAGAGCACAACATTGCGGGCATGGCTGGCATTTCATCTCGCCGATAATGCTGCCCCCTATCTGTCCCATGATATCTCCGATGCGTCCTTTGCTTTTAATGGTCGTACGCTAAGCGGTATTACGCAACAGCCAGTCCGTTGGAAGCGGGCTGTGCGTGTCACAAACACGGCAATGGGTTGGGCTTTAGGACGGCTTTATGTGCAGCATTATTTCCCTCCAGAAGCCAAAGAGCGCATCACCAACCTTGTTAATGAGCTAAAAACCGCCTTCCGCTGGCGGCTAGAGCATAATGACTGGATGGACAGCCCCACGCGTAAAGCTGCGTTGGTGAAGTTGGATCATTTCGCTATGCAGGTTGGCTACCCGCGGAAATGGTGGGATTATTCCGCTTTGGAGGTCCGAGCGGGGGATGTGTATGGCAATGCTTCACGCGCAACGGCGTTTAATTGGCAGCATCGCCTTCATCAGCTTGACCGCCCCGTGGACCGGGACGAATGGGATATGACGCCACAAACCGTCAATGCCTATAATGACCCGGTAAAGAACGAAATTGTCTTCCCCGCAGCCATTCTTCAACCGCCCTTTTTTGACCCTAAAGGCGATATGGCGGTGAATTATGGTGGGATTGGCGGCGTTATTGGCCATGAGATGAGCCATGGTTTTGATGACCAAGGCCGCCATTATGATGAGCATGGCCGTTTGCATGATTGGTGGAGCCAAGCATCTTCACGGGCTTTTGAGGCACGAGCAAAACGGCTCGGGGCGCAATATGACGCCCAAGAGGTTCTACCGGGGCTGCATGTAAATGGCACGATGACCATGGGGGAGAATATTGCAGACCTTGGCGGGCTGAATCTTGCCCTCCAAGCCTATCATAATAGCCTTCACGGTAAGGATGACCAACCATTGCATGGCTGGACAGGGGACCAGCGTGTGTTCCTAGGCTGGGCGCAGGTATGGCGCGAGAAGGACCGCCCCGATGCGCTGCGGCGTCAGGTCTTATCGAACGAGCATGCACCAGCGCGTAGCCGGGTGAATATGCCCGCTCATAATATCGACCTCTGGTATAAAGCTTTTGCAGTTCATGCGGGAGATGCGCTTTACCTACCACCGCAAGAGCGCGTTAAAATCTGGTAGCTCCTAGGAGCAAATCTTTTATAGAGGCCTTTAGCGGGTGGGAAAACAGAGCTAAGGGCTTCACAAAGGGGTAGGCTATAGCTATCCCAAGGCATCTTTTATAAACGTAAGGCAGTTTTCTATGTCATATCTCACTATTGGTCATCTCTATACGGCGTTACATGCTGCCTGTGCTAGTGGCGTGGCCCGTGTTATCGAGGCGAATGGTGAGGATGTCGCCTATGCGGATTTAAGCGCAGATGAACGCTTAGCTGCGTTGGATGAGGGGCGTGTTGATATTCTTGTCTCAGCATGGTTCCCGCAGGATGAGGCTTTGTTAGCTCATGGTCATGAGATTCTCGGCAGTTTATATCATCCAGAACTCAAGCTTTCTGCTCTTAAAAAAGCAGGGAAAGGGGCGAATTGGACAGTAGGGGAGTTTACCTCCTTGCTGACCACCGCAGCAGCGCAGCCTTATCTTGAAAAAGTTATGGAAACCCGGCCGGAGCTTAAAGAATTGCGCCTAGAGGTTCTAGCCCCGGAGGCTGTTTTAGAGCGTGTAAAGCAGGCAGAAGAAGCGGGGGAATGCCCATTGATTGCTCTATGGCAGCCTCACGCTATCTTCCATACCGATATGTTGGTCGAGCTACCGGGGGGAGACCTCTTAGCGGGGCAGGAGCAAACTGCACGGCTGGTTTTGCGTAAAGGACTGCGCGATGAGGTGGATGAGGATATGTTGGATGAATTATCCATCATGATGCTCAGTAATAAGGTAATGAGTGCTTTGGATTATGCAGTGAGCGTTGATGGTATGGGGCCGGAGGAGGCCGCTGAATCATGGCAGCGTGGCCGGCTGATTCCTCGGTAATAATCTAGTAGTTTGGAGAGAGTGAATATGACAGGTCAGGCATTTGTTTTCCCCGGTCAGGGGAGTCAATCTGTCGGGATGGGGGCGGAGCTTCATAAGGCCTTTCCCGTTGCCCGCGCTGTTTTTGAGGAAGTGGACGAGGCTCTTAGCTTCAATCTGTCTCGGTTGATGTTCGAGGGGGATGCTGCAGAGCTTACAGCAACAGAAAATACCCAACCCGCGTTATTTGCCGTCTCTATGGCCGTTGTGCGTGTTTTGGAACATGAGGGTGGGTTTGTCCTTAAAGAGAAAGCTGCAGTGCTAGCAGGCCATTCTTTAGGGGAATATGCTGCTTTAACCGCCGCTGGTGTTATGGGGATTAGCGAGGGCGCACGTCTTTTACGGTTGCGTGGGGAAGCTATGCAACGCGCAGTCCCTGTTGGGCAAGGCGGTATGGCTGCTCTCCTAGGTGTAGAGCCAGATGTAGCACAAAATATTTGTGCCGAATGTGCCAAAGGGGACGTGTTAGAAATTGCTAATGACAATGGCGGTGGTCAGATTGTTCTTTCTGGCCATATAGCGGCAATAGAGCGCGCTATGGAGGCAGCAAAAGCGCAGGGTATCCGCCGCGTTGTCAAATTGCCGGTATCCGCTCCCTTCCATTCTTCCCTGATGGCTCCAGCCGCGCAGGAGATGAAGGAAGCGTTGGCAGAGGCAGAACTTCATCCAGCAGAGATTCCGGTCATCGCTAATGTGACTGCTGCGATCGTCTCCCAACCGGATGAGATTCGGTCTTTATTAGTGCAACAAGTAACTGGACGTGTACGGTGGCGGGAGACGGTTCTCGCTATGGCTGATAAAGCTATTACAAACCAGCATGAGCTAGGGGCTGGTAAGGTGCTGACAGGGCTTGCACGCCGCATCGTACCGGATTTATCAGCCGACCATGCCGGGACCCCGGCAGAAATTGAAGCGATGTTGAAGACGTTTTAAGAGGAATAAGTGATGTTTTCTTTATCAGGTAAAATGGCATTGATTACGGGGGCATCTGGCGGGATTGGTGCCGCCATTGCACGCCAGCTACATGAGCGCGGTGCTATTGTAGTCCTTAGTGGCACGCGTGAGGGGGCCTTGCAGGAGGTCGCTGCGACTCTAGGGCAAGGGCGTGTTCATATCGTGACAGCCAACCTCTCTGATGCCACAGCCGCAGATGAGCTTGTCAGCCGTGCAGAGGAGGCAGCGGGGCAGCCCTTGGATATTCTCGTCAATAATGCCGGTCTGACGCGGGATACTTTGGCAGTACGGATGAAAGATGAAGATTGGGCGCAGGTGCTCAAGGTGGATTTGGAGAGTCCATTTCGCCTCGCCCGTGCAGCCTTAAAGGGCATGCAACGGCGGCGGAGCGGGCGGATTATTTCTATTTCCTCCATCGTAGGGACAACCGGCAATCCCGGTCAGGCCAATTACGCAGCGGCTAAGGCTGGCCTTGTCGGGATGAGCAAATCTCTTGCCCAAGAGGCTGGGCGTCGTGGGGTAACGATTAATGTTGTAGCCCCGGGCTTTGTCGAGACCGCTATGACAGATGCTTTGCCAGACTCCATGCGTGAGAAGCTCTTGGGTAATATTCCACTTGGGCGTATGGGCAAGCCAGAAGATGTAGCTGCCGCTGTTGTTTATCTCGCTTCTGATGAGGCTGGATGGGTGACGGGTACGACACTTCATGTTAATGGTGGGATGGCCATGGTTTGAAAAGTTTGGCGTTTGCTAAAAAACGTGCTAAGCGCGCCCTGCTTTGCCTGACAAGGTTCAGAGTATGGCTTCTAATCGGGCAGGTTTTTGCTTAAACAAACCCACTAGGGTAGTAAGGATTTAAGACAGATGAGCAACGAAATCGCTGACAAGGTGAAGAAGATTGTTGTCGAGCATTTGGGTGTTGAGGAAGATAAGGTAAAGCCAGATGCTTCCTTCATCGATGATCTCGGTGCTGACAGCTTGGATACAGTTGAGCTTGTGATGGCTTTTGAGGAAGCATTTTCCGTTGAGATTCCTGAGGATGCCGCCGAGAAGATCGCAACAGTGAATGATGCGATTGAGTATATCAGCAAGCAGAAAGCTGCCTGATCTAGCTAGGTGACGGAAAATGATGGACGGGCGTGCAAAAGCGCGCCCCGCCATCATAAGAGCGAAGCGGAATAGTTCCGTTTCGCTTTATGCATATTAGGAATTATGAGGTAAGGCGGCGATGAGCGGTTCTGGAACGAGCAGAAAACGTGTGGTCGTTACGGGAATAGGCGTAGTAAGCCCGTTGGCTGTTGGTGCAGAACTGACGTGGAAACGCCTTATCGAGTCACAATCTGGTATTGGGCGCATCACGCAGTTTGATGCTTCCGGTTTGCCGGCACAAATTGCCGGGGAAGTGCCAGAAGGACCAACGGCAGAGGGTGGTTTGACCCTCTCTGATTGGGTTCCTGTTAAAGAGCAAAAGAAGATGGATCGTTTTATCCATCTTGGTTTGGCAGCGGGAATTCAAGCCGTAGAGGATTCTGGATGGAAGCCAGAGTCTGAGGAAGACCGTTGCGCAACAGGTGTCATGATTGGCTCCGGCATTGGCGGATTGAAGACGATCTATGACAATTCTGTTCTGGTCTCCTCTGGGAAGGCACGCCGCCTGTCGCCTTTCTTCATCCCATCTTCCTTAATCAATTTGACGGCGGGACACCTGTCCATCCGTTATGGCTTTAAAGGTCCGAATCATGCCGTTGTAACGGCTTGTGCCTCTGGGACCCATGCGATTGGCGATGCCTCACGGTTGATTCAGCATGGCGATGCTGATGTGATGATTGCTGGTGGTGCTGAGGCTGCTATCTGCGAGTTGGGGATTGCCGGTTTCTGCTCTGCGCGTGCGCTTTCTACCAACTTTAATGATAGCCCAACGACAGCGTCTCGCCCGTGGGATGAAGCGCGTGATGGCTTCATTATGGGTGAGGGGGCCGGTGTTGTCGTATTGGAAGAATACGAACATGCCAAACGCCGCGGTGCCAAGATTTACGGTGAGATTGCAGGATATGGCCTCTCTGGCGATGCTTATCACATCACTGCTCCCGCCGAGAATCATGAAGGTGCCTTCCGGGCTATGCAAGCAGCCTTAAAAGATGCGCGCGTAACGCCTTCCGAGATTGGCTATGTTAATGCTCATGGTACATCCACCATGGCTGACGATTTAGAGCTTGGTGCTGTAGAGCGTCTCTTTGGCGATGCTGCGGCTGGGGCGAGTATGTCCTCCACCAAGTCTGCTATCGGGCATTTGCTCGGTGCGGCTGGGGCTGTAGAAGCTATTTTCTGTTTGCAAGCTATGCGTGATGGTGTTCTGCCGCCAACGCTTAATCTTGATAAGCCATCGCGCGAGAGTGTGATGGATCGTATTCCTCATACAGCTAAGGAGAAGCATGTCGATATCGCTCTCTCCAACAGCTTTGGCTTTGGCGGAACGAATGCAAGTCTTGTATTGAAACGCTTTAAAGCTTGATTTGCCGGGGGAGGGATGGCTTGGTAATACTCGTTACATGGTAAGGAGAGTATAACATGCCAGAATCCCCCGTCCCCGAGGCGCAAGATAAACAAATAAAAACGTCAAAATACTTTCGCCTCATTACAAAAGGGCGTGTGTTGGCCCTTTTACTTGCCGGAGCGGGTGGAACTGTCTTTGCAGGATACGGCCATTACACAGACCCCGGCCCGTTACAAGCAGAGCGCGTGGTTATCATTCCTCATGGGGGAACGGATCGCGTTGTGCATGTGTTGCAAGAGAACGGTGTGCTAGCGCGTGGGAGTGTATCTTCTCTTTTCTTTAAACTGGCCTTGTTCCTTACAAAATCGCAAGGGCCGCTCCATGCAGCAGAGCTCAAGTTTCCCGATCGCGTCTCCATCGCTCATAGTTTAGCTATTTTGCGGCATGGGCAGCCTGTTTCTCATAGCCTTACAATCGCTGAAGGGCTAACAGCACGGCGTATTCAGGCTCTACTGATGCAGGCTCCCGCCTTACAGGGCACAATAGGGGAGATTCAAGAAGGCCGCGTTGCACCGCAAACTTTCTTTTATGTATGGGGGATGGAGCGTCAAACCCTACTAACCCATATGGAAACCTTAATGAATACTCTCCTCAAAGAGGTTTGGGCGGGGCGAGACCAAGAGGCGTTAGTAGGTATCATCACCACACCAGAGCAATTATTGATCCTTGCCTCTATAGTTGAACGTGAGACCTCCCTACCAGAGGAACGACCACAAATAGCGCGTGTCTTTCTAAATCGTTTAAAACAGGGGATGAAGTTACAGACAGACCCAACCGTCATTTATGCTGTTAGCAATGGGGAAGGGCTGCTAACACGCCCTTTGACAAAAGACGACCTGCAATTTGATAGCCCTTATAATAGTTACCAACATGAGGGCCTACCACCGGGGCCTATATGTTCACCGGGGAAAAGTGCTTTAGAGGCCGTAGCCCATCCAGCTGAAGGAGATGCGCTTTATTTTGTGGCTACGGGTCATGGTGGGCATCATTTTTCACATACATTAGCTGAGCACATAGAGCATGTTCGGACATATCGCCGAACTAAAGCAGACGTTCAGTAATTATAAAAAAGGCCATTCCTAATAAGGAATGGCCTCCTTGCTATAAAAGTATAAGCTCTTAGCGAGACACAGCCTTCATAACGCTACGGCGTAGTGGGTCGGCGGCTTTGTTATTAACACGCATATTGATAACAATATCCTCAGCCCCAACAACTTGGCCGTAATAATCACGGTTTGCAGCATTGTTAGCTTTGAGCTTGCTGCTCCCTAAAGAAACCCCAGCGAAGACGCCGTTAGTCTTTTGCAGAGCATAAACTTCACGATGGTCATTGCTTGCGCTGGTTCCATGAGACCCAAAGGCAGCATCAGCACTTGCATCAAAAGTGTATTCACGGTCCATCATGGAGAGAACAGCATTCTTGGATGTGATGATGAGGAAGAGCTGGCTATGCTGATAACCGGCCTGCAACCCAAAGGAGCCTGCACTAAGGGTATAGAAAGCCGGGTCAGACCAAGAGTTATTAGCACCACGTCCAACAAGAACACATGCCCCGCCTGTACCACCGAAAACGAGAGACATCTTGGTCACATCTGGGCAAATGACCATAGCTTTCGCTTCACGCAGAATCTGTGCAGTATGAGGGTTAGTTTTTGAATTGATAAAGGCGGAATGCACAGCAAAAGCGGCTTTATCAACAAGAGCTTGCTGCTTCCGCGGTGTGGAAATATTAGCGGCACACGCATTGACAGCAAGTAAGCTTGCCGCAATGGCAACGGAACGTGAGACAAACGCAAAAGGCTTAAACACGAATCTCTCCTAACAAGGGAAATAAAGGCGAACTTCAGTAATATAAACTTAATCTAGTGAGACGCCTAGAGTTTTGGAAAGCGAGGGTGCTATGAGCGGGGCGCAAGCGAGGATAGGCGTACGTTGTGTTAGGCCCCCATTCTTTAGGAAGGGAGATACACAAGCTCCCGCCTCTTGTAGCAAGACAAGTGCGGCGGCAACGTCCCATAAGAATATGACATATTCATGATAACCATCCGAGCGACCGCAAGCGACATCCGCAAGGGCTAATGCGCCAGAGCCAAGAGAGCGTGGCATGCTTCCTTCGGTGAGGAGTGCGCCCATTTTTTGGGGATACCATCCCTCTGGGACATAAGGGGACCAGCCGATTTCCACCATAGCCTCCCTTAATTTATCTGTTTTGGAGGCTTGGATAGGGGTCCCGTTAAGAAAGGCACCTTGGCCTATGCGAGCGGTAAAGCTTTCCCGTAAAGTTGGGGCTTCAATAATCCCTGCAACGGGTGTGTCATGGTGCATAAGACCTATAGAAATACACCAACGATTACGCCCTCGTGCATAATTGGAGGTGCCATCAATAGGGTCAATAACCCAACGAAACGCCCCCGACTGCGTGGCTCCATATTCCTCTCCTAAAAAAGCATCATCAGGAAAGAGGGCAGATAATTCCTTTACAAGGAAAGTCTCAACAGCTCTATCAGCCTCAGTGACATAATCTTGATGGCCTTTTAGCTCGGCTGTAGGTTTTCCCGGCGCAGGTTGCATATTTTTGGCAAGCTGTGCAGCATCTTTGATGATTTTTTGTGCCGCATGAAAGCGTTCATTAATAGCGGAGGTATTTGGCATGATAGAGTCTCGTTATGAATAAGCAGAATGAGGTATAATAATCACAATAAGCTTACAAAGGATATGGTACAATTTTAGGTCTGTTATGCATGCTGCCCTTTCGTCTGAGGAAAGGGCGATGTATGATACAGCATCGCATAAATAAATCCGTAGGATGCAAGGTTATGAAACTGTTTAAAATGGATTACTGGCGGTCAGCAATCTTGCACGCCCCTTTTGAGCAGATTATCCGGCAAAATGGTCTCGATGATATTGAGATGACCTTTCTGCCATCTTGTGGGAATAATGGTTTTTTGGCGGATCCTTTCGGGCTTTGGCGGGATGGTAAGCTATATGTCTTCGCGGAATATTATGACTATCACCAAAGTAAAGGTGTCATAGATGTCCTTATTTATGATGAGACCTTTACTTTATTAGAACATCGCACCGTTTTAAAAGAAGATTGGCACCTCTCTTACCCTTATGTATTCCAGCATGAAGGGGTTACTTATATGCTGCCAGAGGGTTATAAATCTGACCGTTTGACTTTATATAAAGCACGTTCTTTCCCTTATGAATGGGAGAAAGTTTCAAGTTTTGTATTTCCTATTGGGGCGATTGATGCAACGCCACTTTATCATGCTGGGCGGTGGTGGTTATTCTGGACGCCGCCAGAGCCAAAGACATGCCGACAGAGTACGTTACATATTGCGTTAGCTGAAGAATTAACCGGGCCTTGGTGTGATTTAGGCCGGTTCCTTATTGATAAAAGTGGTGCGCGCCCGGGAGGGACCCCATTTGTGGAGGGGGGCGACGTGTTTCTCCCTGTGCAAGATTGTAGCGTAACTTATGGAGGTGGCTTACGTTTTCTCCATTTATCAGGCTTTGAAAAAGGACGTCCCGTGCTGTGCGGGGGAGAGGCTGTTCCGTTACATACGCCTATCTTGAAGGATTATCCTGATGGTATGCACACGCTCTCTGCTGCGGGCAAAGTCACTTTGGTTGATTTTAAGAAGATTCGACACGGTCTGCGCCCGGCCTTTTTCAAACTCAAAAAAGAACTGTTGAAAAGATGAGAGGAAGCTCGTGAGGGGATGTATTCCCCTCACCACGTCTCTAAAAGTTGTGCAACAAGATGGGCATCAGATGGCTTATCTACATCCACAGCAGCGCGACCATCAGAGAGGGGGATAAGACGGACAGACGCCCCGGTGAGAGTATGGATTCGCTCCTCCAACCGCCGAGAGGTGAGTGTCTTAGTTAAGACGCGCAGAATAGTGGAGAGTCCAAGGGTAAGAGCCATACGCCATGGCCGCTTACGATAACGCTGAAGTTGACGCCAGAGGGCGATAACCTCAAGTGAGGTCTCATTACCTAGCCAAAATAAATTACAACCTGAAAAGCTTATATCAGAGAGATGAATATACGTTCTTTCTGTTTGCGGGACATCCCGTTGGATGGTCTCCCTAAGAGCAATCCCGGCTGTAAGGTCCACTTGCGCTGCACAACTTTTTTCTAGGAACTCCTCGACCCATTGAGGTTGTAAAAGGGCGTGATCAGCCGTGGTAACGAGGCAAGGCGTCCCTATCATGCGCACAGCATTGAGAACGCTCTCGCTAGGTGAAGGGGACGCCTTTATAAGAGCAACGCGATCCCCCAAATGCGCTAAATATTCGGGGTGCTCTATACTTACCCAAATACGCCCGATGCCCGATGTTTGCTCTAAAGAGTGGACAACACGGTCAATCATCGGGGTTTCTCCAATAGGGAGGAGGGCCTTATGCGTAACCTTGCCCATCTGCGCTAGCGGGTCACGCTCTCCATCGCGTGAACCCGCCAGAATTAAAACAGGAACTGTCATGCGCTTTTGGCGAGTTCTTCTTTTTTAGGAGCGCGTGCTGGGTCGGGCCGGTCACGCGGCGGAGCCCCCGTACGGCGCATCACCCAAGGATAACGCTCAGCTTCTTCCACCGTATATCCCAAGTTAAAGACATAAGGGCTACGAGGGCGATCCTTCGCTGCGCGGTAGAATGTCCCCATAATCCGGTCTGGCAGATAGTTTGTAATGCCGTAATTGCCGTCTTCATCATGGAAATGGTGTAGAACATGAAGCTGCTTAATATACACCACCCACTGCCAGCGAGGCTTATAGGCCAAATGCTGAATGCAGTGAAAGAACTCATAAATGCAGGTCATCACCAGTGCGGTGGCAAGAGCAGAAAAAGCACCACCCCATCCGCCAATAAGTGCACCAATAGGCATGGTAATTGCCATCATGGTTGGCACAGTATTTAGAGGGGAGCCGAACAACACCTCCAAAAGATGCGGGTCTTGGTGATGGTCAAAATGAATACGCTTCCACATCGCGGCGGTGATTGGATTGCGATAAAACCAACGCCCATGAAGGATATAACGATGAATAATATACCATGCCGTAGGATAAACAGCGATGATAACAGGAACGGGGATCAATACCCCCCACCAGCTATGGCGTAGATACACGCTGAGTACAGCTGTCCCTATAATAAGGGCGAAATAAAGTAGAATCGTGGGGTAGGTGAGATAGGCTGCCCATAATTGAGACAGGTTCATCTTCCCTAGATCATAGCTTCGGCCCTTATGCATAAGAGTCGTGCCCTGAAAAAAGTTTTTAAATGTACTCATTTTTCCTCCATTCGCAATATCCAAGCCAAGCTGAACAGGGCCGCCACAACCTGACCAGAACATGTAGCGAGTAATATAGGCAAGGAACCCGCATTCCCCAAGGCCGAAATCATACCTTGGAGGATAACAATCCCTAACCCAGCTGCCATAACATATACAGGCAAGGGGGTTCGTAACCCTGCCCGCGGCGGGATATATGTAATAGGCAGCGTAACGAGAAGCATCACGGCCATCTGCAACGGTAGGAATAAGATAGCATATAAGGTCATCAAATAATTTGATCTAGGTAAATTTGAGGGTGCTTTTTTGGAAAAAATTTGCCGAAATTGGTGTGGCGTATAATAGACACCCGGCAAAGTCATATTGATGATATCCATCGGGGTGGCAGATAGGAGAGGGACAATAAACTCCGAGGTAATTCTAGCTTTTGTACTATCTTGGTAGAGGTCGGTACGATCGAAAGTGCCATGCGCCACCCATTGATTATGTTCGTAATTTAGCTGCTCATAATGTTGAGTGGAGGTTAGGGCACCGTTACTGGGGTTGCGATGATAGAGCGTAACCTGTGAAAGCGTATTACCGCCATGGCTAATCATTTCCACCCGTACAATATCTGACCCATCACGAAACCAAAGGCTGTGGAGGTCATTTGTAGCGTTAGCCTGTGTCGCCCCTTCATTCCACCAACGGTTAAGTTCTTGCTCAAAAGGAGGGACGACCCATAACTTTAGCGCGATGCAGATGACGCTCAAGATTAACGGGCCGGGCAAAAGATAACGGAACATATTTAGGGTAGAAAGGCCCGCTGCACGCAGCACAGCAATCTCACTAGAGAGTGCCATTTGCAGCAATGTGAACAACCCCCCAATCATGACCGAAAGAGGCATAATCTCGACAAGCAGGGTAGGCAAATGCAGCCCGACATATTTTAGGATACCGTGGAACCCAAGATGACGGTCCAAAATCGTGGAAGCATCATCAAGAAGGGCCAATATCTCTAAGAGTGCCGTCAACACACAGCAGCAAATGAGGATTTTAGTGATAAGAGGGCGCAAAAAGACTTTTAACAACGTAGCGTGGAGTAGGGGAAATCTCATAATATCACGCAGTCCTTGAGCTTTTTTGCTCTCTATGCCGCCAACTTACTTTGGAGCGTGCAAGTAGCGCAAATGTACATCCGAGGCAGAAAATAGCTTCTGGCACCCAAAGGCTTAGCCACACAGGTGCTGTCCCATTAGCGGCGAGGCTATCACCAAAGAGCAAAACTTCATCAAACCCTACAAGGATAATGGCTAGCATAATTTGCCCTAGGGCAGAGCGTTTACGCTTTTTTCGGACGGCAAAGGCGATGGAGAGAAACGGTATAAACATAATACTAATCGCGCGGGCTAAGCGAAAATCTATTTCCGCTCGCAGCGTTTTAGGAGAAATATGCGATGAATTATGCCGAATCGCAGAAAGAATCTCCAATGTTGTCATCTCTCTCTCATCATTCCCACGGGAGCGAAAAGCTTCTTGGTTGCCAGAGCGTTCAATTAAGCGGGCAATATGTTCAAAATGGGTAACTGAAACATGGCTATCAGGAAGGTTAGGCGATTTAGCGCGTATGATCTGACCATTCCAAAGATCAAGCTGTGTAGATTTATCACGTTCAGAGAGGGTGAGTAGACCTTTAGGGGCTGTAATAAGCTCCGTTGTCCCATCATCTTTCACATCGCGGATGAAAATACGGCGTAAACGAGAGCCTCCATGGTCCACGTAATCTGCTGTTAGAAGCGTTGTGGTGGAGGTAGTTGCGAACATATCGGATTGTAGGTGAGGGGCCCAGCCTGTATGGCGTGCAAAATAAAAGCCCTCACGGTAATCATAGCGCGCGATTGGCTGCAAATAACCATAGAGAAGGACGCTTAAAACAGCGAGAACCGCACCCACTTTAATATAAGGCTGGCTAATGCGGAGGAGTGAGATATGGCCCGCATAGAGCACGTCAATCTCATTATGCTCGCTCATGCGGTTAATGGTCATAAAGACAGCAATGCATAAAGCCGCTGGTAGGGCTAAGCCCATATAATGAGGCAGCAGGTCGCTTAGCAATGTTAATAAGGTGGCAATAGAGCTACCACTACTGGCGAGCCGATTAAAAAGGGCCAATAACCTATCAAGCAACAAGGCGACCAGCATTGTCCCAAGAGCAATCGTAAAAGGTGGGACTAATTGGCGTAATAAATAACGATCTAGTGTCGGTAGAGAAGACTTACGAATGAACATTTACCGGCCTTAAAGAAGAACTGCTGTCCCATTCCATCTGTGCGAAAACATGCCCTGTGGCATCTATGCGTTGCACAGCGATGTGCCATCCTTTTGTATGGGGTGTGAAGCTGAGATGATTCCAGCTCGCTTTACGGCTTATAATGTGGCTATCCATTGCCGCGGCACTCACCCCAAGGAGGGGAATATCCGTGCCTTCCACTGTAGTTAGCGTGGCATCGTGGGAATGACCATGCAGCACAAGCTCCGCCCCGTAAGTACGTAATATCTTACTCAAGCGTGATGTATTGATGAGGGACTTCCTGTAGGGTAGAAGCCCCTTCCGCGGGGGGTGATGAAGCATAACAACCCGGCAGTATCCCTCTTTGCCTAATTCCGCAAGCAATCTGGCCAGATTATTACGTTGTTTTTTGTTAATGAGGCCATAGGCCGTAAAAGGTAAGGTCGGGAGCGCGGAGTTTAAACCGATAACAGCCACCTTGCCGAAAAAACGCACAAAGGGAAATGTTTTATCGGACCATTCTTCCCATTGCGCGAGGCTGTGCTTATGGGCAATCGGTGCCATAAAATCATGATTACCAGGCACAATAACGGGGGAAACAGGCAGCCCTTTCAGCCATGTTGCGGCCTGTTTATACTCCTCCTTCGTGCCAAAATTGGTAATGTCTCCGCTGATAAGAACAGCGCGTATTTCTTTATGAGAGGCAATATCTTCAACCAATTGATGCGTAATATCAGGGCGCAAAATATGGCGTCTTTTGCTGCGCCATAACGCACGGCTCAGCAATCGCTTATTAAAAAAAGAAGTCCAAGGAATGTGCGGAGGTGGAAGATGCGGGTCTGACATATGTGCCAGATGAATAGCGGGAGCGTGCCGGTTGGGGAAAGAGGCTAAGGAGTCGAAAAACATGGCAGCACCATAGATTGCGATAGAGAACAGTCTTTACAGGGGAACTCCCTTCTGGTTCCTATAGCATAGCCATGTTAAAGGATTTCGACCAGCTTGGGAAACAACATGGCTTCTTGTTTCTGGGCGGGTATGTGATGGATAAAATGTAGAGATTCATGAAAAACGTACAAGCTGCCCTCATTCACAATCCCAATAGCCGTAGAAATATACAAGATAACGGTCGCTTTATGCGCATGGCGCGCCAGAAGATGGGAGAGTTTTGCATTGCCACACTTAATGATAGTCATCTCCCTGCCCATTTGGCAGTGTTGAAGAAGAAAGGCGTTAATTTTATTGCTATTGATGGTGGGGATGGCACTGTGAGTGCCTCCCTTACGGCCATCGCTAACACATATCGCGGCTCACCTTTGCCGGCTGTCGCAGTGCTGCCCTCTGGTAATACGAACCTCATTGCTGGTGATGTTGGTTTTGGGCTGCGTGGTGAGGCGGCCGTTGATCGTATTTTACAGCCTGAAAGCTTAAAAAGTAGCGTGCGCGCTCCCATAAAATTATCTTGGCCGGGGCAGGATATGCCCTCCGTATTGGGGATGTTTGGTGGCTGTACTGGTTATGCACGCGCTGTGCGTATTGCCCATTCTCCAACGGTATTGAGATTTGCTCCTCATGATTTAGCCGTATTTTTCACATTATTTAGCAGTGTGGCGAGCCTTTTATGGCGGAGTAGCCGTCAGTCATGGCTGAGTGGGAATGTTTTGTCATGGCATGCCGAGGGGGATGATTTAAAGGAGCAAAGAGAAGGTTATAGTTTTCTTTATATGGCAACCGCCTTAGAAAAGTTATCCTATGGTATTTGGCCGTTTTGGAATACTGGTTCCAATCGGAAAGGCTTTCATTTTCTAGATGTTCATGCCTTTCCCAAGCGTCTTCCTGCGGCGTTTTTTCACCTTTTGAGAGGGCATGTTCCTAACTGGTTATGGTCGCATGAAGATTATAGTAGCATGATTGCTCAGAAGATGATCTTGGAGACAGATAGTGATTTTGTCTTAGATGGAGAGGTATTTCCTGCGTCCTCCAATAAGCAAATCATGTTAGAAGAGGGGCCGAGTTTCCGGTTTTTACATGTCTGATTTTATTGATAAAACCCTCATCCAAGAGTTAACAACGCCTGTCCCGCACGAGATTGCACAATTTGCTGAGGCCATCGCATATAAAATGGGGGAGCCTCCTTTAGGGATATTATTTTACGGCTCTCTCCTGCGGGAAGTGGACCCGACAGGGATTTTAGATTTTTATGTTATTACGGAGAAACCAGCAAGTTTAAGCGGCAATCCTTTCGCTCGGTTCGCTAATCGAGTTCTACCGCCTAATGTTTATTATATGGAGCATCAAACTGAAGCCGCAACCTTACGTGCTAAGGTTGCTGTTCTCTCTCAAGAGCAATTTTTAAGGAGAGGGACGCTTTTTAGCCTTGATACGACCATTTGGGCGCGCTTTTGTCAGCCTGTGCGTTTAGTTTGGGTACGCAATGGCCGTGCGGCTGATCGCATTTTGCACGCATTGCGGCAATGCTTGATAACCGCATCATGCTGGGCGGCTCTCCTTGGGCCAAAAGAAGGGGAAGCAATAGATTATTGGCGTACTCTCTTTGCTCATACTTATGCCGCAGAGCTGCGAGTAGAGAAAAAAGGGCGTGGCCATAAGTTGCTTAAAGGGCGCGAGGAGCGATATGAAGCTCTTTTAAAAGCGTCGTGGCAACAGGCAGGTTTGAGTTATCAAACGAATAATGAAACGCTGCGCCCTTATCTGACAGCGTCATCTCGGAAGAAAGCTGCCAAAAACTGGCAAAAAATTGCTGCTTATGGTCGCCCTCTTAATCTCAGTCGCCTTATTAAAGCGGCTTTTACCTTTAAGGACGGCGTTTCTTATCTACTATGGAAGATACAACGTCATACCGGTAAGCAGGTGCATGTTTCCACTTTTGAGCGCAAGCACCCTATCTTAACTCTGCCTTTCTTCTTATGGCGTGCTAGACATTTTCTGAAAACGACAAAGTAAGTATAAAAATCCCCCCTCTTAATTAAAGAGGGGGGAATATTTTAAGCGACCTGTAGTTCTTTAGCGATTGTACCAAATGTCTCTACAGCGCGGTCAATTTCATCAAAAGAATGTGCTGCCATGACAGAGCAACGCAACAATGGACGATTATCAGGCGTTGCTGGGGGAAGTGAGAGGTTTACATAAACACCCGCAGCCAGCAGCGCATTCCAGAAGGCGAGAGCTTGCGGTATATCCTCCAACGTCACAGCGATGACAGGAGAGATGAAGTTGCTGGTATTCAACCCAACAGACTTAAAGCCCTCATGCAACCGTGCAGCGTTCTTTTGCAGCTTCTCACGCAACTCAGGTTTTGTTTCGATTTCCTCTAAAGCGGCGAGGGTGGCAGCAATAATCTCCGGGGGGAGGGAGGCTGTAAACATATAAGGCCGCGAGCAAAGCCGGATGAGGTCAATCTCATCATGATTTGTAACGCAATAACCGCCTACCGTTCCTAAAGATTTGGAGAAGGTCCCCACGATGAAGTCTATGTCCGCTTCGCAATTTTGCATCTCTGCAACACCACGGCCATGCGCACCAAGCACACCAAAGGAGTGAGCCTCATCTACGAGGAGGGGGACGTTGTGGCGTTTTTTGACCTCAACAAACTCCTTTAAAGGGGCGATATTCCCCGTCATGGAGTAAATGCCCTCAGCAATGATGAGGCGAGCCCCTGTGCTATTGCTTGTCCGAGCGATGCGCTTCTCAAGGTCAGCAGGGTCATTATGGCGGAAACGGATAATTTGCGCCCCAGAGAGACGCGCCCCATCATAAATGGAGGCATGGCTATCTGCATCTAGGAAAAGCGTATCATCTTTATTTACAAGAGCCGAAATCGTGCCCAAATTTGCCTGATAGCCTGTCGAGAAAATCATAGCATGTTTTCTCTGGAAGACTTTGGCAAGAGCATGCTCTAGCTTTTGATGCAGGCCGAAAGTCCCATTGGCAATACGGGAACCAGTCGTTCCGACCCCCATTGTCTGAGCGGCATGGATAGCCGCATCCCGTGCTGCGTTAGACTGGCTGAGACCAAGATAGTTATTTGTGCCAAATAAAAGGGTTTCACGCCCCTCTATAATGCCAACTGTTGCTGAGAGGGGACGCTCAATAACAACCCCAAAAGGGTTGCGTGGGCTAGCGGCCATAAGGGATTCATAATTCCCCCGTAAGGTCGCGTATTTATCAAATAACCCTGCACTCATGCTTGTTCTGCCTTAATGGCCTGCAAGCAGCCAGCAAGATCGTTAATCGTGCGGATATCGGCCAATTTATCAAGCGGGACGGAAACATCAAGCGTGTCTTCAATTTCCATCACGAAGTTCATTACAGCAAGGCTATCAAAGGCTAAATCCTCCACGATGCGACTATCCCCGGTGATATCGCGCGGGACTTTAGGGTTCTCCAGCAATTTTTGGAGAATCATCTGAGAAATATCAGCAACATTGTCGGTCATGTTTTGTCCCTTTATAGCCTGCGAAGGATAAGACGATTATAGAAGCTTCCTTCGCGAGGAGATAGCCCTTGCAGGGTTATTCAAATTCTTTGTTGAGGTACATTGCCCGCGCCCGTGCCCGTGTCAACTTCCCAGAGGAGGTCTGTGGGAGAGACCGCGGCGGTACGAGAACAACATTAACATCAATGCCATGCATACGGCGGAAAAGGCCGACCAGCTCATTGCGCAGCGTTGTGCGTGGCTCCTCATCCGTGAAACGACATTGCACCAATGCAACAACTTGTTCGCCTTCACCAGAATCAACGGAGAAAACTGCGACATCACGCGAGCGGAGGGAGTTCACCTCATGCTCAGCCGCCCATTCCAAATCTTGGGGCCAGATATTGCGTGCATTGATGATGATGAGGTCTTTCGCCCGGCCGGTAATAACAATCTGCCTATCCAGCATGTAGCCAATATCACCGGTATTGAGCCAACCATCTGGAGAAAGCACGGCCTCTGTCTCTTTAGGACGGTTGAAATAACCGGACATTAGACTTGGCCCACGGACGAAGACAGTCCCAACCTCACGTTCTTTGAGCGACTTACCGGCAGGGTCACGCACCTCAATTTGATGCTCAGGCAAGCAAACGCCACATAAGACGAAATCCCGCGCCGTGTCTGTTCTTTCATGAGCGGGGCGAGCAAAATCCTCACGCTCCATAGCGGCAAGGTCAATCGTATCAACACGAAGACCCGTATTGAGCGGAGCAAAGCTAATGGCGAGAGTTGTCTCAGCCATACCGTAGCTCGCAACAAAAGCACGCTTATCGAAGCCACTTTTCTCAAACGTCTCTGCAAAGCTATGGATGATGTGCGGGCGAATCATATCGCCGCCAATCCCCGCAACACGCCATGAGGAGAGGTCTATATCCTCACGTGCGCCACGGCGTGCGCATAATTCATAACCGAAAGACGGGCTATAGGACATCGTACCCTTGTTACGGGCAATCAACTCCAACCAAACATTCGGGCGGCGTGCAAACTCACGAGTAGGCAGTAAATCGACCGAAAGTTGGCATGTCATCGGGGTGAGAAAGAAGCCAACAAGCCCCATATCATGATAGAGAGGCAACCACGAGACGCAACGGTCATCACGCACATCATCACTTGGGTAAACTTGTAACCCATATTTTGCGATAGCATGAGCATTAGCCATACCAGCTTTTTGGGTCACACTTATCCCCATAGGGAAGCGCGTACTTCCTGAGGAGAATTGAAGATAAGACAACCCATCACCTGATATTTCCGGCAGAGGGATGTCTCTTTCCTCAAGGGTCATTAATTCAGCAGGGGAACCACCAAAAACAAGAGGGAAGCCCTCAATAATATCAGCTGTCCAGCCTCCAATCACATCAGGAACAATAACAGCGCGCGCATCTGCGCTAGTAATCATCCCGCGCAGGGTCTCAATATAGCCTTCCTTTCCGCCGAAGGCGACCGGTAAAGGCAACGGTGCTGGAACAAGGCCCGCATATTGGCAACCGAAGAAGATACGGGCAAAATCCCCATCGCTCTCAGCCACAATAGCGACTCTATCACCCGCTTTCAGTCCTGCACCAAGCAAGCGTCGTGCTGTAGCATGGGCTTGCTGGCGTAGCTTACTGTAAGGCAAAACCTCCAGCAGGGTGCCGCGACCAGAATAAATGTTAAAGCCACTCTTACCCTGGGCTGCATAGTCCAGAGCAGCAGGGAAGCTGGGGAAGTCTCCATAGCGGCGTTCGATTCCTGAACGGCTCGGCGTGATGGAGAGCGCGGGATTGGTGTTTTGGTTGGCCTCGGTCAAACCTAGACTAGCTCCGTTTGGACCTTCAGATTGAACTATCTTAGGCCCCTGCGAAATCAAAAAATCTTACCCATAAAACAGGGCAAAGCCGTTTAGCGAAATAGCCAAACAGCATCTGTGCCCTGCTCTCTAATACAAAAAGGGGCTTCTCCTCAAGCTTCTGTCACAATTTTCAGCGACAAAATTGCAAAGAGGACACATTTTAGGTGATGATGGAGGCGATGGGAGCGTGAAAATATCCTTCTAATCCACATAAAATAAGCAGTTTTTTGAGAAAATAATATCTAACAGCTTCATTTTCTGTAAGATTGTGCATCATCTCAGCATCACTATGGGAAATGAGGAGGCCGCGTGTGAGGGGGCTCTGCGAACATAAAAGCGCACGGCTAAAGGTGGATCTTTCTGCCATTAGGAAGAATTATGCAAGGCTCTCACGCTACGCAGTGGGGGCAGATTGTGCAGCTGTTGTGAAGGCGGATGCCTATGGGCTGGGTATGGACAAAATTGCAACGGCCTTAGCAGGGCAGGTGAAAAGCTTTTTTGTAGCCCAGCCAGAGGAAGGGTGCCTTCTTAGGAAGATTCTACCGAATAAGCGCATCTTTGTGTTACATGGCTTCCTGCCTGATGGTCCGGGTCTTATGGCGGATTATAACCTCATTCCGGTTCTCAATAGTCTGGAGCAGGTGAGGGGGTGGCGTGCTTTCTGCTCACGAAAAGAAAGGGATTACCCAGCCGCTTTACAGTTCGATACCGGAATGTCTCGTTTTGGCCTCGCAGAAGAGGATATACAGAATGAGGCCTTAAAAGGCTTTAAGCCCATATTGGTGATGAGCCACCTGGCCTGTGCCGATCATCTTGATCATCCAGCAAATGAGGAGCAACGTAAGCGTTTTATAAAAATGAGTGCTGCTTTCCCGCATGTGCCACGCTCTCTAGCGGCTTCATCAGGGATTTTCTTAGGAACAGATTATCATTTTGATTTGGTTCGCCCGGGTGTTGCTTTGTATGGTTTACCACCGAATGAAATGGATACATCACTTCATCCTGTTTTAGAGTTAGAAGCACAAATCTTACAATTAAGAAAAATATCAAAAGGAGCCGGTGTTGGCTACGGGCTAAGTTATCACGCCACTCATTCTATGCGTCTTGCTACTGTAGGGATTGGTTATGCTGATGGTGTGTTCCGTGCTTTCTCGGAGGGAGGAGGCCATTTATGGTATAAAGGGATACGATTACCAATTATTGGCCGGGTCTCTATGGATAGCCTAACTGTGGATGTTACAGCCGTGCCAGAGGAGCAGTTGGCAGAAGGCAGCTGGCTGAGCGTAATTGGCCCAGAACAGGATATAGCCACAGTTGCCGCGCAGTCTGGGACAATTGGGTATGAGATATTAACATCTTTGGGGCATCGTTTCGCTCGTTTTTATCATGATGACGATGATGATATTTGAGCCGTGAAAAGTTTCAGCTTTATGAAGGCCTGCATGACTATGGGAAAGAGATTGAAACATAGATAAGTTGGCATAATATATATTATGTGATTTTTCTCCATCCGCTCGATCATGCCTCCAGGTGCGTTTTGGGTAAAGTCTTGTTATAAGCGTTGGATGACGACTAACCCTACATCTACGCCTCCTTCTCATGCTCACACTCCTGCCTCGACAGAAATATGGGGGCATCCTAAAGGGTTATGGGTTTTATTTGGGACAGAAGGTTGGTTATCCTTTGCCCAATATGGCATGCTCTCTATATTGGTCTTATATCTTAAAGACCTGCTCCAACATCCAGAGCGCACGCAGTATGTTGTTGGGCTGCGCTCTCTTTTAGTCATTAACCAAGCTTTTTATAACCCAAACGGTGTAGACGCTACGGCAGGAAGCCTCTCCGGGCTTATCATGGCCGTTATTTTTGCTGCTCCCTTTTTAGGAAGTTTTATTGCCGATCGCGGCTTAGGCCGTACACGCTCCGGGGTGATTGGTATTACTATACTAACCCTCAGCTTTTGCCTCATGGCAGTAGAATCGTTCTTTGTCATCGCGTTATGGCTGTTTTTAATTGGGGTTGGGTTTTCAGGAAGTTTGAAAGCCCAAGTCGGCGCGCTCTATAAGTTAGATGACCGCCGCCGGTCGGATGCTTACCAAATCTATAGCCAAAGTATCCAAATCATGGCGATAATCTCCCCCCTCCTCTGTGCTTTTTTGGGTACGATTGCATGGTACTGGGCGTTTCTTTCAACAGCATGTGCGATGATAATTGGCTTGCTATGCTATATTATGGGGCATCATTATCTGCCTTTAGATGAGCAAAAAAATGTATCTTTTCCTCATATACCTATAAAATCACGTTGCTCTAAAATAGAAAAACAACGCATCTTTTTCCTTATGTGGCTTGTAGTGGTTTTTGCTCTTGGTGTGCTTCCTAACCAAGAGATCATGGACGGCTATCTACTATGGGGAGGAGAACATTATCAACTCACAGTATTGGGCGTTACATGCCCTGTTAGCTCATTAGTGTCTTTAGATAGCGTTATTAGCATGATAACAGGGTTTATTGTTCTGTGGTTTTGGCAGTGGTACGACCACCGCTATGGCATTGTGCGCGACATGATGAAGATTATCATCGGGAGTGCTATCGCGACATTAGGCCCTCTCTTTTTAATTTGTGGAGAGTGGCTCCACCCGGGAGCGCATCAGGTGAGCCTCTGGTGGGGTGTGGCATTTCATACCATTAATGACATCGGTTGTGGGATGACCTTTCCTATTGGTATGGCCCTTTTCTCGCGGTACGCGCCCCCACAACATAATACAACGCTTATTTCCTGCTTTACGTTACATATCTTCATAGGCAATCTGCTTGTCGGTAAGTTGGCGGCTATGTTGCATCAAATCCCTGACAGCCTTTTCTGGCTGCTACATTCCGGTGCCGCCTTATTATCGACACTCGGTCTATTAGCATCCAATCGTCTTTCACAAAGGCTCTTCCCTACTGATTCCCCCAAAGCGCAGAGATTATGACTTCTCTACAGAAGGGGAAATGATGAAACCCGCCTCATGCGCTGGGGAGATTGTCTCCCCCTCTTTTGTGATAACGACATTGGCCTCTAATGTACCGTCTAGGCGCATCCCATGACGCCTAATGATTTGCCGCTTCACGATGGGGAAAGCGCGTAAAAGCTTATCAAAATCAGCCTGAGGAATGGCCAGTAAATGCGAGAATTGCAAGGAGCGTACAGTATTTTGCGCCCGCAGCCCTTGGATATGGCTATTAGCCCCAATGAGGTCTCCTGCCCCAAGCATGACCTCTTGGGCATCTCCTACACTTGTTGCTGATTCTACAAGCCCTGCTACTTGTGCGTAAATGGTATGAATACGCTCACCTTTATGAATCAACACCTCACCGGGGGATAGAAAGCAAATAAAGACGCGTGCAGCTAGCTCATGCAAAGCCCCATCTGGCACGCCATTAAAAGCTTGGAACATCCTTAACCGCTGCTCAATCCCACTGCGAAGGTTAAAGCGCAACGGTGTATCTAGGCGCGTTCTTTGCCGTTCAATCGAGCGGCGAAGTTCACGATGAAGCTCCTCTGAGATGAGATTATCTTTCGCAAGTGTTGCATATTCTTCATCCTCCAAACGGAGGGCGATTTGCCGTAATAGACGGCTTTCCAACGCTTCGGAATAACCCGAATAATGCAGGCGTAAGGTTGCGAGCGCATCCTCCAGCAATTTACGTTGACGGCCTAGTACTTCGGAGACGATTTCCGTAATACGGCGTCCCAAAGTTGGCTCCATCCTCTCACGCACAAAGCGGATTAAAGAGGTAGAAACCAGATGCGAGATGATGAGCGTCTCAAAACGCTCCATCATGCAAAGTGTTAAAGGGCGGTCAATATGAAACCGCCTATGCAACATCTGTGCTAAGCGCAGGCGTAAAGAAGGCTGGAGACTTTTGCGCCGACTTTTAACATACCCATATCGTCCCTCTAATTGAGTAGCATCGATAATGGCTTCTATCCCGCGCAAAAGCGTCTCAATGACACGGCGGCTCGACATGCCTTGGACACAAAAAAGATCCAACAATAAGGACCGTTCTTGGTTGGCAATAGTCAAAAGGGCGAGATTCACACGCTCTCTATCACTTAAAGCAGTCTCAAAATTATTGCTGGCTTTTTCTTTTTCAGCACGTTGCTCCAGACGGCTAATCACCCCGCTGCGGGTACGGAAGCTAAAGCTTAGCTCATCAGAAACATGAGAGACCCGTTGGGCAACATGACTAAGACCAATCCCGATGATTTGATTTCTAAGAGCTTCATCAATCGGTGAGAGACGATCTAGTTTGAGAAATAACACCAAAGAGCGCAGGGTGGTGCCATTTACAAGCAGCGTGACAAGCACGAAACCCGTAGCGACAATCCCTACAAAATGGGTGATGGAATCATTGATATGTGGGTTTTCATTCACAGCGAGCGCGAGGGCAAGCGTAATGGCCCCGCGTAGTCCCCCCCATGCCATTGTCACCTTAAAGCGCGTAGGAACAGGCGGAGATAAACGCGTGACTGTCAAAATCGGAAGCATCCCGAAAATCACAACCGATCGTGCTAACAGCCCTGCTAGACTTGCAATAAGGATGAGGACAAGGTCCCAGCGTGTGATACCAATCATCATACGGGGAACGAGCAACGCCGCTAGCATAAAGACAAGCGTACTTGCCCAAAACTCTAGCTGTTCCCATAATTCTTTAAGAAAGTTCCATGTCAAAGGGCGGAATGTGGACGGCCCTAGCGCAGATACGGTTAGCCCAGCAGATGCGGTGGCCACCACGCCCGAAAATCCCAAAATATTATCGCATAGAATATAAACACCGTAAGGCAGTACGACCGAAAGGGTAATTTCTGCTGCTGGGAAACCACTAATCGCGGTGATGATAAGCAAAGCTAAGCGGGCAACGGCCACGCCAATAATTACAGCCCCAGCAAAATTGGTTAAAAAATCAGTAACGGCTTCACGAAAGCTTATTTCATGATGCGCCGTGATGGCCCCTGCAAGAATGGTAAAGATGGCAATAGCTGCGGCATCATTTAAAAGGGCTTCTCCCTCCACCAAACGGCTTAACCGTGCAGCGGCCCCAATCTCGCGGAAAATACTTGCCACGGCAGAAGGGTCGGTCGTGGCGACAATGGCACCTAATAATAGGCAGGCTACTAATGTTTGTTGTGCAAAAGGATAAAGTGCAAAACCGATTGTTGCTGTAGACACAATCACAGCGACAATCGCGAGCAGCAACACTGTCGCGATCTCATGTGTTAAGCTACGGACATTAATCCCCATTGCTCCCTTAAAGACCAATAAGGGAAGAAATATGAGGAGAAAACCTTCACTATCTATAGGAAAAGATAAGAGAGCACTTGCAGGGCCTTCTAAAAGGTCCAACCCCATTGAGCTATTGATAAGGGATGAAACACCGCCAAGGACAATCCCCAATAAGGCGATAATAACGGTTTCCGGTAAGTTGATCTTCTTAGCAAGAGGGGGGATGAAGCTAATTAGACCCAACAGGAAGGCAAGCGTCAGCAGAACCTCAGCAAGCCCCACTTCCATAACTTATCCCCTCTTACTTCCTCTAGCGTAATACCCCGGCAAGGTTACGCAGAAAATCATCATTAAGCAACCCGCCTCCCCTTACCCACTTCTCTAATGAAAGAAGGTAGAAGGGAGTGTCTTTTATTCCACCGTCACAGATTTGGCTAGATTGCGCGGTTGGTCCACATCCGTCCCTTTCAACAAAGCAACCTCATATGCCAAAATCTGCACGGGGATTGTATAAAGGATGGGAGCTACAAAGGCATTAACATCCGGTAAGATAATAATATGCTCTGCAATATCCTTTAATTGCTCCGCTCCTTTGGCATCCGTAAAGACAAGGATGCGCCCCCCACGGGCACGGGCTTCTTGCAGGTTGGAGAGTGTCTTCTCAAACAATATTGTTGAGGGGGCAATCGCAACCACAGGGACGCTAGGGTCTATCAAGCTGATAGGCCCATGCTTTAACTCCCCTGCCGCATAGGCTTCCGCATGGATATAGCTGATTTCTTTAAGCTTTAACGCCCCTTCTTGCGCGATAGGCATACAAATACCGCGCCCCAAATATAAAATATCGCGCGCTTGTGCAATAACACGCGCCATACTACGGATTTGGTCAAAAAGCCCCAAAACCTCCATCGCATGGGAAGGAAGGTCTAAAAGACTATCGGTGAGTTCACGCTCTTTTGCCTCATCAATAAGGCCTCGTTGACGAGCAAAATCGATGGTTAAAGCAGCAAGAACGGAAAGTTGTGCTGTGAAGGCCTTTGTAGAGGCCACAGAAATCTCCGGCCCAGCGACCATGCCAAGAACCAAATCGCTCTCGCGTCCCATTGTAGAATGTTCTACATTTAAAACCGAGACAACATGCTGCCCCGCTGCTTTTAACTCCCGCAAGACCCCAAGCGTATCGGCCGTTTCGCCAGATTGCGAGATAAGCAATGCAAGACCATGATTAGGTTGTGGCGGATTGCGGTAGCGAAGCTCTGAGGCGACATCAATATCAATGGGAAGGCGTGCCAATTCCTCTAGCCAATAACGCCCTACCATACCGGCGTAAAAAGCAGACCCACACGCAGTAATAGTTACTCGTGGCAAAGTGGCAACATCAAAAGGCATAGGCGGCAGAGCAATGCGCCGCGTTACAGAATCCGTAATTCTCTGAAGGGTCTGGCCAATCGCTACTGGATGCTCATGCAGCTCCTTCTCCATAAAATGACGATAACCGTCTTTGCCAATCTGCCCTGTTGTAAGGGAGGTGGTTTGGATAGGGCGATGAGCTACATCGCCATGTGCATCAAAGATTTCAACATGATCACGCGTTAGGACGCACCAATCACCATCTTCAAGATAGCTGATTTGATTGGATAAAGGAGCTAAGGCCAGACTATCTGAGCCGAGGAACATCTCTCCTTCCCCATACCCAACGGCTAAAGGAGCACCATGCCGCGCACCGATGAGCAAATTATCATGCCCCTCAAAAATCATGGCAATAGCGTAAGCCCCCTGCAACTGCTTGATGGTCGCAAAGGCGGCATCTTTAGGGGATAATCCTTGTTGAATATAATCATCTAAGAGATGCGCTACAGCCTCTGAGTCCGTCTCTGTCTCAAAGCTCCGTCCCTTAGTTTCTAAGCGTTGTTTAAGGGCTGCAAAGTTCTCAATGATGCCATTATGGACAATAGTGACTTGTCCAGCATGATGAGGGTGAGCATTCTGTGTTGTAGGGGCACCATGCGTTGCCCAACGGGTATGGCCAATCCCTGTTGTGCCAGAGAGCGGTGTTTTCTCCAACGCATGCTTTAAATTATCTAGCTTCCCTGCTGCACGACACCGCGAGAGCTTCCCATGTTCCACCGTTGCGATACCAGCCGAATCATAACCACGATATTCCAGCCGGCGTAGCCCTTCAAAAACAATAGGGGTAGCGGGACGATGCCCAACAACACCACAGATACCACACATCAGCCCCGCTCCTTCTTTTTCCTCAACGCTGCCTGAAGGGCACGTCCTTGCTCCAGCTTATTTGCCTGACGTGCGCGCCCAAAGGCAAGAGCCCCCGCTGGGACATCATGAGTGATGATACTGCCTGCAGCTGTCATGGCCTCATCTTCTATCTTTACAGGAGCCACCATAACGCTGTTGGAGCCTATAAAACAATCATCACCAATCATCGTTTTATGTTTAAAGACGCCATCATAATTACAGCTAATGCTTCCGGCCCCGATATTGCTGTGCGTGCCGACCTCACTATCCCCCAAATAGCTGAGATGGTTAACCTTACTGCCTGCTCCAAGAGTCGTATTTTTAAGCTCTACAAAATTACCAACATGCGTTTCTTCATGGCAAAGCGTCCCCGGTCGTAGGCGGGCATAAGGCCCTATCACTGCATTTGCTTTAACGTGACAGCCCTCCAGATGTGAAAAAGCACGAATAAGACAGCCTTCCTCCAGCGTAACGCCGGGGCCGATGAAAACATGTGGCTCAATGATGACATCAGGGGCGAGCTTTGTATCTATACTGAGGAAAGTACTAGCAGGGTCAATCAGCGTAACCCCCTGCTCCATAGCGCGAAAACGCAATCTATCTTGGAGCCGTGCTTCAGCTTGCGCTAATTCCGCGCGGGAATTAATACCCGCAAGCTCCTCCTCCCCACCTTCAACGCATGTCACATGGCCTTCACGCGCAGCAAGGGCGACAATATCTGTTAGATAATATTCATTTTGCGCATTATTAGGGGTAATTTCCGCCAACCACCGCTTGAGGTCACTTACATCGGCACACATCATCCCAGCATTACAAAGGGTCGTCTGTTTTTCTGTCTCGGTGGCATCTTTATACTCAACAATACGTTCGACCATGCCCTTTTGGTCCACAATAATACGTCCATAATGCCCCGGATTGTGCGGACGCATACCTAAAAGGGATAATTTGTTATCGTGCGTATGAGCCTCTAACAGACGTTGCATTGTATCTTCTGTGAGAAGGGGATTATCTGCATAGAGGATAACAGCTTTCCCCTCTGTCAGCGAAGAGACGCCTATTTTCGCTGCATGTCCCGTCCCTAACCGCTCGGCTTGAATAACAGTTTGATGCGGCTGAACATAATGGGTAAGTTCCTCCATCCCCGGGCCGACCACAACGATAATTTGGTCAACACTATGTTGGGCCGTCTCTAGTAAATGGCCAATCATAGGGCGGTTTCCCAAGCGTTGCATTGCTTTAGGGTAGCGGGACTTCATACGCGTCCCCATCCCGGCGGCCAAAATAATGGCAGTGGTGATGGAACTCATAAATGACCTCGTAACATTATTTTGGAGCTGCTTGAGCAGGAACAGCCGATAAATAAGGGGGCGTTTGTAAGACGACCAAGAGCATCCCTATCTTAGGGTGCGAGAATTGCAATCGTACTGGGATTAGCCCCGCTTTTGGGTCCCGAACAAACCATACAGACCCGGGATGAGGTGTTGCTTTTGCATCCTTAAAGGGAGACCCAATGGAAAAACCGCCAATCTGCTTTCCCGTAAAGTCGCATCGCATCGCATCCCCGGTATAGAAAGGGTGATGGTCTTTAGGGAGTGTTGTTTTAAAGGGGCCGTGCATATCCATGTAAGAAAGACGAATCCCATCAAAAACGGATTGCCCCGTAGTACAGCTCTGATGGACATCCATGTGATGGACTAACCCGATGAGATAGCTGAGCATATCCACAGACTGCCGGAACTCTACTTCTGGCATAGCCTCTCGCCCTGTTTCCGGCGGTTGAAGCACCGTGACATGAGGGCCTGTATGGTCGAACTCAATGTGTGTATGCAGCTCTTCTCCGCGAGAGAAGCCGCGATTATCATAAGACAAGGGCCGTGTGCCCGCTTCATTAAAATGACCTTGCGCGGTGCTGAGTAAATTAACTGTAAAAAACCAACTCGCTAAGCCAACGCTATAAAGATGCGTCTGTATGCCATAACCCCAAGGGTGAAGCACATAATCAGCATCAACATTTACAAAATGATAGCCACGTACATATATATTATAATGGAGATGAATATTCTGCCCTATAGGTTTTTCTTTAGCCACCATTGCAGGAGGTAAAGGAGATGACTGAGCCATCCCAACCCCCGCTCCCCAAAAGCAGCTCCCCCCTATTAAAAGAGCGGAGAGCCATGCGATGCGATAAAGACGTTTTATAAGGCGATTATACATCAAGATTAGCGACCTTTAGAGCATTATCGACGATAAACTCACGCCGAGGCTCCACAACATCCCCCATTAATGTAGAAAATACTTGGTCAGCATCCTCACTATCACCAACCTGTACTTGCAGAAGGGTACGAGTAGCCGGGTCGAGCGTTGTGTGCCAAAGCTGCTCATCATTCATCTCACCAAGGCCTTTAAAGCGGTTGATAGCCAACCCGCGCCGCCCTTGTGTGAGGACTTGCTCCATCAACAGCCCCGGACCAGAGAAATGATGTTCTTTCTGGTCTAATTGCAATGTGACGGGCTGGGCAAAAATCTGCGCTAACCATTCTTGCTGCATACGGAGACGCCGTGCCTCACTAGAACGCAGAAGCGTAGGCTCGAACACATAACGCTCCCCCACACCACGCAAGAAGCGGCGACATATGATGGCATCGCCCTCACATTGAACCTGCCAGCCTCGTTCATTCTCAGGCGAGACTTCTTCAAGCCGTGTACGAAAGCGATCAAGGGCTTGTTCACGCGCTGAAGCCTCAGCATCAATAATGCCACTCACAGCAGCTTGGTCCATAATCCACAGCGGAATCCGAGCAGAAAGCGCGCGCAAATCTTGAGCAATATTACTCAACCGGTCAATAACGACACGCAACGCCTCTCCTGTTAAGGATTGACCATCATGCTGCGTAAGAGCAGCGTTATGGAGGGCTTTATCGAGCAGATAAGCATCAAGAGCCGGCTCATCTTTAAGATACCGCTCCTCTTGCCCGCGTTTAGCGCGGAAAAGCGGTGGTTGCGCGATATAAAGATGCCCATTCTCAATAAGTTGCGGCATTTGACGGAAAAAGAAGGTCAATAACAAAGTCCGAATATGGGAGCCATCCACATCCGCATCAGTCATAATGACTATCTTATGGTAGCGAAGCTTCTCAATATTAAAGCCTCCCTGCTCTACAGGGCCATGGCCAATCCCTGTTCCAAGGGCTGTAATAAGTGTACCAATCTCCGCAGAGCTTAACATGCGGTCAAAGCGGGCGCGCTCGATATTGAGGATTTTACCACGTAACGGCAAAATCGCTTGGAAACGTCTATCCCGCCCTTGCTTGGCCGTTCCCCCAGCGGAATCCCCCTCAACGATAAATAATTCTGCGCCCTCTGGGTTACGCTCCTGACAATCGGCCAGCTTCCCCGGTAGGGAGGACACATCCAAAATACCCTTACGGCGTGTCAACTCACGAGCACGGCGAGCGGCCTCACGGGCATTAGCAGCATCGGCAATTTTCGCAATAACGGTGCGGCCTTCCTTCGGGTGGGTCTCAAACCAATGGCTAATCATATCAGCAGCAATGGTATGGACAACGGGCTGAACCTCGGAGGAAACTAACTTATCTTTAGTTTGGGAGGAGAACTTTGGGTCCGGCACCTTAACGGAGAGAACAGCAGAGAGACCCTCCCGCATATCCTCACCTGTGAGGTTATTTGTCTCTTTTCGACTACTTAATTGAGTCGCATATTTTCCAACGGCGCGCGTCAAAGCTTGACGGAACCCCGCAAGATGCGTGCCCCCATCACGTTGAGGAATGTTGTTGGTAAAGCACAACATCGTCTCGTGGAAGCTATCATTCCAGCATAACGCAAACTCTACACGAATACCGGAGGCCTCATCTTGCAACTCTCCTGTGATGGGAGGATCAATTAAGGCTGTCTTGGAGCTATTGAGCCATTGAACAAAGGCTGTCAGCCCGCCCTCATAATGGAAGATAACTTCGCGTGGTTCGCTATGGCGTTCATCCCGCAAAATAATCCGCATACCGGAATTAAGGAACGCTAGCTCACGCACACGCCGCTCTAAGATACTAAAATCGAACTCCGTTTTGGAGAATGTCTCAGCACTTGGTTTGAACGTGACCTCTGTGCCACTTTCCTCAGAGGACTCCCCGACAACTTCGAGCGGTGCTACAGGCTCCCCGTGGCGGAAGCGGATAAGATGCTCTTTCCCTTGTCGCCAAATGCGTACATCCATCGTCTCTGAGAGAGCATTAACAACAGCAGCCCCCACCCCGTGCAACCCGCCAGAGACTTTATAGGAGTTTTGGTTAAACTTCCCTCCTGCATGCAGCTTAGTCAACACAACCTCGGCTGCACTGATTCCTTCTTCCTCATGCATATCTGTTGGGATGCCACGGCCATTATCACGCACCGTGACAGAGCCATCCCCATTTAGGGTTAATATGCAGTAGGACGCAAAGCCTGCTTGCACCTCATCCACGGCATTATCAATAATTTCAAACACCATATGATGCAGGCCAGAGCCATCATCCGTATCACCGATATACATGCCGGGACGTTTGCGGACAGCATCCAACCCACGCAAGACGGAGATAGACGATGCGTCATATTCCTCATGGTTGGAAGAGGGAGTCTCCGGTTGGTTTTGGGATTCTGACATGCCTACGCATTACTCCGGTTTGAAAGAGACGGATTTTCCATGAATATACTGCGAGAACCCGCTTATGACCAGAGCTATTCCCTCCCCCTTTCTGGCAGGAGTGTTCCGTTACGAATGGTTATAAAATCTGCATGACCTCGCAGGGGGGAAAATAATGCGGCTTCTGTACCGGTTAAGAGTATGGTTGTTTTTAAAGCACGCAAACTTTCCATCAAATTAATACGCCGCTTTTCATCAAGATGAACTAGTGGTTCATCAAGCAAAATGAGCGGAGCATATCCTAAAAGATGCGTTATAGCTTCTGCATGGGACAGAATAATGCTTAGTAGCATGATTTTTTTCTGCCCACTGCTAGATTGTATAGCGTCCCGCCCTGTTGCTTGGTCTTTTAAACTCATATCGGCCCGATGTGCACCGAGGGAGGTGCTTTTGCGGACTTGGTCTTGCTGGCGTGCTTGCTGGAGAGCCTGACGCAACCAGTCCTCAACCTCTATAGCTGGTTTTGTTCTAAGAGCCTCTGCAATGGGGCAATGCAGCTCTATCATCGTATGAGGAAAGGCCTTATTCCCAAAGGGAGTTGCCCCAAGAGTGTCTATCAGATTCATCCGGGCGACAGTTGCCGCTACAGCATGACGACTTATGGATGTTTCGAGCGAATCAAGCCAAGCGGTTTCTTGAGGATGTTCTTGTAAGACACGGTTACGGCTCGTCACGGAGCGTTCATGTGCGATAAGCTGCTGGGTATGGTCTGGGATAAGAGCTACAGTAAGGCGGTCTAAGAAACGCCTGCGCCCAGAGGCTCCGTCTAAAAACAAACGATCCATTTGCGGGGTAAGCCACACACAAGAATAAAGCTGAGCAATCTCTGCGTGGGTGCGTGGTTTTTCCCCATCTAGTAGAAAAACACGGCGACCCTTCCCCGCTGCAACCCCGGTAGCGAGCTGAAAATCATGCCCCCCCCTCTCCAAATGTGCAGCGACACCCCAATCTGTTGTCCCATGTCGTGGCAAAAGAGACGCTGGGGAGCTTAACAAGCCCTGCCCCGGGGCAAGGAGAGACAGGGCCTCTAAAAGATTAGTCTTCCCGCTGCCATTTTCTCCGGTGAGGACAGAGATACTGGCAGCGGGCTCCCAAACACGACGGCGATAATTACGGAAATCCGTTAAGGTAAGACGGTGTAACCGCAAGGCGGCACTTAAACCCGGATAGGCATAAGAACGTAAAGAACAGCAGGCTGCTCCGTATCGCGAATCAATGTCGGTGAGGAGCTATCCGCTAAAGCGAACTCCGCCTCCGCATCAATTTGGTCGGTAATATCCGTCAAATAGCGCGCTTGGAAGCCAATCTCCACGTCATCACTATCGTAACTAACGCTATTTTCATCCAACTCTTCTTGGGCAATCCCTTGGTCAGGGCTGATCGCTGAAAGCGTAAGATGATTCTTTGTTACCGTCAGCTTGATAGGGCGAGAACGCTCTTGGCTAATCGCTGCCACACGCCCAACGGCCGCGGCAAGATCCTGCTTGCTAACGCGCAAGATACGGCTGTTATCCTGCGGGATAACGCGTGAATATTCAGGAAAAGTCCCATCCACAAGTTTAGAGGTCAGCAAGATGGAGCCAATACGGAACTGGATGCGCGTTTCAGAAAGGGCCACCTCAACATCTGCGCCATCATTATCCAGTAGCTTTCGCACTTCTGTAACCGTTTTGCGCGGAACAATAATGCCGGGCATGGACTTAACACCGAGTGGGGCCTCTGTATCCACTTTGGCCAGACGATGCCCATCTGTCGCAACGGCACGAAGATAGTTCTTCTTACCCTCCAGCACGACATGGAGGTAAATCCCATTGAGGTAATAGCGTGTTTCCTCATTGGACATAGCAAAGCGCGTACGGTCAATGAGAGTACGCAACTCCCCTGCTTGGATGGTGAAATGATGAGGAAGGTCCCCTGCAACCATAGCAGGGAAATCATCCACCGGCAGGACATTCAAGCTCGTAGCATACCGCCCAGCCCGCAGGTGAAGTGGCTCTTCTGCGCTCTCCTGATTGAACTCAATCTCTGCACCATCGGGCAATTTACGGACAATCTCGAAAAGAACAGCAGCGGGAATGGTTACCGCACCTGCGCGTGTCGCTGTGGAAGGAATCTCCTCCACAACAGCAATTTCCATATCCGTAGCGGTTAAGCGGAGAGTCTCGCCATCATGTTCTAGCAAAACATTGGCAAGAATGGGGATGGTATTTCGCTTTTCGGCAACACCATTAACATGGGACAAAGCACGCAGAAGCGGCGCGCGATCAACCTTAAACTTCATGATAACCCCAAATCTTACCGAATGCGTGTAGTATGGCCTTCTAGCAAGGAAAAGAATATTTTGAAAGCGATTTTAGCTTTCTAGCATGTGCTTTAACAGCTCCACACTTTCTGCCAAACCGGGGTCTTGCTCCATAAGCTCTGCTACACGGTTGACGGCGTGCATAACGGTCGTGTGGTCCCGATTACCAAATTTACGGCCAATTTCTGGCAGGCTCCGGCTTGTGAGTTGCTTGGCAAGATACATAGCAATCTGTCGTGGCCGTGCAACAGCACGTGCCCTACGCGCGGAGGACATATCCGTTAGGCGGATATTAAAGTGCTCCACAACTTTCCGCTGAATCTCATCAATCGTAACGCGCCGTTCATGCGCCTTGAGCATATCTTTGAGAACATCCTGCGTTGATTCCAGCGTAACAGGACGGCCAACCAAATCTGCATGAGCGATGAGGCGATTTAACGCGCCTTCCAGCTCACGCACATTAGTGGTGATTTTATGCGCTAAATATTCCAAAACCTTTGGTGGAACAGGAGTGCCCGATGCCTTCGCTTTTGCCTCAAGGATGGAAATACGCAACTCAAAGGTTGTCGCATGAATATCCGCGACCATCCCGCAACCTAGGCGAGTTCGTAGTCGGTCTTCCAACCCTGATAAGTCTGAGGGGCTTTTATCTGCACTGACAATAATTTGTCGCCCTGCATCAACAAGCGCATTAAATGTATGGAAGAACTCTTCTTGTGTACTATTCTTACCGATGAGGAACTGGAGGTCATCAATCATCAAAACATCAACAGACCTTAATTGTTCCTTAAACTCCATTTGAGATTTAGACTGCATGGACGCAATAAAACGATACATGAACTTTTCGGCCGACATATAAGCGACCGAAATATTACCCCGGCTCATAAGCTTTAGGCCGATAGCATGCATGAGATGGGTTTTGCCAAGCCCAACGCCACCATAAAGGAAAAGAGGGTTAAAGCCGGGGCTTGCTGGCTGGTCTGCTACCCGCCCTGCACACGCATAAGCGAATTCATTCGGCTTACCGACAACAAAATTATCAAAGGTAAAACGGCGATCCAACGGCACAGCGAGGTCATTACGCACGTCCACGGAGGGACTAGCCGCAGTCGGGGAGGTCTCTTTTTCGGCATCCAAAGCCGCAGCATCTTCGCGAGCAAAAGCCGCTATGTCATGGGAGGACTTAGAAGACGGCGCATGGCTCCCATTCGACATAGGGGCGCGCTGTGCTTTTTTATCAATCTTTAACTCAACATGCTGCACATGCGGCGTTTCCTCCCGCCACAAAGTTTGCAGTCGCTGGCCATATTGCGTACGGACCCAATCCCTCAAAAAACGTTCTGGGAGATAGAGCGTAATCTCATCATCATCCAACGGCCCAAGCGTGATGCGCTGAATCCATGATTGGTACTCTACGTCTCCAACCTCGGCTTTTAAACGGTCACAAATGCGGAGCCATGCGGCGTGGAGAGAAGCGGCATCAGCAGAGGCCATAGCAGCATCCTGAGCTTTTTCCACTTCTATTCTCCATTATAATTTATAAGTCACCAGCCAGAGTAATGCCCGCTGGAAGGCGCAATCAAGCTTTTTTGCCTATGCAAACAGGATATAGGCCATTTTCCCATAAAGAGGAACGGACAGCATATCACTGTTGACAGGAAAAAAGAACGCGCCCATAGGCGCGCCCCAAAATGCTCCGCCATAATATTAGCGGAGCAGTAGGTTACAAACCTAACCTCAGGCCGCAGACAGAGCCTTAATGCGAGCAGAAAGGCGGGAAAGCTTACGGCTAACCGTATTGCGTGCAATCACACCCTTACCAGCAGCGCGTTGCATCTCAGGCTGAGCAGCACGGAGAGCCTCGGCCGCTGCTGCCTTGTCGCCAGAAAGAATCGCTTTTTCGACAGACTTAATGAAAGTCCGCATACGAGACAGGCGAGACGCATTGCGCAGACGACGGCGTTCATTCTGACGGATGCGTTTACGGGCGGATGCGTTATTTGCCATGAGCTTCAAGTTTCCTGCGGATAGTTCGCTAAAAATGATGCTTGCCATCTACCCTTCTGTTTAAGTCTCGTCAAGCATTCTCTTTATTTTTCTGACAATGAGGGCAAAAGAAGGTTGAACGCCCATTTTGGGTTATACGTTCAATAAGCCTCTGCCGAGCAGCCTGCGTGCAGGATGGGCAAGGCTCTCCTTCCCTCCCATAAACAAGGTGAAGATTTTGAAATGCCCCCGGTGTACCGTCTGTATGCACATAATCCCGTAAGGTTGACCCTCCCGCTTTGATAGCAGCATCTAAAATCTCAATAATAGCGTGATGCAGCCTAACAGCATCTTGCTGGGTTAAGCTTTTTGCCTCCCTTTGGGGATGCAACCCCGCACGGAACAGGGCCTCACAGACATAGATATTGCCAAGCCCTACGATTTTCCTTTGGTCTAGCAAGGCCGTCTTTAACGGCATCCGTATTGTACGGCACAGCCCGTAAAGGTAATCTGCTGTAAAATGTGGCGATAGGGGTTCTATCCCAAGATGAGCAAGCTGAGGCTGCTGACTCTCCTCATCTGTGCGGAATAGAGCCACCATACCGAAACGGCGCGCATCAACAAAAGCAATACGCTGGTCATCATTCGTCCAAAATACGAGATGCTCATGTTTGCGCGAAGCGGGCGCGAAGATAGTCGGGTCGATAAAAAGACGGCCAGACATACCGAGATGAATCAGTAGGCTCCACCCATGTTGAAAATCGATCAAGATGTATTTAGCCCGCCGCCGCAACGCTATAATGGGGTAATGAAGTGGAATCGTTGCCAGCCCAGCGGGAAAAGGGGTGCGTAAATTAGGGCGATTTACGTCAATCTTCCCAAAACTCCGCCCCATAAGGCAAGGCTTCATATTTTGAAGGATAGTTTCTACTTCTGGGAGTTCTGGCATAAATCCTCATAATGAGATAACGATGGTTTTATGACTGAGACCCATTCTTCCCATATTCCCTCCTCGCCGTCAGCCGATTTTGATAATGAGCGCGCTGATTTCGGCTATCGTGATGTTCCTCGCCACGAGAAGAAACCCCTTGTCAGGCAGGTTTTTGAAAGTGTTGCAGGAAAATATGACGTGATGAATGATGCGATGTCCCTAGGGATTCATCGCGTTTGGAAGCGCATTTTCGTCACTATGCTCTCGCCTCAACCCAACCATCACCTGTTGGATTTAGCCGGTGGGACGGGGGACATTACCTTTGGTTGGCTACGCCGTGGTGGAGGGCGCGCTGTCCTCTCAGATATTAACGAGGCCATGTTAGAGGTAGGACGGCAACGCGCTATCAATGCCGGTTTGATCGGGAAGATGGATGTGTGCGTCATTGATGCCGAATCACTCCCCTTCCCTGATGCCTCAATGGATAGGGTCTCCATGGCATTTGGATTGCGGAATTGTACGGATAAAGAGGCTGTATTGCGCGAAGTACGCCGCGTCCTAAAGCCCGGTGGTCGTTTTTTATGCCTTGAGTTCTCTAAAGTAGATATTGCAGCCCTCTCCGCGCTTTATGACCTCTGGTCCTTCCAGGTGCTCCCACGCATGGGCCAGATGATTGCTGGGGATGCGGAAAGCTACCAGTATCTCGCCGAGAGTATTCGTATGTTCCCAGACCAAGAGACATTAGCGGGAATGATGCGCCAAGCGGGGATGGAGCGTGTCTCTTACCAAAATCTCTCAGGTGGGATTGTCGCTATTCATTCTGGTTGGCGGCTTTGAGAGATGGCCCGTATTCTACTCATCATAAGCGGTGGTATTGCCGCTTATAGAGCGTTGGATGTTGCACGGCAGCTCAAGCGTGATGGGGTGGAGGTTGTCCCCGTCATGACGCATGCCGCTCATCATTTCATTACCCCTTTATCGGTAGAAGTGCTGTGCAGTCAGGCTGTTCATACAGAGCTTTTTCAACCGGGAGGTGAGAGTGATATCGGGCATATTTCTTTAGCGCGCTCGGCTGATGCTATTGTAGTATGCCCTGCAACAGCAAATCTCATGGCACGCATGGCGCATGGTATGGCTGATGACCTCGCAACAACTCTTTTACTCGCCACGGATGCCCCCATCTTACTCGCCCCTGCGATGAATCCGCATATGTGGGAGAATCCTGCCACACAAGCCAATGTAGCTCTATTGCAACAACGAGGCGTAAAGATAATCGGCCCTGCGCATGGTGATGTTGCCTGTGGGGAAACGGGACGTGGTCGTCTAGCCGAGCCTAAGGTCATTCTTACTGCCATCCGAGACATTATCTCTCATAAGCAGGCTGATTTAAAAGGGCGGCGTATTTTGGTCACAGCCGGCCCTACAGTTGAACCGATTGACCCGGTGCGGTTTATATCAAACCGCTCATCAGGTTTGCAGGGCTATGCCATTGCAGAGGCCCTCGCTGCCCGTGGGGCGGAAGTGCATCTTATAAGTGGTCCTGTATCCTTACCAACACCCCCTCATGTTACGCGGATTAATGTCCAAACAGCACAAGAGATGTATGAAGCTTGTTTGGCTCACTTACCCGTTGATGCTGCCATTTGCGTAGCCGCTGTAAGTGATTGGCGCGCTGATACGATACAAGCCCATAAAATCAAGAAAAAGGGGGATGAAGCCGCCCCTACCCTCTCCTTAGTGGAAAACCCCGATATTCTCGCTACCCTCTCACATGCAGAGCAACGGCCTGCTTTGGTCGTGGGGTTCGCTGCTGAGACGACTCACCTACAAGACTATGCGCAGCAAAAGCGGCAAAAGAAGGGATGTGATTGGCTGTTAGCGAATGATGTCAGCAAGCATCAATTTGGCGGGGCAGAGAATCAGGTTCTATTCCTGACAGGCTCTGGGGTGGAACCATGGCCTGAAATGTCCAAGCAGGACCTTGCCCAGCACCTAGCGGATAAAATTGCTTCATTTTTTCATCAAGAGGCTCCTTAAATTATGTCAGCGTCTGTAACGGTTCGTATTGTACGGCTGCCTCATGGCCACGATTTAGACCTCCCCGCTTATGGGACAGCCGGGGCAGCGGGGGTGGATATGCAAGCCGCTGTGGAGGCCCCCCTCACCATCAAAGCTGGGGAACGTGCTTTAATTCCCACCGGCTTGTCTATCGCCTTACCAGCAGGGTACGAATTACAAATCCGCCCACGCTCTGGCCTTGCGCTAAAATACGGGATTATGGTTCCCAATAGTCCCGGCACGATTGATGAAGATTATCGCGGGGAGATACGCATTATTCTCATTAATGCTGGGGCTGAGGATTTTGTGATACATCGTGGGATGAGGATTGCGCAGGCTGTCCTTGCGCCTGTTGTTAAAATAGCGTGGCAGGAATGTGAAAGCCTTGATACAACAGAGCGTGGCCATAACGGCTTTGGCAGTACGGGCCATTAACGGGAGTTTTTCTGCCCATGAGGAAGCATCTCCTCTCCTTTGCTCTTATCTCGCGCATTGAGGGCAGCTGTCTGCGTTGGTTGGTCGCACATGGCGGCAGTGGCTTATCCTGTTGTGCGTTAATGCTTGGGGCCTTATATGGGCTTTCCCTCGGCTTTGGCCTGAAGGCATTTGCCTTTCTTCCCCCATTATGGAACGCTGCCTTTTGGACGCTAGGCGAAGTCGCCGCTGCTTTGTTAGGCGCAGCTATCGGCCAGTTCGCCCTATTATCCCTTGCAGCTTATTCAGCTTTTATCAGGCGGGGCCTCTCTGCAGTAACAGTAATTTTGGCAGGGATTCCCTCCCTTTGTTTGCTTGGCTTATTCTCTGCCGTGCTTCCCTCCTTTTGGAGCATCGCATGTATGGCGGCTTTTAGCCTCATTGCACGCAGCTTATATGCAACTTTAAAGACAGGGCACGACATCCCAACAGAGTTTTTAAAGACAGCACGCGCATTACGGCTGGGTTATGGGCAGATGTTCTGGCGATTACATGTACCTTTTGCCTTCCCGGAGCTTGTGCAGTCTGTCTTGTTAAATCTCCCAGATTTCTGGCTTTGCCTCTTTGGGGGGGAATATCTGCTCGCCTTCTGCCATCCAGAATGGCATCCGGGTTTAGGAGGTTATGCCTATACGGCTTTAGTGCAACATCATATAGCGGCAATATGGCTTGTAATTATTATGAGCCTTGGTTTGATGGCCCTTGTTCAGCATGGCTTAATAGCCCCCTTGCTCGGGCATGGTAAACGCTATGCTGTGTGCAGCCTAGACAACTTCAAAAAAGTACCCCCTGAATCACGCTTGATGATGAAATGGCGTGATTATAGCGTTGTCTCACAAATGGTTATCCTCATTCTATCCGCTGGTTTTTTAACCTATCTGATGTGGCCATGGCCGGTTGATAGTCTCCGTTTTTTAGGGCCTCTGAGTTACGTTTTAGCGGCTGTCTGCATTATTGGGCTTTTCTGGGGCTATATAGGAGGCCTAATTTTAGGCTTACCTAAACCCTTCCAAAAGCTAATAAGTTATGTTGGCTTTGTTGTGAGCCTCTTTCCTATATATGTGATGTTCCCTTATTTAGAGAACATCATTCCTGCTATATCTTTACCAGCACTAGCATCATTAGGTATTGTAGGATGGAATATCGCCTATAAATCGAAGAGGGAGGATATAAAACGACTATTCCTTATGGGCGAGCAATTACATTTACCCAGTTTTCCTCTATGGCAGAAGGTTAGATTGCCCTTACTATATCCCATCCTTTTTGAGTCCATTGCACTCGCCCTCCCTTTTTTTTGGGATAATGTGTATCTAGTGAGCTTTCTGGGCCATGATGGAGCACTATCGTCTCCAACATCTACACTTTATGCGATGGTGCATGGTCAATCTTATGGTCAAGAGATGCTCTTCCTCGCCTTAATGACCGCACTTGCCCTATCTGTACGCTGGGGAGTGTGTATGCCATTACAAGAGCGCGTAACGCGCCGTTATGGGATTTAACTCATGAATACACTTCTACGCCTGGTTGATTGCACACAAGTTGCTCAAAAGGCCCGTAACCAAGACCTTCCTATTGTTGAGCAGATTAATATGGAGGTGCAAGAGGGTGAGATTCTAGGCCTTGTGGGGCGTTCTGGCTCTGGTAAATCAAGCTTATTAAAAATCATGGCCGGGCTTGAGCAGCCTAAAACGGGCACTGTTTTTTGGAAGGATGATAAAGCCACTCCCCTAGCTTTGGAGGGGGTATCCATCATTTTGCAAGATGATGTTCTTTTCCCGTGGTTGACCGTACGGGAGAATATTCTCCTTGCCCTAGAAGCTAAACGCCAACCCAAGGCAGAGCGGGAAAAAATAGCCAGTGCGATTATCGAGGTGTTGGATATGGATGGCTATGAGGGGGCTTATCCGAGAGAATTATCCGATGCGTTAGCAGAGCGTACCTCTCTGACACGTGCCCTAGCTCGCCAACCTGAGATTTTGTTACTAGATGAGCCTTTTTTAAATATTGACCATCTGAGTGCCGAAAATCTACGAACCGATTTGATTGAATTATGGCAGGAACATCGCCTAGGCCCGCTTAAAGCTATGGTTCTCGCAACCCATGCGATTGAAGAAGCCGTTTTAATGTGTGACCGGATATTGCTCTTTTCATCGGGGCCGGGGCGCATCACGCATGAAATCCGTGTCCCCTTCCCGCACCCACGTAACCGGCATGATGAGCAGTTCCGTCATTTTGTGGACCAGATTTATACATTGATGACCTTGCGCGCCCCTAGTGTCTCGGAGGCGGAAGCCATGCCATCGGCAGAGATACAGGATGAAAGCGAGCTGTTCCTTGTCTTGCCTGATTTATCTATCGAGATGTTGGTCGGACTTATGGAAGCGTTGGAACATGCGCCTCATTCTGGCCGTGCTGACCTCCCAGAATTAGCCCAACATCTCCAAATGACCTTGGATGACCTTTTCCCATTAGGAGAAACATTGCAATTATTGGACTTCGCTGACCTTGAGGATGGCGATATTATCTTAACCCAAACCGGACGTACCTTTGTGGAGGCCGATGCTGATGCACGGCGCGATATTATGCGTGCCGCTCTGCTCCATGCTGTTCCACTGTTAAAATTGATTCGCGGCACATTGGATGAACGCAACAGCCACGCTATTGATGCAGACGTCTTTCGGCGGCGATTGGAAGAGTCTATGTCGATAAGCTTTGCTCGGCAGACATTGAACACGGCCATCTCATGGGCACGTTATGCCAATCTGTTCGATTATGATGAGGAGACGGACCGCATCTTACTAGAAAGTGAAGAATAACAGCCCGCCACCTTTTTAGGGGTTGGGGAAAGACTATCCTAGTCTGCTGGCTTTAGACGATCGCGATAAAGCTTGCGTGCCTTAGCAACCTTAGGGGCCACTACGGCGGCGCAATAAGCGGTTTCGGGGTTGCGCGCAAAGTAATCATGGTGGTCTGCTTCGGCCTCCCAAAAATGAGCCGGACCTTCAATCGCTGTTACGATGGGGTCACTCCAAATCCCTTGCGCAGCAATTTCATCACGAATTGTCCGCGCTATGGCTTGCTGGGCCTCATCTCCAAAAATAACGGACCGATATTGCGTCCCCACATCATCGCCTTGTCGATTAAGCTGTGTTGGGTCATGCGTGGTGAAGAAAACACGTAGAATATCTTCAAGGCTAATCTCGCGCGGATCAAAACGAAGCTCTACAACTTCCGTATGGCCTGTATGGCCTGTGCATACCTCTTTGTACTGTGGATGCTCCGTATGCCCGCCTGCATAACCGGGTTTAGCGGTTATAACACCACGCAATCCCTTAAAAATCGCCTCAACACACCAGAAGCAACCGCCTCCGAGGATAATTGATGATGCCTCTGCCATAACGCCTCTTTGTCTCATAAATCAGTCCCCTATCATATGGGGAGCTAAATGCATTTAGCTAGGGGAGCAAAGGGAAATGAGAGAGATGCTTTTCACATCTTTCATTTTTCTTATTTTATGTTACCTATTCTTACCACAACATGCCTTTGAGCGTTTCTTTTTAAACGAGGTTCTTCATGCCCGCCTATCGTTCTCATACTAGTACTCACGGCCGCAATATGGCGGGGGCTCGCGCTCTATGGCGTGCAACCGGCATGAAGGATGATGATTTTAATAAACCCATTATCGCCATCGCTAATTCCTTTACCCAATTTGTTCCCGGTCATGTTCACCTCAAAAATATGGGGGCATTAGTCGCATCCGCGGTGGAAGAAGCCGGCGGTGTTGCTAAAGAGTTTAATACAATCGCCGTGGATGATGGCATCGCGATGGGTCATGGCGGGATGCTCTATTCCCTCCCCTCGCGGGAATTGATTGCTGATTCTGTGGAATATATGGTCAATGCCCATTGTGCCGATGCATTAGTCTGCATCAGTAATTGTGATAAGATTACGCCGGGCATGTTAATGGCCTCGCTTCGGCTGAATATCCCGACCGTTTTTGTCTCTGGTGGCCCTATGGAGGCTGGCAAAGCGGATATGAACGGCATTGAGCGCGCAGTGGACCTTGTAACCTCCATGGTAGCCGCAGCAGATGAGCGCGTGAGTGATGATGTTTCCGCCCAAGTAGAGCGGTCAGCCTGCCCAACATGTGGGTCTTGCTCTGGGATGTTCACCGCTAATTCTATGAACTGCTTGACAGAGGCTTTAGGGCTGTCTCTGCCGGGCAATGGGTCCCTTCTGGCAACGCATAGTGAGCGGAAAAACCTCTTTCTTGAGGCTGGCCGTTTGAGCGTTGAGCTTGCCCGCCGTTGGTATGAGCAAGAAGATGAGCGCGCGCTCCCCCGTGGGATTGCGACAAAAGCAGCCTTTACCAATGCTATGACGTTAGATATCGCCATGGGAGGCTCCACCAACACCGTGCTGCATCTCCTCGCCGCCGCACACGAGGCAGGCGTTGATTTTAAGATGAGCGATATTGATGCTCTTTCCCGCAAAGTGCCGCATCTCTGCAAAGTTTCGCCTTCTGTACCGAATGTTCATATGGAAGATGTCCACCGCGCTGGGGGGATTCCAGCCATTCTTGGGGAGTTAGACCGTGCTGGTTTGATTGATACGAGTGCAGCTACTGTTCATACGCCCAGCTTAAAAGAAGCCCTTGCAGAATGGGATATTGCCCATGGTAAGGAGAAAGCAACAGCCTTCTTTAAAGCCGCACCGGGTGGTGTGAGAACTGTTGAGGCCTTTTCCCAAAAAAGCCAATATAAAACATTGGATACAGACCGTCAGGCTGGTGTATTGCGGGATAAGGATCATGCTTTCTCCCAAGATGGTGGGTTAGCTGTCCTTTATGGTAATTTAGCAACGGATGGAGCCATCGTAAAAACAGCGGGCGTTGCTGAGAATATCCTGACATTCAAAGGGCGCGCTCGAGTGTTTGATAGCCAAGATGCCGCCGTCACAGCCATTTTGGGTAAGCAGATTATCCCCGGCGATGTTGTTGTCATCCGTTATGAAGGCCCCAAAGGTGGACCGGGCATGCAGGAAATGCTTTATCCAACCAGCTATTTGAAATCTATGGGGTTGGGAGAAGCCTGTGCCCTCATTACTGATGGCCGCTTCTCTGGGGGGAGTTCTGGCCTCTCTGTTGGGCATATGTCACCAGAAGCCGCAGAGGGTGGCTTAATCGGCCTTGTTGAGGAAGGCGATGCCATCATCATTGATATTCCCAAACGCGTCTTACATTTGGACGTTGCCGCAACGGAGATTGAAGCGCGGCGTGCAGCTATGGACGCCAAAGGGGCCGCAGGCTGGCAACCACAGCGTGAGCGTGTTGTGTCCACTGCTCTAAAAGCTTATGCCGCCATGACGACCAGCGCAGCACATGGGGCTGTGCGTGACCTATCTCAGATTATTATCAAAAAACGCTCCGTCTAAGCGTTAAGATTCCCCATAAAAAAGCCTGCCTCCAAAAGGGCAGGCTTTTTAATTCAGCATGATGCAACACCTAGCTAATCCGGCTTAAAGCGGTTTTTTGTTTCTTCAACTCATGCAGGAAGGTTTCCAACCGCTCCCGGTTCTCTTGCACAACTTCCACTTTAGCACGCGCGACAAAGTTCTCGTTAGAGAGCTTCTTTTCAACCTTCCCAATCTCGCTTTCAAGACGGGCAATTTCCTTATTCAAGCGCGTCTTTTCAGCTTCGAGGTCGATCACACCTTCAAGCGGCATGAAAATGGTTGCCTCATCTAAGATGATTTGCGCGGCCATTTTCGGCGGCTCATTGGTAAGAACTGTCACTTCAGACGCACGCGCCATTTGATCAATCGCCGCTTTCCAGCTCTGGGCACGCTCGATTGTCTGAGCCGAAGCATCACGCAAGAGAAGTGGTGCCTTTTGTGAAGGCGGCACGTTCATCTCTGCCCGCACGGTTCGCACCTCACTAATGAGACGAACCACCCAATTCACTTCATCCGCGGCAGCGTGAGCCTCTTTCCTCTCTGGAATAGTCGGCCAGTGCCCCACAATGGAGGCCCCATGATACCCCAATTTCTGCCATAAGGTTGCTGTGACAAAAGGAATAACGGGGTGCATCATCTGTAAGATGACACCCAGAACATAGGCAGCAGCCGCTTTTAACTCCTCCGCCTCGGCCCCACCGCTACGGAATACAGGTTTGGAGAACTCGACAAACCAATCACAAAAGATGTTCCAGACGAACTGATAACAGCAGCGCGTATAATCATCAAAGCGTGATGCTTCCAGCGCGGCATCAGCTTGCACAACAGCCTTGCGCGCTTCCTCCACAATCCAACGCGCTAATGTTGATTGCACCTTAGCTGGGTTAAACTCTGCGTGGGGCTTCACACCATTCATCTGCAAAAAGCGTGAGGCATTCCACAACTTGGTGATGAAAGCACGATGCTCCTCCACCTTACCGCGCCCAAGCTTAATATCACGCCCTAACCCGGCCCCGGCCGCAATAGCCAGACGTGTCGCATCAGCCCCATATTCGGCAATCAAATCCAGCGGATCAATCCCATTGCCGCGGGACTTGGACATTTTTTGCCCTTTTTCATCCCGCACCAGCCCATGAATAAGAATCTTCTGGAAGGGCACCTTCCCCATAAAGTGAAGGCCCATCATCATCATCCGCGATACCCAGAAGAAGATAATATCAAACCCTGTGACCAATGTGCTGGTTGGGTAATAGAACTCTAATGCCTCTGTCTTATCCGGCCATCCCAAGGTCGTAAACGGCCATAAGGCTGAGCTGAACCATGTATCAAGTACATCCTCATCCTGCGTTAAGGATACAGAAGGGCCCGCTTGTTGTTGGGCTTCTTCCGCGCTCTCTGCCACATAAGTTTTGCCATCGGAGCCATACCATGCGGGGATTTGGTGCCCCCACCATAATTGACGGCTAATACACCATGGTTGAAGCTCTCGCATCCACGCGAAGAAAGTGTTCTCCCACTGGCGTGGCTCAAAGCTCATAGCCCCGTTTTTAACCGCATCAACAGCAGGTTGAGCGAGTTTGGGTGCATCGCAATACCATTGCAGTGTCAGACGTGGCTCTACAACAGCCCCCCCACGCTCCGCAGTCGGGACCTGTAGAGTATGCGGCTCGATTTTCTCCAGCCATTCCATCGCCTCAAGCCGCGCGATAATCTTTTTACGCGCTTCATCGCGATGTAGCCCTTCTAGGGAATGGACAAACTCTAAATCGCTAATGCCATCATGCTGGGTGAACTCTCCACGCACCTCATCCAGCCAAATGCAGGCCCCTTCATCAAGGATAGTTGGGGCAGGGAGATTATGCCGCTTACCGACCTCAAAATCATTAAAATCATGAGCAGGAGTAATCTTAACAGCCCCTGTTCCCTTTTCTGGATCGGAATGTTCATCCGCTACAATGGGGATAGAACGCCCCGTTAGAGGCAATATAACCTTCTGCCCGATGAAGGCTTGGTAACGCTCATCTTCTGGATTCACCGCTACGGCAACATCACCCAGCATAGTTTCTGGCCGGGTCGTGGCGATGGTGATATGCGCTCCGCTCTCTAACGGGTAGCGGATATACCACATAGAGCCTTTAGTTTCTTTATTATCCACCTCTAAATCAGAAATCGCAGAACGAAATACCGGGTCCCAATTCACCAAACGGCGGTCCCGATAAATAAGCCCCTCTTTATGGAGCTGAACAAAGACCTTACGCACCGCGCGTGAGAGGCCTGCATCCATCGTAAAGCGTTCACGCGTCCAATCAGCAGAGGCCCCTAACCTGCGTAATTGCTTGATAATCGTGCCGCCATATTCATTCTTCCACTCCCAGACGCGCTCAATGAAGCGCGGGCGGCCCAGCTCTTTACGGTTTATGCCCTCTTTGTCCAATGCACGCTCAACCACCATTTGGGTAGCGATACCGGCATGGTCTGTGCCGGGTTGCCATAAAACATTCGCCCCTTTCCCCCGCTGCCAGCGAATAAGAATATCCTGCAAGGTAAAGGTCAGAGCATGGCCGAGATGGAGTGTCCCCGTCACATTCGGCGGCGGGAACATGATGGAATAGGCTGTGCCCTTATCCTCAGGGTGAGCCTCAAAAATACCAGACTCTTCCCATTGCTTATAAAGCGTATTTTCATAATCAGCCGGGGTGAAGGCCTTCTCTAACTCAGAGGCGGCTAAGGGTGTGTGGGAGGTCTGTTTAGGCATGCGCTCACATCTTAATACATGGTCTTCATTGATAAGACCTTCATATCATCGACCGTGAGGCTTGCCGATAGGCCGCCCTTAGAAAAACCCCCTTTATCGTCCCGGAATATTCGTTTTATAATCGCCAACGCCCCATAGGCGGGTCTTCACAGCGTTATAATAGGCTTTTTCATCATAAAGTGGGACGTCCAATTTCAGATCAATCGCCGTGAGGCGACCCATAGCGCGCGCAATATCGTAAGATGATGTCACCAAAGCTGCTGCATTTTGAATTAAAAGACGCTGAGCTTGCAATAAAGATTGCTGCTGCTGAAGAACAGATAAGGTTGTCGCTGTCCCCATCAGAGCTTGCCGCTCCACCCCAGCAAGGGCAGCCAAATTAGAGGAGACAGCAACTTTATTGCTTTTTAGCGTTTCTTGCGTTGCTATATAATATTGCCAGCTAGATGATGTTTGTTGCAGAGCCAAACGCCGCTGTACATCTACCTCATGTCGTGCTGCAATAGCTGTTTGCCGTGCCTGACGTACCGCCGAATATTCACTGCCCCCCTGATAAATAGGCACTTGCAACGTCAGAGACGCAAACTTGTTATCTTGCAAAGAATCATCTGATGCTTGGTCCCTAGAGCGTTGATACCCTAAGCCTGCTGTAATCTTCGGCAAAATAGCAGCCATTTGGACGGAGATATTATCCTTCTGCTGCGCCTCGTTAAAAAGTGCGGCAATCACATTCGGATTGTTCCGCACGGCTTCATCCACAGCTTCCTTTTCTGTCCGTACAGGTAGGGCCAAAGGCTGAGGTGGCACGAGATCCGGCGGAGCCGGAACACCAATGGTCTGTAAATAACTTGCTTGTGCCGCTTGGAATGTTCCCTCAGCCTGCTGACGTTCCGCCGTAGCGGTAGCCAAAGCCCCTTGCGCCTGCGCAACATCAGTACGGCTTAGCTCCCCAAGACGAAAACGGCGATTCGTAGCGTCAAGTTGTTGCTGTAAGGACCGCTCGTTATTAATACTCACCTGAAGGAGTTGCTTATTACCAACAACCTTCACAAAAGCTTCCATCGCATTATATAAAACTTGCTGCTCAGTCGCGATGAGGCGGGCACGTTGAGCAAAAATCTGGTTCTTAGCCATATGAATGCCCGCAACCGTCTTACCACCTTGATAAATTGGCTGCGTAACAGAGACACTAGCATTATAACCGCCATTGCTATAACGCTGCTCGTTCGGGATTTTTACGTTGCGCCCCATCAACTCAGTTAACTGACTATAACGGCTACTCCCTTTATAATAGGTTAAACCCGCACTGCCAGTAATGGTCGGACGCCAACCGGCCATAGCGGCGGACATTTGCTCATCCACAGCACGCAACTGCGCCCTTGCTTCACGCAGCTGAGGATTGGTTAGATACGCCATAGAGAGGGCTTCTTTTAATGTATGAGGGATAAACTCGGAGCGACCTGCCCCCTCAATCGTCTGCGCGGACGCATAACCAGCCCCCAGCCCTAAGCTTGTAATAAGCCCTAGTCCAAGCTGAATAGACCGTCTATTTTTCAAAAATGCCAAGAGAGGGAATGTCATAGCGATAATCTGTCAGGGCCTGCAGTTACAAAAAACCATTGGCGTGAGTATAAGGCAGAACAGGGTGAAAAATAAGTAAAAAAAATCTTGAATGTTTTTTCCCTATTGACCGGAGCGACATAATCTTTAATAGAGAGAGCGCAGCTGAGGTCTGGTGGCAGAATGGCTATGCATCGGACTGCAAATCCGCGTATGTGGGTTCGATTCCCGCCCAGACCTCCACAGTGTTATGCCGCTCCCTCCCGATGCGCCCCAATCCCCTTGAGAAACGGCCCTTCCTAGGGTATCGGCTGTCCCGATTAGTTCCGATGCGCCCCGGTGTATCCCATGATTTTGAGAAGGTATGCTGACAGGCATAGCGTTGAGGCGGGATAGGTAACAGAAACTGGTTTGGCCCAACGGGCCTAAGTTACAGCCAATAAAGTTCGAACAATAATATCCAAAGATAACGCTAGCAGAGGCCAGACGCCTGCGAGATAAAGCTAGGGCTGAGTTTACCATGGCCGTATCATAAAGAACCACTCCTTCGCCCAGACATCGCCTTCTGGCAACCTCTTATATTAGAGAGCAAATACGCCCCTCAAAATTGGCTTCCTTCCCCCAACCAACCGAACAGCCTCACCAACCAAAGTCACCAGCTTATCAGCAAAGCCCCTACCCATCGCCATCCAACATGAAGTCTCAACAGAAATAGCGGAAGGCAAATGGCACACAACCATCGATTGCATCCGCACCAATCTCGGCCAAAAACCATCTCATAACGGAGCAACCTAACCCCTTGCTCTACCATCCCTCCCGTGGGTCATGATTCATATTATCCACATCGCAAACCCCATCCCCCATGCCACTACCTACGTAATAAAACCCCTTATTTATCGCATCTACATGATGGGTAATATCTCCCCACTCATACCCCATATTATCCAACAACCCCCCTACAATAACCGCGCAACGCCAATAACGCCCCTTCTGGGAAAGAACTAAATCTGCCGCATCGCGCGCTCATCCCATCGGAACGCCCGCTTTCTTCAACCTCTTAATCGTTCCCTTCCGGTCCTCCCGAAAAGCCTTCAATAACCGCTCAATCGATGGCGCATAAGGGTCTTCCGCATTCGGGTCTTGATACATTACCCCAACATCACAATCATTCTCCGCTGTTCCCGGATTACGCGCATTGACCTCCCGCACCAACTGAGAATCCACATCTATACCCGGTGTACGATGCGCCCATAAGCTATAAATATTATCAACACATCTCTTATATCCCCCTTTCTGAGAGGTCACGACTATAGCCGCACCCTCCGCAACCTCTCGTTCAACCCCCATGCGTAACATTTCATCAATCACGCCTTGACGGTCCTGCTTAAACCACTTTAATAATATCTGCGCGGGATCATCCTCCGGGTTATAAGCAGGCTTCGCAGGCGTTTTATCCAAAAAGGCCTTGCTACAAATATGCACTTGCTCAATATCGTAAACAAACCGCCATGACCCAGAATTCGCTAAGCGAATACGCTCCTGCCTATCCTTATCCGGCGGCCCATCATCAGGGAACTCAGGATGCAACGCATCATACCCGCTCAACAGCAAACTCACATGCTGCGCACACATAGACTCAGGCTTATACTTCGCCCCCCACAAAGCCTGCCGCGCTAACGCCGCACTCAAACCCATCCGCTGCAACGCATATTGCTGCTGCGCCGCAACCATCTTCAACCCCTCCTCTATAGGCGGTATCCCATCAGCACAAACACCCAAAGCCGGCACAAAAACAAACGCCGCAAAACTCAAAATCCCCGCAACAAATCCCCGCATCACAACCCCCAACCGTAACATGTCTTCACCCCCCTACAACGAAATTATGCTACAACATCAAAAAGGCATGAAGAAACGGACCCACACTCGACATGACCGATGCGCTAATTCCACACCTTACGGGGCAGCACATATATAATGTATTTAAGGCTGACTTTTTGAGAATTCTTTTAGTATAGATTTTGCTTGAGCAAACCCTTGCTCCGCTGCTTTTTGGAACCATTCAATAGCTTTCGTATAATCCCTTGGAACTCCTCGGCCAATAGCATAGAAAAGTCCTAACCTATACTGAGCTGAGGCAGACCCTTGGTCAGCAGCTTTTTGATACCACTCCGCTGCTTTCTTATAATCCTGCGGAACTCCTTCGCCGTTATCATAAAAAAATCCTAACTTATACTGAGCGTCAGCCACCCCTTGCTCTGCTGCTTTCTGGTACCATTCAATGGCTTTCTTATAATCCTGCGGAACTCCTTCGCCGTTTTCGTAAGAAAATCCTAAATTATACTGACCGTCAGCCAACCCTTGTTCCGCTGCCTTTTGGAAACACTCAGCAGCTTTCTCGTAATTCCGTGGCACGCCTTGGCCGATAGCATAGGAAAATCCTAAATTAGATTGAGCAAGAGCAAACCCTTGGTCAGCTGCCTTTTGGAGCCACTCAACAGCTTTCTTATAATCCTGCGGAACTCCTCGGCCATCAGAATAAAGGATCCCTAAATTATACTGAGCGTCAGTATACCCTTGGTCAGCTGCCTTTTGGAGCCACTCAACAGCTTTCTTATAATTCTGCGGAACTCCTTGGCCATCATGATAAAGGACCCCTAACTTAAACTGAGCCTTAACATCTCCTTGCTCCGCTGCTTTTTGCAACCATTCAAATGCTTTCTTATAATCCTGCGGAACCCCTTGACCAATATCGTAGGCAACTCCTAGATTAAACTGAGCAAGAGCAAACCCTTGCTCCGCTGCTTTCTGGTACCACTCAACAGCTTTCTTATAATTCTGCGGAACTCCTTCGCCGTTATAATAAAGAATCCCCAAACTAAACTGAGCCTTAGCATCTCCTCGCTCTGCTGCCTTTTGCAACCATTCATCCGCTTTCTCATGATTCTGCGGAACTCCTTGGCCATGATAATAGGAAAATCCTAAATTATACTGAGCTGGAGCATACCCTTGCTCTGCTGCTTTCTGATACCACTCAACAGCTTTTTTATAATCCTGCGGAACTCCTTGGCCATGATAATAGGAAAATCCTAAATTATACTGAGCTGGAGCATACCCTTGCTCTGCTGCTTTCTGATACCACTCAACAGCTTTTTTATAATCCTGCGGAACCCCTTCACCGTTTTCGTAAGAAACTCCCAAATTATACTGAGCCTTAGCATCTCCTTGCTCCGCTGCTTTTTGGTACCGTTCAAATACTTTCTCATAATCTTGCGGTATTCCTCGGCCTCTTTCATAGGAACCCTCCGAATTATACTGCACATTATCTTTTTTAACTTTAGGATATCCATATGCTTTTAGGGGTAAGAAACTTGAGAGAATAAATAAACCAATTACGCTCTTTCTCATATTAAACTCCATATAAATCCATTATTGATATTATAATTATACTGAATCACTGGAATAGAGAAGGGATTATTAAGAAGCAATCCCCTCACCAAACCCCGAATTGTATAGCAACATTGGGTAACTTTATTCGCAGTCCCTCATAATAAGGATGACACTGCAAAGGAGCCTCTAAACTGAATAAAATCTAGCTTTTATGCCCATTGCACGCATACGCCTAGCTACGGGGCAACAGTCTCCATCAATCGAGTTGCAAATGCTTCACCTGCCTTAATATCGGACGCCCAGTGCATCCCACAAATCACGCGACTTTCTGCAAATTGATGGGCTTTTGCTAGGAAGGCAGCTCGATGTTCGGGGTATAATTTCGATAAAGCCAATGCTAGCGCGTAGGCACGTACCGTGTGGCCCGAGGGATAGGACCAACTTGTGAGAAAGCGTTGAATATCAATAACGCAACTTTGCCCGCCATAATCTATAAAGGGGCGGCGGCGTTGCCATATATATTTCTCTCCGCCCATAGCGCGGCGTGCCATAGCCTGCACGACTCTCAATCGCTGCATGAGGGCTTCTTTCTCCACCGGGGAGAGATGCAGTTGTTCAACCTCTACAAAAGCTTGAACAGTCCCTTCATCATTCAGTTTTGCATCCTCAACGGCTTGTTGCCATCGTGCCGATCCTATCAACTGTCGCGTTGTTAGATATATCTGCTTATCCAGCTCAGCATCTCGCGAGCCCAAAGCAGGTGGTGGCGGGAGACGTGACCTCGTAAAGGATGGCCTATGATGCCCTGCTACAAAGCCAGCATAGCCAGCAAGCCCTGCAAGAATCACCATGACAAAAGGAGTGAACCTCACCTTCTACGCCCCTTTATGGAGAGGGTTCCCTCACCTTTTAAGCGAGAGAACCCTATAAAAGATGCCCTAAGCTTTGGCTTTATGAGCAAGCTTGCTTGCATAAGCCGCCGCCGCCCCATAGAGGCCCGGCTGAGGATGCGTAATAATCTTTACAGGCATTTCGCTCATCATAGTTTCAAAACGCCCTTTCGCTAAGAAACGCTCCGCAAAACCAGAATGAGGCAGAATATTCGCTAATCTTTGCCCAAGGCCCCCAGCAACCACAACACCATGCGCACCATGAGCAAGAGCTAAGTCCCCAGCCACAGCCCCCAAACTAAGGAAGAAACGCTCTAACGCAGCCGCAGCGAGATTATCCGTCCCTTCCATCGCTGTTGTCCACAAGGCACGATTATCCTTGATAGTGACAGGGCGGTCCTGCAATTCCGCGATGACTTCATAAAGATTTGTCAGCCCCGGACCAGAGACGATTCGCTCCACAGAGACACGGCGGAAACGTGCCCGCAAGGCGCAGAGAATATGATCATCAATGGCATCAAGCGGAGAGAAATCCATATGCCCGCCTTCTGTCTCAATCACATGATACCCCTGCTCTCTCCGCAGAAGAAGTGCAACACCGAGGCCTGTGCCGGGGCCTAAAATCGTAATCGTCCCCGTATTCGGCAGGTCTGTGTTGGGGCCACAGAGATGATTCATATATTCCGGGCCGACTTGAGCAACAGCATGTCCAATCGCACCAAAATCATTGACCAACACAAAATCATCTAAATGCAACCGTGCCCCTAATTGAGCTGGCTGGATAATCCATGGATTGTTAGTCATTTTGAGGATGTCGCCGTTAATAGGGCAAGCCACAGCAATACCGGCCTCCCGTGGGGCGGAACGACCCAAAGACCGCTCAAAAGCCTCCCATGCCAATGCAAGCGAAGCATGCTCGGCACATTTTAGCGTTGTAGCCTCACCTAGAGAGACAACTTTGCCCTCTTTAACTTGCGCAATGGCAAAACGTGCGTGGGTGCCACCAATATCAACGGCAACAATTTCTTTCATGGACTCGTCCTTCATTTCACCTAAAGGCATATACCCCCCTTTTCCCACGCTACGCTGAGAGCTGCAAGTTTGATCAAAAATCACTATCCCTCTGGGTGTTGCATCACATCCAGACGCCGCAAAATCCGATGCGCAATCGGGCGTGGAAGAAGCATCTCCAACAGGCGCGTCAACTGGAACACCCATGGGAATACGAGAACAGCCCGCCCCGCATTAATGCTGCGTGCAATTTTACGTGCGGCTTTATCGACAGGCACAAGGAAGGCTTGCTCACCATCGAGACGCTGGCTCATAGGGGTATCAATAAAGCCGGGAGCAATCAGGCAAACGCGCACGTTGTAAGGGTCCATCGCGGCACGCAGAGCCGTGCTAAACCGCCCAATCCCTGCCTTAGATCCACTATACACGGTTGCTAAGGGGAGGTCATGGAACGAAGCGACAGACCCCATCAATGCGATGCGCCCACGCCGCCGCTCTGCCATACGATTTGCCATCTCTGTAGCCATAGCCACTGGTGTGGCAAAATTGACCATGGACATCCGCAAAGCTGTCTCCGCAGATTCAGCAAGGGCATTATGTGGGCGAATATCGGCCATCCCAGCTGAGAGAATCAAAATATCGACCGGACATTCATCATCTGCCTTAATTAAAGCCGCTAGAGCTTTGTCTGCCTGCGTTAAATCGATACAAAGCGTCTCTACCGCGGCCCCTTTTTTACGAGCGATGGACGCCGTATTTTCAAGACGCTCCTCATTGCGTCCCCACAATGTCAGCAACACGCCGGGACGTGCGTAATAGGCTGCTAGAGCTGCCCCAATACCGCTGGAAGCCCCCGTAATAAGAATGTGATGTCGCACTGTCATTGTCTCTTTTTCTGGTCTGGACATAGTGGCCCTTTCATTTTTTACCCTCTAGCGGGAAAGGTCATGTACGCGTATAGCCATTGCTATGCAATGTGAAGCGTCAAACCCTCAATCTGGTGAGATCGATGTTCGTCCCGTCGTAACACGGGGAGATTTGCGTCGTTTTATCACACTTCCGCGTCATATCTACAAAGGAATGACAGGCTTTGTCTCCCCTTTGGATATGGAGCAGAGGCATTTACTAAACCCTAAGGAATCTCCTGTTTTCCGGCATGCTGAGATTCAATACTTCCTTGCATGGCGTGATGGCAAGCCAGTTGGGCGAATCGCTGCTATTGTTGATCTCAAAGCCATTGAACATTGGCAGGAAGTGATCGGCCAATTTGGCGCGTTAGATGCTTTGCCAGAATCCCCCATTGTTTCCGCCCTTCTACAGAAGGTAGAGGAATGGCTACAAAAACGGCAGATTTCCAAGGTCCGCGGCCCTGTGACCCTTAGTGGAAATGCGGAGACTGGTACCATGGTGGATGGGCAATGCTCTGCCCCTATGATTGCGATTCCTTGGCATCCGAAAGGCTTGGATGAGTTTATTCGCCAAGCTGGCTATAAAAAGACACAAGACCTCCTAAGCTATCGTTTAGAGCTAGGTGATAATACGGAGGAACGTTTTAAAGTCCCCGGTAATTTGAAGCTCGGCGAAGGGCGGTTAAGCAGCATCACAACGCGGAATCTCTCCAAAAAAGAAATCACCACCCAAGGGGAAGTGCTGCGGAAGCTCTATAATGATGCGTGGTCACATAAATATAATTTTGTGCCCATGCAGGATTATGAGATGACGGCCATGATTGAGCAAATCAAGCCGTTACTCCGCCCCGAGCATTATGTGCAGATTGACCAGAATGGTGAGCCTGTTGCCATGGCTATGGTATTGCCGAATCTTTACGATATTGCAGGGGATTTAGGCGGGGCCCCTAGCCCGCTGGGATGGGTGCGCCTCGGTTATCGCTTAGCGACACATAAGTTTCATTCCGCCCGAGTGATTCTCCTTGGTGTTACGAGCAAATTGCGCGGGACCATGCTTGGCTCACTCCTGCCATCCCTCGCGATTGTTGAGCTGATGCGCCGGGGGCATAATTTGCCTTATACATGGGTCGAACTCGGCTGGGTTTTGGAAAGTGATACAGGTATGAGAAATCTTGCCGAATCGCTCGTCCCTCACCCGCATAAACGGCATCGTTTATATGAAAAAGAACTACCTCCCGCATAAGGCGCAGTGTTTCTCTCAGAAATGCTGCCACCCGGAGCGAGAAAAACGGAGCGGCTTACCTTCCTCATCCAACATTGTAACCCCTGCTCCCTCTCTCACCTCCCCAATCCGCGTAATGGGAACAGACTGTGCAGCGCACTGCGCTTGTAGGGCTGCTTCTTTTGCGGCAGGGCATGTAACGAGCAGCTCATAATCATCGCCCCCTAGCAAAATACGCTCTTTATGCTGTGCAAGATGCTTCTGAACAGCCGGGGTAAGGGGCAATCTCTCCTCATATAGCGTGATGGAGACGCCTGATTCTTCAGCGATATGACCACAATCTTGGATGAGCCCGTCTGAAATATCCATGGCGGCACTCACAATCCCATAAAGGGATAAGCCAATGCGCGGCGTTGGTACGCGATAGGCTTGGGTTAAAGAGCCATCTTCATCCTCTAACGCTCCCAGCCGCGCCTGCAACCCAAGAGTTGCACGTCCTAAACTCCCCGTTACCCAAACACCATCGCCCGGCTGACTTCTATCCCGGCGGAGGGCTTCACCCTTACAGACACTCCCCAAAATCGTAACACCAAGCACCAACGGGGATGGGCTGCCAGTCGTATCCCCTCCTAACAGATGAAACTCAAAGGTTTTTTGGTCCTCAGCGAGTCCTTTTGCAAAATCAGTAAACCATGCCTCATCATAATGCCGATGAGGCGGAACGCTTATGTTCAACATATAACCACGAGGACGACTACCCATAGCAGCGAGGTCGGAAAGATTGCAGCGTAAGAGCTTCTGCGCGATGGTTTTAGCAGGGTCATCAGGGAGGAAATGCAGTCCTTCGACCATCGTATCGCTAGAGAGAACAAGCTCCTCCCCCGCGGGAAGGTCCATCACGGCACCATCATTACGCAGCTCCATAGCACCAGCTCCCGCTAAGGGACGGAAATGCCGTGCTATGAAATCAAACTCACCCATAGATTTTACCTTTGTGTCGCGCTGTTGCCTTCAGCTTTCTGACGCGCGAACTTATCCAAAATGCCATTGACCATCTTCGGCTCATCCCCGTTAAAGAAGCCATGAGCAACATCAAGATATTCATTAATAGCAATTTGAACGGGCAAATCGGCCATCAATTCACCGAGAGCAGCGCGTAAAAGGGCACGAAGCACCGGGTCCAGCCGTCCCATAGGCCAGCTCTCGGGTAATAATTGCACCAAAGCTGCATCGATAGCGTCTTGCTTTGCTACAGCTTGGAGAACAATCTCATCTAACAAAGTAAGGTCGGCATCAGGAATATAACCATCCTCAAAACTACCGGCAGAGTTATTCCGGCGATGGCGTGAGAACTCTGCGAGGACAGATTCCGCATTCGTGCCAGTTTGTTCACATTGATACAGAGCTTGCGTTGCCGCCATGCGGGCAATCGTGCGGCTGCGTTTACGAGAAGGAGCGGAAGGCGCGTTAGTCATGAGGTTTCCTGCGAGGGATTAGAAGGCATATTCATATCAGTAAGAATCTTCGAGAACGCCTCAATCTCCCGAAAATCTTTATACACGCTTGCAAAGCGGACATAAGCCACGCCATCAAGGCTACGGAGAGCTTCCATTGCTAACTCGCCAATGCGCCGCGATGGTATATCTTGCTCGCCAGAAGCCTCTAGCTGCCGCACTAACTTATTAAGCAAATGCTCTTGTTGAACATCATCGACAGGGCGTTTGCGCAACGCAATACGAATAGAGCGCGCAAGCTTATCGCGATCAAACGGGATGCGGCGGCCATCAGCCTTAATGACGGTAAGCTCGCGCAGTTGCACACGCTCAATCGTTGTAAAGCGTTGGGCACATGCACAGCAAACACGCCGCCGCCGAATAGCCGCGCCATCCTCTGTGGAGCGACTATCCTTCACCTGTGTTTCTTGATGTCCACAAAAAGGGCAATGCATGGCATATTCCACAAACAATAACGGTAAGGCCACGCTTGATTGCTTGACCCAACATGCCACGCAGTCTATCGGAAATAAGCGCATTGAGGAATATGAAAGGGTCTTTTTCTTGCGCTCTTGAGGCGTTTCGTAACGTCATTCCGCGAGAATGAGAGAGGATATAATTATGCAATATAGTGCCTTTTCAGCAGCTGCGTTACTTTTAGCGTTTCAGAGCAGCATAGCAATGGCCGCTAATACACCTACAGCACCGAGTGTTAAGGACATTACCGTTAGCGATACGGCTTTACATACACGCTATAAAGAGGCCCCTTTTGCTTTTGGGACCTTCACTCTTACCAATCACAGCACAACCGATTTATTATTGCGCGGTATTTCTTCCCCTAGCTGCAATAGCGTAACCTCTAACCGGAATAGCCAAGTTGCCATTCAATCACCTAACGATATGGATGATATGTTCCAACATATGGCCATCCCGCGTGAGAGTACGCTTGTTTTTCCCACCAGTGAGTATCATCTTATTTGCCACGGGCTGAAAGTCCCTTATCAACCGGGGAATGCGCTCTCTTTTACATTTCACTTCCAAAATGTAGGGGATGTAACTGCCTCCTTTACAATGCAACCGATTGTTGAGGAGAGAAATGTCGGCCCGTAATGGCTGCTCGCACTTGCCTTATTATGCGTTCAAAATAGCCAAAACAGCATCGCCGTAGCGATCAACCTTACTTTGGCCAACCCCCTTCACCTCTCCTAGGGCGGGCTTATCCATTGGGTGAGCGCGGATAATTTCACGCAGGGTAATATCGCGGAAAATAAGGTAGGGCGGAATCTCTTGCTGGTAAGCCTCTTCACGCCGCCACATTTTTAACGCGAGGAATAAACGGTGTTCTTCTTCAGAGAGTTCCTCTGCTAGGTTCGGTCTTGATGTGACGTTTTTAAGGGCATGCAAAGAGTTATCTTCCCGCAACTGCACAGCAACATCCCCGCGTAAAATCGGACGGGCCGCATCGCGCCGTAACCCAAAGCCACCATGTTCTCCCACCATGCCAATAGCACCACGGGCGATAAGCTGGCGTATGACCATGCGCCACCATATATCGCTTTTATCCTTCCCAATGCCAAAGACAGAAAGATGTTGGAGGGCATGACGCTCTACCGCCTCAGTCATCTTGCCTTTCAAAACAGCGATGAGCTGGACAATGCCAAATCGCTCCCCGGTCCGATAAATTGTAGAGAGCACTTTTTGCGCGGCCTCTGTCGCATCAAAGGTAGAGGGAGGGTTGAGGCAATTATCACAATGCCCACAAGGCTCATTTAGGCTTTCACCAAAACAGGCTAAGACAGCCTGTGTGCGGCATCCAGTGGTTTCGGTTAAGGAGATCATGCTCTCCAACCGCCCTTGCATAGCCTTTTTCTCACTCTCAGGGGCTTGTGATTCATCTAGCCAATAACGCGCCCGTGCCACCCCTTCACCACTATAAAGCAATAACGTATGGGAGGCTTCCCCATCTCGCCCAGCACGACCAATCTGTTGGTAATAGCCCTCTGGGGAAGTTGGCATCTCTAAATGGATAACGGTGCGCACATCGGGTCGGTCAATCCCCATACCAAAAGCAATAGTCGCCGCGATTACCATCGGCTCGCCAGAGCGAAAACGCAATAACACAGCCCGTTTATCCGCAGGGGACATGCCTGCATGAAAGGCAAAAGCCGTATAGCCTTTCTCTCGGAGTTGCCGCGCCATAAGCTCTGTTTTCTTACGACTACCGCAATAAATAATAGCCGCCCCCTGCCCCATATAGCGGCTCAAAGCGGTTAATACCTGCTGCATCTCAGCGATTTTGGGTTGCGCTTGAAGGAACAGATTCTCCCTATGAAAACTCCCCATAAAAATATGCGCATCGGGCATATCTAAAGCCGTTAAAATATCGCGGCGTGTCCGTGGGTCCGCTGTTGCTGTCAAAGCAATGCGAGGGACATGGGGAAAACGCTGTTTAAGATGGGCAAGCTCACGATATTCTGGGCGGAAATCATGCCCCCATGCTGAAACGCAATGCGCCTCGTCAATCGCAATGAGAGATAAACGGCAGCGTTTGAGGAGGTTCAAACTATACGGGGTTAAAAGACGCTCTGGGGAGATATAAAGGAGGTCCAACTGGTCACACGTTAAATCTTCTTGGACTGTAAGTTGGTCTTGATACTCCATCTCAGAATGGAGAGCCGCTGCCCGCACGCCAAGCTGCCGCAAACCTGCAACTTGATCCTCCATCAACGCGATGAGCGGGGAGATAATCAGCCCTACCCCCTCTCGGCACAAAGCAGGGACTTGATAACACAGGCTTTTACCACCCCCAGTCGGCATGAGGACTAAAGCATCCTCATCATTCATAACCGTGCGAACGGCCTCCTCTTGCAATCCTCGGAAGGAGGCAAAACCAAAAACCCGGTGCAGTACGGTCTCCGGCGTCTCGCCAATATAACGGGGGAAGCTATCAATCGGGTTTCCAAACCCTGAAGCCTCCCCTCCCACTACATTTTGAGCCTTAGTAGAAATCAATTCTTACCAAGGTGAATCGTCACACGCCGAAAAGCCACACGAGAATCCTCAAGGCTGGACGGTGTAAAAGGTACTTTATAGATGTCTGTTGGGTTAACGCCATCAGCCTGTAAAAGGGCGATAACCTTATCAGCACGCGCCTCAGCGAGCTTCTTCAACACATCATCATCACCCATTTTCCCAGCAGAGCCAGAAACGGTAAATTGAGAGATGTGCCGTTTGCGAGCATCTTTCACCGCATTCGCGATAATAGCTACACCCGTTGCACTCGGCTTGACGGATTCTGTGTCAAAAAAGACGACATAGTCATTCCGCGGGGGATGAGACACGCAGCCAGCTAGCACAGTAACGGCCAAGAGCGAGGCCGTCCCCATAGGAGCCAACTGACGTATAAAAGCAGAAATCTTCCTCATGGGAGCGTCCTTCTCATTCAGTGGGAGTTTCCTCCCCAATTACAGGGTAACAGTCTGTTCCTTATGGGATATGGGATGTCAATAGACCATCCTGAAGGGTCCATAAGCGATCGAGCTGCTCTATACCTGTCAAACGGTGTGTGATTAGCAGAATAGTGCGGGAGCGGTCTAGCTGGTTCAACGTCTTGAGAAAGGCCCGCTCTGTGTCAATATCCAGCCCCGTGCAGGGTTCATCAAGAATTAAGATGGGAGCGTTAGAGAGCAACACCCGTGCCAAAGCAATACGCCGCCCCTGCCCGCCTGATAATTGGGAGCCATTTTCACCAACCCAACTCTCCAACCCATCAGGTAAAGAGCGTACAAAATCAGCTATCTGCGCTTGCTCTAACGCCGCCCATATCACTTCATCTGATGGAGCTTCACGCCCTAGGAGAAGATTAGCCCGGATTGTATCATCAAATAAATGGCTCGCTTGTGATAGCCATGCAATGCGCTCTCGCACAATCTCGGTTTTAATGTCTGCAATGTCAGCCCCACCAAGGGTAAGACACCCCTCTTGAGGCGAAACAACCTTTAAGAGCAAAGCAGCAAGGCTGGACTTCCCGGCCCCGGAAGGACCAATAAGAGCTACTCGCTCCCCTTCGCGAAGGATGAAGTTAATGTTCTTGAGCGTGCTACGGCCTTCCGACCACCCGAAGGAAAGAGCCTGCGCTGTAATGTCATACCCTTTGGGAGCAGGACGACTCCCTTCTGGCGGCTGAGACGCGGGCATTTTTGTCGCTTCTATAATGCGCTCTGCTGCATGGCATACTTGCCCAGCAATAAGACCAGCGCGCGGGAGGTCCACAATATTATCAAGAGCTGTCATCACAACAAAGAGTACGGTGATGCCTATCACTGCTTGCTCTTTAGAGAAGAACAACCCTGCACAGCCCCCTAGAGCGCAAATCACTCCTAAGCGTGTAAGGAATAGAGCCAACGTATGAGTCCGCGCCATAGCACGGCTTTGTTGGCGTTGGGCTTGGTAAAAGGCCTCCTCTGCAGCAAAAAGACGTGCCTTTGCGGCATCCTCTTGCCCAAAAATACGAAGCTCCTTCATACCGCTTACCAGCTCAAGAGCTTGATTATTCATCTCTGATTGAGCCTGCTGCAAGACAGGCCCCCAACGATATGACATACGTGCCATAAAGGCTGGTAAGATAAAGGCTGTCAGGCAAAAAATGATAGCAATGCTGAATGCTAGCAGCATACTGCCTTTCAGGCAGATAAAGATAACAATCGGCAGGCTTAATAACGCCGTTGCTAAGGGGATAATAATCCGCAGGTAAAGACTATCGAGGCTTTGCACATCGGAGACGAGACGGGTGAGTAAATCCCCAGTACGGCGAAACCCCAACCCTGCCGCCGCACCCCGCGCTAGACGCCGATAAAACCAAAGACGAATATCCGCCAAGACGCGGAATGTGGCATCATGCGTCGCTAGCCGCTCTCCATAACGTAGGATGAGACGTGCCGAACCTGCCCAGCGCAACAGCCCAAATGTGACGAACGCCCCCGCTGTAGCGATTAACCCCAAGCGAGACCCTGTCTGCCCCATTAATAAAAATGCAGCGCAGATGGAGAGTTCAGCCAAAATCAGCCCAATGAATAAGCGCAGCCAACGGGCCTGCCAAACTTTGATTAAAGGGTAAAACCGCTTCATGACTGGCCCTCCTGCACTGTAAGCCGGCCCTGCTCCATTAGAAGATGGTACCTCTCACCAATCCCTTGAAATTGCTGGGAATGGGTGGAGATAACTGCCGTACGACCCTGCAATAGCGGCTTTAAAGCCGTAAGAATATCACCCTCGGTCTCGGGGTCGAGATGCGCTGTAGGCTCATCCATAATCAGGAGCGGCGCATCTTTCAGAAAAGCGCGCGCAATCGCAATGCGCTGTGCCTGCCCACCAGAGAGGCCGAAGCCCCCTTCTCCTAAGCGCGTCTCCACCCCTTCCGGCAAGAGGGGGAGGTAATGCGTAATCGCCGATGCCTCTAACGCAGCTTGGAATTGCGCCTCCGAGGCATGAGGGGCGGCAAACATGATATTCTCTTTCAATGAGCCTGCAAAAAGAACGGGTTTCTGCCCTATCCAACTTATCTGACGTGTTACATCAGCAGGATGGAGGGTCTGAATATCAACACCGCCAAGGCTAATCTGCCCTTCTAGCGGACGAATAAAGCCAAGCAACGCCTCTATGAGGGTTGACTTCCCCGCTCCAGAAGGCCCCGTTAAAAGCGCAATCTGACCCGACTCTAAGTGAAAACTCACATGGTCCAACGCAAGTGGGCGGTCTTCCACCCATCGATAAGACACGTCCCGCACATCCAACGCGATTCCCGCCTTTGTACGCTCTGACGCGGCAGAGTTTGTTCTCTCCGGCGTGATTGATGCTTGTAAAGCGGGAAGTTTTTGCAAAGCCTCCCCGCTATGGGTAATTTGTGCCCGGTCTTGATAAGCTGCGGATAAAGCACGGAATGGTGCGAAAGCTTCCGGTACCATCAAAACGGCAAAAATAATGCTCTCTATTGATGAAAAAGACCCCTGTTGCAGCCTATGATGTTGGTCAATCACAATCCCTATCAAAGCCACAATCATGGCAAGGTCCGTTGAGGCAGACGTTAGGAAGGCAACACGCAGCACTTTCATAGTTCTTTGGCGTAGCTCATCTGCTGCGTGGCCAAGTTCTTCTGAATCCTTTACCGCATTGCCAGAGAGAACGATGGTGGCAATCCCACGGATACGGTCTAAAAAGCGGACTTGTAAGCGATTAAGGGCTAAAATCTGCCGCCGTGAAGCTATAGCCGTGGCTATCCCAAAAACAGCTTGGAAAACGGGTAAGAATAAGCAACATGCGCCTAAGATATAGCCAGCATGATGGTTCTGCCAAAACACCACCACAACAACAGACCATTGCGCTACAACCCACAAAGCGGACGCTGGCAACCAACGGGCGAAATAGCCCTCCAACGCTTCCACGCGGTCCGTCACCATCGCTGCAAGAGCTGCACTATGCTGATGGCGTAATAAAGATGGCCCTTGTGCAAAAAAACGCTCTACTATGCTGCGCCGCAAACGTTTGCGGGCCGTCTCCCCCGCATGAAGGGCAAGCGTCTCTTGCAGATACCCCAAAAAGACACGCACGAGAGAGGCAATGATAAAAAGCACCACCATAGAATGCGGTGTGGCATGTTGGCCGCCCGCAAGCCATGTAGCGAGCATGGACGCTAGGCTCCACATTAAGACCATACCGGTCACAACATTGAGCATCCCTATTAGGGCAAGACTCATTGTGGCCGAGCGATTAGCGCGATTTTGCTGCCGTACCCAGCCTTTTAGCATCTTCTTATCTGCCTTCATGCTGCGACATATACAAGGGAAGGCTTTAAAAGAACAACAAACAAAGCATAAGTTTTGTATCGGGAAAATCTTTCTCTCTGCCTTTTGGCGGTTTTAGGTTGCAAATCTTCATTCTTTTGCGCACATCAAAGCTATGTCTGCACCAATCTTGAATCTCCAAAATATCAGCTACACGCTCGGCGGTCGTCCTTTACTGGATGGTGCGGAGCTTTCCGTCCAACCGGGGGAGCGGCTATGCCTTGTCGGGCGTAATGGCTCTGGTAAATCCACTTTACTCCGCATTGCCGCAGGGGAGCTGGAGCAAGATAGCGGGGAACATTTTCTCCAACCGGGGTTGAAGGTGTATTACCTCCCCCAAGAGCCTGACCTCTCCGCTTGGCAGACTGTTTTTGACTACGTCACTTCTGGCTTAGACGAAACCGCTCATTACAAAGCGCGCGCTATGCTCAGCGAACTAGGAATGGATGGTAGCGAGCGTTGCTCTGCCCTCTCTGGCGGGGAAGCGCGGCGTAGTGCTCTCGCCCGCGCCTTGGCCTCCGAGCCTGACCTTCTCCTCCTTGATGAGCCAACTAACCATTTAGACCTCCCTTGCATTGCTTGGTTAGAACGAGAACTCCTCGCCTCTCAAGCGGGAATGGTTATCATCAGCCATGACCGCCGCTTTTTAGAAACATTATGCCGTGCCGTCTTATGGTTGGAGCAAGGCAAAACCCAACGCTTAGAGGCTAATTTTTCCCATTTTGAATCATGGCGAGATGAGCAAATCGAACTTGCTGAGCGCGCCGCTCATAAATTGGACCGTCAAATCGCACGGGAAGAAGATTGGATGCGCTATGGCGTCACCGCGCGGCGTAAACGCAATGTTCGGCGCGTTGCAGAGCTTGCGGACTTACGAGCTGAGCGGCGCGATATCGCCTCCCGTCAGCGTGGAACGCTCAAATTAGCAGTCAATGAGGCAGAAAATACGAGTAAAATCGTCATCGCTGCGGAAGATATTGGCTGGTCCTACCCGGAACGAACCCTCATAGACTCCCTAACTTTAACAGTAAGCAAAGGAGACCGGCTAGGGGTTTGCGGGGCCAATGGTGCGGGTAAAACAACCCTTCTTAAACTTCTTATTGGCGCATTAGAGCCCCAAAAGGGCGAGATACGCCGTAGCCCCTCCATCCAGATGGTCACACTGGACCAACAACGTAGTGCTTTAGAAGGCGACCAAACGGTGGCTCATTTCCTCACCGATGGGCATGGCGACATGGTGCAGGTTGGTACGGAGAAGCGTCACGTCATCGGTTATATGAAGGACTTTCTCTTTCGCCCAGAGCAAGCACGCACACCTGTCAGCCATTTATCCGGGGGAGAGCGAGGCCGCCTTGCCCTTGCTGCGGCCCTTGCACGTCCGTCTAACTTGCTTGTTCTTGATGAACCAACAAATGACCTTGACTTAGAAACATTGGACCTTCTCCAAGATATGCTCGGGGATTATACGGGCACTGTCTTGCTCGTAAGCCATGACCGTGACTTTTTGGACCGTCTCGCGACATCCACCTTAGTAGCGGAAGGTGATGGCCGTTGGATAGAATATGCTGGTGGCTATTCCGATATGCTCGCCCAACGCAAGGGTACCCCACCACAAGAGCGGCAGGAAAAAACGGCTCCCACTTCCTCATCGCAAGAGAAGGCAGAGGCTCCCCCTACGCGTAGCAACAAGACAACGCACAAACTCAGCTATAAAGAGCAGCGTGAGCTAGACCAACTCCCCCTCACAATCGAGGCGTTAGAGAAAGACGCTATGCTCTGCCGCAAAGCCCTCGCTGACCCAGAGCTTTATAGCCGTGACCCCGCACGATTTGAGAAGATCACGGCTATATTAGCTGAAACTGAGAAAAAACTCAGCGAAGCGGAGGAGCAATGGCTGGAGTTAGAAGCCAAACGTGAGAGTTTGGAATCCTAACAACCCAGCCCTTACACTTTTATTTATGCAGGAGCCGCCCTTTGGCTTGCTCGAACTCAGCCTCGCTCAAAACACCGCGTTCTTTGAGCTGGGCGAGTTTGGCCAACTCATCAGCTGGGCTCGGCCCGCCGAAAGATTGTTCCCGGTTTTGATACGGGCCCCAATCCTGCCCAGATGACGCTAAACGCCGATTTACTGCCAAAAGCTCCTCACGCGGCCACAAAGACCACAGCAAGAGGCCAATCCATCCCAGCCCCGTCCAGCCTGATAAGACGTTTAGTCCAACGAGTATCCATCTCTGCGGGTGCCGTCTGATGAGGGCAATCACGCTCGGCAGAAAATACAACCCGAACAAAGCGAGCATTAATACGGCAAAAATGAGCAGGCTAACAAACGGATTTAACCCACCAACATGTGCGTAAGAGTAATCAACCGCATTCATTCTAGAAAATCCTTCCTCTCCAAAGGAGAGATTTAATGAGATAAAAGGCCTGAACTCTGTAATAACTGCCGTGCGCGTTGCATGTCCTCCCCAACGCGTAAAGCAGCATCCAAAGCACGCAAGCCAGCGTCTCCATCCACAATAACGGGCTTACCATCTAAGCAAGACGCAACAAACGCATCATGCTCGGCCGCCAAATTATCATGATCACGCCACTGCACGCTCTGACGCCGGAAGCCACCGCTCCCCGGCATTATCAGACCTTCTTTTCGGTTAATAAAGGATAATGTGCGGCTTGTAAAATCGGCTGAGAGGTAGCCTTCTTGGCTAAATAAACGCATCTTCCGCTCTGTTTTAAACGAGATGCGGCTTGCTGTGATAGACGCTACACAACCATTGGCAAATTGTACCCGCGCATTGGCAATATCCTCATGCGTGCTAGAGACAGCAGCTCCCATCGCATCAATATGCAGGATTGGACTCTCAACCAACGCTAAGATGAGGTCGAGATCATGAATCATAAGGTCCAACACAACGGAAACATCCGTCCCGCGCAATTTATATGGGGCAATGCGTGTTGCCTCTATATAAAGAGGATGTTTAATGCGCGTGTTAATGGCCTCATATTCCGCTGAATAGCGTAAAAGGTGCCCTACTTGCAGGACTAACCCTTTATCGTCCGCACAACGGACAAGAGCCTCTCCATCCTGCCGCGTAGAGGCAAGGGGCTTCTCAACAAGAACATGACATCCTGCTTCAAGAGCCTGACGGGCTAGGCTGTAATGCGCCTCCGCTGGTGCGGCAATAATAACCGCATCACATTGCTGTAAAACTGTTTCATAATCCTCAAAAACAGTCGTCCCGACCTCCCGCGCAACCTCCTGTGCCCGCAGATTATCAGAGTCGTACAGCCCTATAAGAGCTTCTCGTGCATGTTTTGCTGAATGCAGAGCATGAAAGCGGCCAAAATACCCAGCCCCCACCACTGCGACATTAAGGACCCGCTTTTCCATCATAGGGTTCACCATATCTATAAGGCCGTATTTTACAAGCCATCCGCTGCATGCACAGCATGGCTATGTATAATGGTTGCATTAAAATCGTTAAAAGGGCATGGTTTGCACCATCTGTGCAGTAGGCCTCTGGCCTCTCCATTATTAACGTTTTTGAGGTTCTTGAACCCCCTATGTTGTATTATAGCCGCCTCAGGATGTTGGGCGTGGCGGGTGTCTGCCTTATTGCTGCCCTGCTTTGCCTACCTAACTTTATAAAGTCCCCTTGGCCCTCATTGCCTTGGCATCAAGTGCATCTTGGTCTCGACTTACGAGGCGGTTCCTACTTGCTATTGCAGCTTGATACGCAGACTCTTCAACGTGACCGTTTACAGTCTTTAGAGGGCCAAGTCCGCCAAAGCCTATTAGACGCTCATCTAGGCTATCGTGAGATTCGGCGTGATGATACCCATAGCGGCCTCATCATCACCCCACGCGCCCTTATGGAGCGTGATGCTGACCGCCAAGCCTTAGAAGGGCTTATCGCCGCTACACCGGGAGAGTTTACTCTTGAGGAAAAAGGAGGGTCTTTTGTTATTAGTCTGACAAAAGACTCCATCCGCAGCCGTGCGCGGGAAGCCGTAACACGCTCTATCGAGATTGTCCGCCGCCGTATTGATAGCACCGGGGCTATTGACCCTAGCATCGCGCGCGAGGGAGAAGACCGCATCGTCCTAGAGCTGCCGGGGATTAGCGATCCACAACGTATTAAAGCTCTGCTCGGCACAACAGCGCGGATGACCTTCCATCTCCTCTCCCCTGACCTAACCCATGCAGGGCCTGGTACCACCTTACTTCCGCTCGCAGATGGGCATGGGCAACTTGCTGTAGAAGATAAGATTGACGTTGACGGGGCCAACCTTGCTGACGCTGCTGCAACTATGAGCGAGAATCAATGGGTTGTTGCTTTAAAGTTCGATAATAAAGGTGCGGAGGATTTCGCCCGCATCACCACGGCCAATGTTGGCAAGCCATTCGCCATTGTGCTTGATGGCCGTATCCTAACCAGCCCCGTCATTAATGGCCCCATCACAGCAGGGCAAGGCATCATTACAGGGAGCTTCTCCGCACGTTCTGCTTCAGACTTGGCGTTATTGCTCCGCGCTGGGGCTCTCCCTGCACCGCTTACCGTGGTGGAGCAACGCAGCATCGGCCCAAGCCTCGGGGCAGCCTCCATCCATGCTGGGATTATCAGCCTCGCCGCTGGCTTCATCCTCGTTGTGTTATTTATGCTCCTCTTTTACGCCCGGTTTGGCTTCTATGCTGATATAGCTCTGTTTGCCAACTTGGTGCTTATCTTGGCTGTGCTGTCACTCTTTGAAGCAACACTGACCCTACCGGGTATGGCCGGTATTCTCCTCACACTTGGTATGGCTGTGGATGCGAACATCCTCATTAACGAGCGTATCCGAGAGGAAGTACGCCTTGGGCGTAAGCCACTCCAAGCATTGCAGGTTGGCTTCCAACGCGCGACAGGGACCATCATCGATAGTAACGCCACCGCGTTTCTTGCCCATGTGATGCTCTTTGTCTTTGGGACAGGGGCGGTGCGTAACTTCGCACTCACCATCACCATCGGTATTGCCACAACGCTGTTCACAACCCTTATTGTCTCGCGCATGCTTATCATTCGGTGGTATGCGCATAAACGTCCACAAGAATTGCCGGTCTAATCATCATGTTTTCTCGTCCTCTTCTTCGTTTCGTGCGTGATGACCGTCAGATCCACTTTATGCGTGGCCGTCATGCGGGCTTAATCATCTCTGCATTGCTCTCTATCGCCTCCCTTGTGTTGTTCTTTGAACCGGGATTGAATCTCGGCTTGGACTTCCGCGGCGGTGTCATTGTAGAGACACACTCCCCCACCGCAGAGGACCCTGCCCATATGCGGGCTATCCTCAAAGCTGGGCAGGTTGATGCGGCCTCCGTACAGACCTTCGGGTCCCCGCAGGATATCCGCATTGCTATCAATCTCCCACGCGGTGGAGAAGATGAGCATGTCACCCAAAAGCTGGTCGATCATGTCCGCTCAGTAATTGTGCAGGCTATCCCCGGTGTGCAGATTCAACGTGCTGATGCTGTTGGTGGCTCTGTCTCCTCTGAATTATTTCGTGATGGTGTTTTAGCCCTGCTTTTTAGTTTGGGTATGATTCTTATCTATATCTGGTTCCGCTTTGAGCGTGAGTTCGCCCTTAGTGCGGTCATTACCTTGATTTTGGACCTTACCAAAACGATTGGCTTTCTCGTCATCTCACGTTTTGAGTTTGACCTTGTGATGGTCGCCGCTCTTTTGACCATCCTCGGCTATTCTACGAATGATAAAGTGGTTGTGTATGACCGCGTACGGGAAAATCTGCGTAAGTACCGCACCATGCCTTTACGGGATTTGTTAGACCTCTCCATCAATGAGACTCTCAATCGCACTTTGGGTACCTCTATGACGGTCTTCCTCGCCGCACTGCCCCTCGCCCTCTTTGGGGGGAGTACACTTACAGGCTTTGCTACAGTGATGCTCTTTGGCATTGTGGTAGGGACATCATCCTCTATCTTTATCGCAGCCCCACTCTTGCTGTTAATGGGGCAAAAACGCTTACGCAAAACGAGCTAAGTAAAAACTAGCGCGACATATAAAAAGGGAGGCTCACAAGGCCTCCCTTTTTTAATAGGCTCTCATCCAAACAACTTACCGTGGGATAAGCTCCAAATAACGCGCAAGAACTTGATCTGCCTGAAAGTCTGAGCGGATTGTTTGAGCATTCATATTATGAAGAACCGCCTTGCGTGTGGCCTCATCTATTTGAATGAGCGTTGACATATCTTTTTGCCGTAACTTGCCAAGCATAAAGGCACCACGCGCCATCCCATTAATCACAAAATAGGAATAAAGATGCGCGTTGGGAGAGATGGGCACCCCAAAGGGTGCATCATCAGCATGACCAACCCCAATAAGGCTACTTGCAAAAAGGGCAACGCTTAGCATTACCCCACGCTTAAGCATAAGGGAGGGAAGAAAACGGCTCATTTGTCGGAAGAACGCCCAGCTAAAATGTCACGGATTTCCGTCAGCAGGATTTCCTCTTGGCTAGGTGCTGGCGGAGCAACTGGTTTAGCGTCCTCTTTACGATGCAATTTACTAATCAATCTCATGGCCCAAAAGACAAAGAAGGCAATGATTAAGAATTGAATCACTGCATTAAGGAACAAACCAACATTAATGGTCACAGATCCGGCTTTTTGCGCCTCTGCCAAAGTATCCTTCACAGGTCCTTTTATGGTGATAAAAATATTGGAGAAATCCACACCACCTGTTAGACACCCCAAAATAGGGGTCAGGATATCCTTGACGGCACTATTTACAATTCCCGTAAAAGCTGCACCAACGACAACACCAATGGCAAGATCCATAACATTGCCACGCATGATGAACTTCTGGAAATCAGCAACCCAACCGGGCGTCTTAATCCGACTCATAAACCCAACCTAATCCTTAAAGTGAAACGCCCCAACAAGCCTATGCCCATAAAGGCGTAAAACAATGGGGAGACATATTGTATATGTTCGCCAAAACCACAAGCGGCCTTCCTCATAAGAACCCCATAAAAAGAAAGGAAACGCGCTTTATTTTATAGAAAAAATCCTGTAAGAGGGCTGCGTCTGCTCCGGTCGGCATCGGAGTTTCTTTCTTTTAGGTTCAGGAAATATTATGAAATCCGGCATCCACCCCGACTATCATGAAATCACAGTCGTGATGGCTGATGGCAGCGAATATAAAACCCGCTCCTGCTATGGCGAGCCTGGTGCTACGCTACGCCTTGATATCGACCCCAAGACCCATCCCGCTTGGACAGGCGTACAGCGTATTCTCGATACAGGGGGGCAGGTTGCTAAGTTCAACAAGCGTTTCTCTGGTATCGGTAATATCAAGAAGTAAAACGGTCATCTTTATAAGATGATATGATGTGAGACCCTCTCTTTCCCACGGAAATAGAGGGTTTTTCATATTATAAAGGCCCAGCACTCTCCTCTCTTAATTTCTCTGCTTGACGTTCCCCCCGTCCTAACGCATGGTAGCGCCACTGTCGTGCATTATGCAGGCACCGCCTCTTTTTGGGTGGCGGGTGATTCTTTTTCAGAGTGGCCCGGGCTTGCCAAATGCCGGACCTTCTACCATTCTGCAAAAGGACCGCGTTAACATGACCCTACCGTTAATGCCCAAAGCTACCGCTGTGTGGCTTATTGAGAAAACCGCCCTCACTTTTGAGCAAATTGCTGTCTTTTGCGGGATGCACCCGTTAGAGATTCAGGCCATTGCAGATGGTGAAGTGGGCGGGAGCATCAACGGGTACGACCCCATCAAAAATAATCAACTGACCGAGGCTGAGATTAAACGCTGCGAGGGCAACGCCTCTGCACGTCTAAAATTGAAGGCCGCGCCCAACCCTGTGGCACGCCGTGCAAAAGGTGCTCGGTACACCCCTGTGGCAAAGCGGCATGACCGGCCCGATGCGATTGCCTTCATTCTGCGCCAATTCCCCCAGCTTAACGATACACAAATCGTCCGGCTATTGGGGACAACGAAGGATACAATCGCAAAGATTCGTAACCGCGAACATTGGAACAGCCCCAATATCAAACCGCGTGACCCTGTCATTCTTGGTCTTTGCACACAAACTGACCTCAACGCAGCCGTACAAGCAGCTAATGACCGCCTCGTCCGTGAAGGGACGGCATTGCAGGATACACTTCATGAAGACGACCCGAACCGTCTTTTCGCGATCCCTGATGAATCACATGACGGTCTTTAAGGCATGACGGATAGCGCAGCCCCCTTAGTGGGTGTGATTATGGGTAGTCAGTCCGATTGGGAGACAATGCGCCATGGGTGCGAGCTGCTAGAGAAGCTCGCCATCCCTTACGAGGCGCGTATCGTCTCCGCCCATCGGACCCCGGACCGCCTCGCTTCATACGCGAAATCGGCCCATGATAAGGGGCTGAAGGTGATTATCGCCGGGGCAGGTGGTGCGGCTCATCTCCCGGGTATGTGTGCCGCTTGGACAAGCCTACCTGTCTTTGGTGTACCGGTCGAAAGTCGAAGCCTAAAAGGGCAAGATAGCTTGCTCTCCATCGTCCAAATGCCTGCTGGTATCCCTGTTGGAACTTTAGCGATTGGTCGTGCAGGGGCTGTTAATGCGGCTTTACTAGCGGCGTCTGTTCTGGCCCTCTCTGATGCAGAGTTGGCCAAACGTCTTATTGCTTATAGAGAGGCTCAAACAGCTTCAGTCGCGGAGGTCCCCGTTTAATGGCACAGCAGCCCTTACAACCTGGCGCATGGATTGGCATCGTAGGGGGCGGGCAGCTCGGCCGCATGTCCGCTATAGCCGCGGCGCGGCTTGGCTATAAGGTCCATATCCTCTCCAACACGGCCCCCAGCCCAGCGGCGGAGACATCTGCCAAAGTAACGATCGGCTCTTATGATGACCCTTCATGCTTAGAGAACTTCGCCCAGAGCTGTGATGTCATTAGTTTTGAGTTTGAAAATATCAGTGCCAGCGGCTTAAAGCATTTAGCACGTTTTTGCCCTGTTCATCCTTCAGGGCATATTTTGGAGACCAGTCAGGACCGCATTGCTGAAAAAACAATGTTGGGTTCTTATGGTTTACCTGTCGCCCCATGGCGTGAAATCAAAGGCCCTGAAGACCTCGCAGCACTAGCCTCCTTCGGCTTCCCATGTATTTTAAAGACAACCCGCTTCGGATATGACGGCAAAGGGCAATTCCGCCTTCCAGATGAGGAGACGTTTCAGGCTCTATTACGCCAAGCTGATACCCTCCCTTACCCCCTCGTTGCCGAGCAGCATATTGATTTCGCACGAGAGATAAGCGTCATGGTCGTACGCGGTCATGATGGGACTGTCCGGTGTTTTGATGTAGCTGAAAATCACCATCGCGATGGGATTTTACGCGTCTCCATCGTCCCTGCCCCTATCATGCCTGCCTTAGCTGAGGAGGCGCAAAAACTCGCTGCACAGCTTGCTGAAAAACTAGGTTTAATCGGCATTATGGGGGTAGAACTTTTTGAAGATAAAAATGGCAAGCTCCTTGTTAATGAGATTGCCCCTCGCCCTCATAATTCTGGCCATTGGACGATGAATGCCTGTCTGGTGGATCAATTTGAGATGCATATACGCGCGGTTGCAGGGTTACCGCTCCCTCCGCCTCGGCGTCATTCTGATGTGTATATGCATAATCTCATTGGCCCTGAAGACATGGCCCTCCTGCCAGAGATTGTAGCGGAGGAAAATGCCTCTCCCCATCTTTATGGTAAAGAAGATGCCCGCCCGGGCCGTAAGATGGGCCATGTAAACCGCATCTTCCCACGCGGTGGATTACCTGGTGCTATGGTCTTACAGCATTATAAGCCTATCCTTTCGGCCTAATTCAGTAAGACATAGATGGTAGATCATCTCTCAAGAAAGTAAGCCAAGCTGACGGAAGCTCGTTAAGGCCTTACGCGTTACTATGAGATGATCTACCACAGAGACCTCTACAACCTGCAAGGCCCTCTCCATCGATTGGGTCATGATGACATCCTTCTTAGAAGGCATAACTTGGCCCGATGGGTGGTTATGCACCATAATAAGACCAAAGGCATTTAACTCTATGCAGCGTTTTGCGACCTCACGCGGGTAAACCGGTGCGTGATTAATTGTGCCCCGCGTTTGTATTTCATCCAAAATAAGACGATGGTGTTTATCAAGAAATAAAAGCCGGAACTGCTCTACACGCTCCCGCGCCATATGAATCATCAAATAATCATAGAGTAATTCTGGATGTTTTAGCAGGTCCCCCTCTGGCAATAAAGCCCGACTATAACGATGGGCTAGCTCCTTCACTATCGCACATAAAACAGGCAGAGCTACCGTTTCTCGCGGTAATTTTTCCCAGTTTATTGTTGGAGTGCATAATAAATCAGCAAATGATTCATAATGTGCGATGAGATAAGAGGTTAAACCCTGCTGTGCATCTTCCGCTGTGAAGATGAGAGACGCAATCTCAGCAAAGATATCGTCTCTCTGTGGGGAGGCCATATGTTTAAGACTTGTCGGATGAGACACTTTTTATAATAACCCAGCCTCACTCATACTAACATGCCAATCTGGCGCGATTAACATACCCTCATGCACCGTAATATCTAAAGCCGATAAGGCCTGCTTCAACCCCCGTGCATCTGCCGCTAAAGCCGTAGCGGGGGCCTGAGGATGGTAATAGATAATAATTACCGCTGTAGCATGACACTCCAGAAGAATACAAGCAATGAGACGGTGCATTGTGTTTATCTGTCTTTGTTTAGGCAACTCCTTTTCCACAATAAGCCTATTATTACTATCCAAACATAATAAGCTAATCGTTTGCGTGGAAACATGCTGCAACGCCCCTTGGGCATAACGCATCAAGGCATCACTATTACTTAATTGCAAAGGTGCATCACCATCATGCTCCACAAGGGCGCGCGCTGCTATGATAGGCAGTTGAAGGAGCGCAATCGCCTTCTCACTCATTCCCGCATCTTTTAAAGAATCTGGCGCAACTTGTAGCAATTTGCCTATTGTCCCAAAGCGGGCGAGCAAAGCTTTAGCCTGCGGCTTTGTATCTCGCCTCGGTATGGCATAAAAAAGAAGCACCTCTAATAGCTCATAATCTGCAAGTGTTTCCGCCCCATAGGCCAGAATGCGCTCGCGCATACGGGCCCTATGTCCTGATTTAGAAGGTGCTACTTTACTCACAATCTGCGGTTATGTCCTAGCTATTAGAGGATGATCGCATTATATCAGATAATTGTGGTTGATGATCTTTTTTCCCCCCGTCTTTCGCCCTCCGAGCCTGATTATCTCGTTGGGCTAAACGCAGAGCAACGCCTTGCTGTAGAGACAACAGAAGGCCCCTTGCTGATTCTCGCCGGTGCGGGAACGGGCAAAACCCGTGTGTTAACAACGCGCTTTGCTCATATTCTGCTCCAACAGCGCGCTTGGCCGGAACAGATTCTGGCCGTGACCTTTACCAATAAAGCCGCGAAAGAAATGCGCGAGCGCATTAGCGTGATTTTGGATAAACCGGTCGAAGGGCTTTGGTTAGGGACGTTCCACTCCCTTTGTGCGCGTATGCTCCGCCAGCACGCCCCCCGCGTTGGGCTAGAGCGCAGCTTTACCATTCTTGATGCTGATGACCAACTACGCTTGCTCAAGCAAGTGATGGAACCTTGGAAGCTGGACCTCAAACGCTGGCCCCCTGCCCAGCTGATGCACCAAATCCAGTTATGGAAGGATAAAGCCCTCCTCCCGGAGGAGATTACCGCCGCACATGATACGGACCTCGCTAATGGGCAAGCGCGTGCGATTTATGCAGCGTATCAAGCCCGACTAAAAGAGCTTAATGCCTGCGATTTCGGCGATTTAATGCTCCATATGGTGACCATCTTCCGTCAGCATCCCGATGTTCTTGCTCAATATCACCATCGTTTCCGCTATATTTTGGTGGATGAGTATCAAGATACAAACGCCATCCAATATCTATGGCTACGTTTATTAGCCAAACATCCTGACGGCGAGCCTGCAAACATCGCTTGCGTGGGGGATGATGACCAATCCATCTATTCTTGGCGCGGGGCAGAAATTGCTAATATTCTGCGGTTTGAGAACGATTTTCCCGGTGCGCGTATCATTCGGCTAGAGCAAAATTACCGCTCTACACCGCGCATCCTTAGTGCTGCCTCTCATATCATTGCCCATAATGAGGACCGGTTGGGCAAAACCCTCCGCCCCGGTTTAGAGAGTGATGAGGGAGAGTTAGTAGAGGTCATCAGCACGCCTGATTCCGATGATGAAGCCCGTATTGTGGGGATGCGTATTCAGACCCTCCATCAAGAGGGGCAGGCTTATGGAGATATGGCTATTTTGATGCGCGCTGGCTTCCAGACGCGTCCTTTTGAGGAAGCCCTCATGCGCATGGGGATTCCGTATCAAATCATCGGGGGCCTTCGCTTTTATGAGCGGGCTGAAATCCGCGATGCGATTGCCTATATGCGGGCCGTTCTTTACCCGTTAGACGACCTCGCTTTTGAGCGCATCGTTAATCTTCCCAAACGTGGCTTTGGTAATGTGGCACTCTCCCGCCTGCGCCTTACTGCGCGCGAAGCGGGACGCTCTCTCCAACAGACCCTCCAACAACAAATTGAGCATAAGCTCATCAAAGGGAAATCTGCCGCTACATTAGCCGAGCTACTCGCGGCTTTGGAGAAAGCACGGAAGATTGTTGCCAAAGAGGGGCATGTAGTCGCAACCGAGACTATCTTAGAAGAGAGCGGCTACCTCACGATGTGGCGTGATGACCCCAAAACAGTAGAAGCCGCTGGACGCTTGGATAATATAGGTGAGCTTCTCCGCGCCATTGGGGAGTTCCCCACGATGGAGGCCTTCTTAGAGCATATTGCTCTCGTTATGGAGAGCGATACCCTCCAAGACGAACGCGACAAAGTAAGCCTTATGACACTCCATGCCGCTAAGGGATTGGAGTTTCCTACCGTGTTCCTTCCCGGTTGGGAGGAAGGGATTTTCCCCTCTCAACGCTCATTGGATGAAGGGGGCAATCGCGCTTTGGAGGAAGAACGCCGCCTTGCTTATGTTGGGCTTACCCGTGCGCGGGAGCGGGCGATTATCCTCCATGCCGCAAGCCGGCGTATTTATGCGAATTGGCAAGATTCCATCCCTAGCCGGTTTATTGAAGAACTACCCGATAAGCATATTAAACGGCATAGCCCTGCGCGCCATAATCCGCGTCCCGGTTCCTTTTTTGCACGCCAAGCTCAGGCCAACATGAGCAGGTCTCCCTCCTCTAGTCGTTATAGACCAGAGGCCCTCTCCAACCGTCCTACCATTCCCCTTGGGGCGACTGTGCAGCATAGCCGCTATGGTGAAGGCGTGGTCATTGGTGTTGAAGGGGAGCGACTCTCCGTTAATTTTGAAGATGTCGGCCTAAAACGCATCATGGCCGGTTTTGTAAAGGTCGTATCATGAAGGCAAAACAAAGCCCCATCGCCCCATCCCATATTAGCACACGCCATGCGCGTATGTTGGAGACCCTCTCCATTGTGGTGGAGGAAGCACATGTTCCACTTTTTGAGCAAGTTCTCCTCGGGGTGTGCGATACAGTCGGGATGTTTGAGGAAGATGATGAGCAACGCTATTGGCGGTTAGAGGCCGTTAAAGAACGCGGCAAGAATGAAGATGAATTAGAAAATGGCCTCGCCCTTGTCCGTGCTATGACAGGTGTTGAGGCCCCGCTCCTCCGGCGGGAAACGGAGGCAGAAGGATGGTTAGCCCGCACACAAGAGGCCTTTCCTCCTCAATATGTCGGGCGGCGTTTTTGTATTCGTGGAACACATTTAAAAGATAAGGCGGCACGCAACCGGCTGAATATCACCTTAGATGCCGGGATTGCTTTTGGCTCTGGCGAGCATGGCTCTACGCGTGGATGTCTGCGCGCTTTAGAACGCATTGCGTACCGCAAACCACAACATATTTTAGATATGGGCTGCGGCTCTGGGATTCTTGCAATGGCTGCTGCGCGGCTGTTCCATCGTCCCGTTTTAGCGGTGGATATTGAGCCTTGGTCTGTCCGTGTGGCGGCCTCTAATGCACGGTTAAATAAATTGGGGCCGTTATTAGAGTGCCGCTTCGGCAATGGCTGGCTAACCGAGAGCGTGCGCAAAAAAGCCCCTTACGACCTTGTTTTTGCCAATATCCTCGCCCGCCCACTATGCCGTATGGCCAAGGATTTAGCCTACCATTTACAAAAAGGGGGTACGGCCATCCTTGCTGGGCTGCTCACCACGCAAGCGCGCATGGTTCTTGTCGCTCATCAACGCCAAGGGCTGGTTTTAGAACATCATCTAAAAGAAGGTGCTTGGAGCACCCTCGTCCTCCGCAAACCTTTTTAAGCGAATCCTTTCTCCTATCTGCATGGTGCCCCTATGTCTTTGTCGTCTCTTCCACTAAAAGACCGTCCCGCTCTCGTGCGCCAACAATTCCCGCATTTTGATATTGCAGGGTTTATCATAACGCGCGGGGATGAATATTTGGGGGAATATGTTGCCCCCTATGCAGAGCGGCTCGCATGGTTGACGGGTTTTACCGGTAGCGCAGGGCTGGCCATCTTACTAAACGATAAAGGCTGTGTCTTTTCGGATGGACGCTATACCGTGCAGATGAAGGACCAAACCCTCCCCGAGCATTGGGAGACGCGCCATAGTAGCAAGACCCCGCCCCGGCAATGGTTAGAAGAACATGCCCAGGGCTTACGCATTGGTTATGACCCAAAATTAGTCAGCCAGCGGGAGCTTGCAGCATGGTCCTCTCCCCATATTCAGCTCATCGCCCTAGAGGGCAATCCCATTGATGCCGCTTGGACTGACCAACCCGTCCCCCCAACAACCCCTATCATCCATCATCCATTAGAGTTTACCGGCAAAACAAGCCGCGAGAAACGAGCAGAGCTTGCCCAACAATTACGCCAGGCAGGCCAAGAGGCCATGATTATAGCCGATTGCCCGTCTCTCGCTTGGTTACTCAATATCCGGGGCCATGATATTGCCATGACCCCCATAGCCCATGCTTATGGTATCCTTTATGCGAGTGGGCAGGTTGAGATTTTTGCTGAACAAAGCCGCTTTCATGATGCTGTAGAAGATGACGGCATTTTACCAAAAGCCCCATCTTCTTTACCAACGGCTTTACAACATCTTTCCGGCAAACTTGTCCGCCTAGACCCAGCAACAACCCCACTCTGGTTCCGTATGACGCTAGAGGCAGCAGGGGCTGAAATTGCTGATGGGCCAGACCTCTGCACATTGCCCAAAGCGATAAAAACCAAGACAGAGCAAGACGGTAATCGCCGGGCGCATCAGCTTGATAGTATTGCCCTTGCCCGTTTCCTCCATTGGGTAGAAAAACACGGTGTTGGCCAGCGTGAAACGGCACTTGCTGCGAAGTTAGAATCATTCCGGGCTTTATCACCTGATTATAAAGGCCCTAGTTTCGAAACAATCTCCGCAGCGGGGCCGAATGGGGCTTATCCCCATTACCGAGCGGAAGTAGGGCGCGATAGTATCCTCACAGAGAATTGCGTCTATCTTGTCGATAGTGGGGCGCAATATCCCTTCGGCACCACCGACATCACCCGCACTCTATGGATTGGCCCTGATGAGCCACCAGCCGCCCTTAAAAAGGCCTTTACTGCTGTGTTGCGCGGGCATATCGCGCTAAGCCGCCAACGCTTCCCGCACGGCCTATCGGGGTATCGGCTCGATAGTGTAGCACGTTCTGCCTTATGGAATATGGGACTGGATTTCGACCACGGTACAGGCCACGGCATTGGGAGTTATCTCTCCGTCCATGAAGGGCCGCAATCTATCTCCGTAGCACTAAGGCCAACCGGGTTAGTACCGGGCATGATTCTCTCTAACGAGCCCGGCTATTATGAGGTCGGTGCGTATGGGATTCGGATTGAGAATCTCCTTTTAGTGAAGGAAAGCACACTTAACGGCCCATCAGGCCCCTTCTTGGAGTTTGAAACCCTCACCCACACACCCATTGATAAACGTCTCATCGACACGGCGCATCTCACACCAGATGAGCGGCAATGGTTGGACCGTTATCACGCCACAGTGCAGGAAAGATTATTGCCCCTCCTAGAGAGGGAGCTTCATGAGTGGGTGAAAGAAAGCTGCGCCCCACTCACCTAAACAAGCCCATAAAATAAGGACGGTGCCTCCCCCTTAGGCAGCGGGGAGGTCCTCCTCCAACACGGTGAGGTTGACGGCATAAGAGACTTCGCCCTCATCCTCATCACGATATACCGTCCCTACAACCTCGCCTGCCACAGCGATCTCCACACTCATACCCTTACGAGGGGGGACATTCACCGTCAGCTTGGGAGACCCCAAGAGACGTTGTAACGCCGCCTGTAAGCGCAGGATTTCAGAGTGGGACATATCAGCCATAAAGTAAGCTCCAAATACGGAATGAATCTTTCCCCTCTCTAGCCCATTGCTAAGAAGACGAAAACCCATCTTCCCGATGGAAAGGAAAACATGATAGAGCATCTCCCATATTTCGTAACTCTACACATATGGAAGAAACAATGACCCTCCCAAAGGTTGTCCGTTGCCTTGCTTACTTTTTGCCCGTCACTCTCACAGCTTGTGGCTATTGGGATGCGCGGGAAGCTCATCGCGCTCAATATGAGATGATCGGCATGACGACCTATGACCTCCAAGCCTGTGCGGGCGGCCCTAATTCGACAAAGACATTAAACGACACAACAGCTGTGTGGGAATATGACATCAGCCGCTCCATTCCTTCACTTCCGGATTCTGGTTTGATTCCTGCCAGTGCGGCCATTAGTGCGTATCAATCTATTTTTGGTGGGGCTGGGGCTAGCTGCCGTATGCTCATCCGCATAGACCATGACCGCGTTTCAGAGGTCCATTATACGGGTGATGATGATGAATATATCGGCCAAGATGGTATTTGCTCCATGCTCACACGCGGTTGTGCGCGTCAGCCAGAAGGGACCATGCGGGATGCACCGGGCATCTGGCCTATGGGGCCAATCTCTGCGTTCCATTCTACGCCAACGCCAGAGCAAAGCCCCAAGGCCACCTATTCAGACCAATCGGGTAAATATGTACCTTTCTATAAACATAAGCCCGGCACACCTCTCATCCAGCCTGCTCCTAAGGATGGAACAATACCGGATGTTCCCCGCAATCGTGGGCTCATTAACATCCAGCAGGGCGATAATGGCCTCCCCGTTATTAATGAGCCCGGCGACTAAACGGATTTATTACGACAATAAATCCTTCATCCGCCTTACCGAAGGTCCTAACCCAACAAAAATGGCCTCGCCGATTAGAAAATGCCCAATATTTAACTCTTTAAGATGCGGCAATTTTGTAATCGGCGTAACATTTTCATAGGTCAGCCCATGCCCCGCATGGAGCTCCAACCCTACCTCCCCAGCAATGCGGGCAGCCTGATGCAATCGCTCCAGCTCTCCCGCTTTGCCTGCGGCATAGGCCCCCGTATGCAGCTCAATCACCGGGACCCCCAAGGCCGCAGCAGTACGGATAGCCTCTGGCTCTGGGTCGATGAATAAAGAAACACGAATACCTGCCTGAAGCAGGCGCGTGATATGCGGAGCAAGATGATCGCGCAGACCGATCACATCCAAGCCGCCTTCAGTTGTCAATTCCGCCCGTCTCTCAGGCACTAAGCAGCAGGCATGAGGCTTTAAGTCACATGCAATAGCGACCATCTCATCGGTAACAGCCATCTCAAAATTAAGTGGAGCGGGCAAAGCACGCAGCTGTTTTACGTCTTCATCTCGGATATGACGGCGATCTTCCCTCAAATGCGCGGTAATCCCATCAGCACCATGCTGTAAAGCAAGCTCTGCTGCACGCACAGGGTCTGGATAAGCCTCACCACGCGCATTTCGTAATGTTGCAACATGATCCACATTAATACCAAGACGAATCATCGGCTTATCCTTTCTTGCTCACTTGCAGTGAGACTCAGTCACTGCTCGTTGATGCGCCATATCATGGGCCATTCTCATCGCTGATAAAAGACTAGAACAATCCGCACGGCTTTTCTCCCCACGCCCCACGGCAATATCAAAGGCTGTACCGTGGTCAGGTGAGGTCCGAATAATGGGAAGGCCCAGCGTGATATTCACCCCCCCTGCCATATCAAGAGTCTTTACAGGGATAAGCCCTTGGTCATGATATAAACAAATCGCCGCATCATAATGGCTACGCACAGCGGCACTAAACATCGTATCAGGGGGCATCGGGCCAATAACATTAATGCCCTCTTTAGTAAGAACCTCAATAGCAGGGCGGATAATCCGCACCTCCTCATCCCCCATCATGCCATGCTCCCCGGCATGAGGGTTAAGACCTGCAATAGCCAATCTAGGATTCGTAAACCCAAAATCACGCTTTAGAGCCTTGGCCGTGATTTTGCTGACCTCAACAATACGCTCCGCCGATAAACACTTAATGGCCTGCTGGAGAGAAACATGAATACTCGTCAAAGCGACCTTCAGCTCTGGGCAGGCGAGCATCATCACCTCTTGTCCTGAAGCCTTACATAAAGAGGCAAGAAACTCCGTATGTCCCGGATGAGGAAACCCCGCAGCCGCTAATATATGCTTAGCAATCGGGTTAGTCACCACAGCCCCAGCCTGACCCGCCAAGCTATAATGCACAGCCTGTTTTATACTCTCTATGACCGCAGGGGCATTTTGCGCGGAAGGCTTACCCGGCTGCACAACCTCCGGGCACGATACCCGCTGAACGGGCAGGGCATGGGCAAAACAAGCTCTCGCCTCTGCTGGATGAGTGATCTCTTGCCATACAATCGCCTCACCCAACAAAGTCGGATCACCAATCCAGAAAAAGACACATCCCGTATCCCGCAATGCTTGCCAAACACGGCCTGTTAATTCTGGCCCTATGCCAGCGGGATCACCCATTGTGAGTGCGAGTGGTGCCGCCTTCATATCGTCTCACTCCGCTAAAGCTGCGAGAATGCGCACCCAAGAGCGGATCCCATGATGAAAAGACTCAAAACCATATTGCTCATTAGGGGAATGAATATGATCATCCGCTTGAGCAAACCCCACCATCAAGGCATCCATCCCCAAAGCATGCCGGACTTCCTCCGCAACGGGGATAGACCCACCACAACCCGTTGTAACGGCTGGCTCGCCCCATTCTTCGCTCAAGGCTTTGAGTGTTGCGGCAAGATATGGGCTTTCTTTTTCCACCGCAAAACCAGCAGAGGCCCCATGTGATGTAAAAGTGACAGTCACATCCTCTGGCAGGTTATCACGCACATAAGCCCGAAATGCCTCCCGAATCTTCAACGGGTCCTGCCCCGGGACAAGGCGAAACGATAATTTTGCTGAGGCTTGAGCCGGGATAACGGTTTTAAACCCATCATCTTGGTACCCACCGCCAATGCCATTAACCTCAAAGCTAGGGCGACACCATGTTTGTTCTATTGCGCTAAAGCCTTGCTCCCCTGCCGCGTGAGACAAGCCAACCTCACCTAACAAAGCGGCATCATCAGGGTATAAATGCGCCCATTGTGCCCGCGTTTGCTCATCTGGCACGGCCACACCATCATAAAAACCGGGTAAGGTGATGCGGCCTGTTTCATCGCGCAAGCCACTAATAAGGCGACATAACAAATAAGCAGGATTAGCCGCCGCATTGCCATACATGCCAGAATGTAAATCTTGCTTAGCCGCTGTTAGACAAATCTCCTCCGCCACCGTACCGCGCAGAGAGGTTGTAATGGCTGGGGTATGACGGTTAGGCATCGCCGTATCGCAAATAAGGGCGATATCAGCGCGTAAATCAGCCTGATGCGCCTTGAGGAAAGGCAATAGATTCTCCCCGCCTGATTCCTCCTCCCCTTCCAAAAGGATACTCACCGCCACAGGCAAGCGGCCATGCACCGCCTTCCACGCTCGACAGGCCTCGATAAAGGTCATCACCTGTCCTTTATCATCGCTTGCTCCGCGTGCCACGATAACCTTCCGCCCTGTTTCATCCTCCTTTATGCACGGCTCAAAAGGCTTGCTATGCCATAGATGATCCGGGTCCGTTGGCTGAACATCATAATGCCCATAGAAAAGAACATGCGTTTGCCCAGCCTTGGCATAAGCGTCATTCTCATCGGCATGACCAACAACCATCGGATGCCCCGGCTCAGCCCATTTGACATCGTGCGTCTCTGCTGCAAAGCCTATAGTGCGCAACTCCTCAACCAACCACTGTGCAGCGCGGCGACAATCCTCGCGATGCTCCTTTTGCGTAGAAATACTAGGGATGCGTAGCAAATCAAAAAGCCGCTCGCGGGCAGCATCTTGCTGCTCATCAACATAATGAAGAACATCAGACATTATGCCATTCATCTTATTGTGCATCTCGTGAGCTTTCATAATCATTTGATAATGTTACCCCGATATGGGTCGGCAAGGGAGAGACATCGTCTGCCTCTTGGTCTTCCCCTTCATCTTCCTCTGCCTCATCAACCACAGGCACCGGCGGAACTTTAAGCTGAATCCGCAATGGCGCGGGAGCGAAGACTCTTTCTGGCTTAAAGGGGGGCACCTCAGGGGCAGGGTCTATCACAACCGGCTGTTGAAAGAGCTGCTCTAAAACTCGATCAAATATCTCCCGCTGTTTTGTGGCACTATGCTCTTTGCTTACAAACTCATAGGCCTTTATACGGAGGCTCTCCCATAGCTCTGGCTCCTCGTACAGGCGAATAATCTGCTGAGCAAAATGTTCTGGAGCATTTACCCCACCATCAAGAGCTTCTTGGCCATCCTTCCAGCCCAAACGCTCCATTTGCGCGCTGCTTATAATAGCGGGCACACCTTGGGCGGCAGCCTCCACTATCTCAATGGCTGTGGCCGCCAAAACACGCGCCGGATCCATAACCACACGGCATTGTTTAAGAACAGTAGCCAACCGCTCCGTCTCTGCAAAACCATCCAGAGGGGCCATTCTCTCGTAAAACCCAATATCAACAGAAGGGTGATGATACCCCCCCACATCAATAGAGAAATGGTCTTTAAAATGCCGTTGTAAATGCGGCATAATGGCAAGGCAGAACCAATCAAATCCATCATGCCCAGCATCCCCGGCCTGATAGATAGGCAAGGGAAATAAAACGCCCTTCCGCCGGGCAAAAACCTCAGCCCCCGTTTCCATTTGCTCCGGTACAACAGCATAAGGGAGCTGCACAACATTACCATAACCCAGACGATGTAACAGCGCGGCATCTACATCATCACCCGCAAGAATACCTTGGCATAACCACGCATATTCCAGCTCTTTTTGGGCTTCTCGCACCAAAGTATGAGGCTCATCCACCATACCGACAAGGCGGCGCATATGCTGCTCTAAGGCGTTAAGGCCCGTGCCTTTTTGCCCCACAATATCCAGCATAATCGCCTTATCATGAAGGGGCAGTGTTCCAGACGCCAAAACAGGCCCCACACGCCCCAAAGAGGATGCTCCTACCAGCCAAAAAAGCTTCACCCTAGCCTGATGCTGCTGCATGAAAGTTGCTATGTCCTTCACACCGCACCAACAATCTACATCCGCTGGATAATCACAAGCGATGGTAAGACGGTCTTCTTCTCCCCTCTCCAACCCTACGACCATAACCCGCCAGCCCTTTTGCCGGAAAAGCTGGATATGCTGCATGATACGCCGTGCAGGCCCACCCTCTACCGCCCTAGGGAGATGCTGAAAAATCATCATAACCTGCGGTTGACGATTCAGCCCCCCATCTCCATCGCTCGGGACGATAGAATGTGTGGGCAAGAATGTGGGGAATATCCGGCGTAACGCCTCTTTCGTGATGCGGTCTTGTGCGTAAGTCTCAGCGGTAACATGCAGGGCCTTTGCTTGGATGATAGGCCAATATACCAACCTTTCCCCCACAGCCCGCAACGCCATAGAAAGACAGGTAAAGAAGGCCTCCTCCACTGGCTTACCAACATAAGATAAAGCGCGCTCAAGACCGTCATAGCCACAAAAGAGCAACCCACCTTGCACTGCTTCTATCTCACGCTGAAGGCTCACAGAATGTGCTAAAGCCTCCACACCTTGCCTGCGTGCGGTCACAGCTCCATCACGGCAAACGGTGCTTCCGGCTTCCAACACAACATTATTGGCCGCCAAAATCTTACCACTACCCCCACTATGAGGTGTATTCAGAGCCTCCATCATAGCCGGTAACGTCATAGGAAGGAGCTGCATCCCCGACTCTATGAGCAAAATATGCGCTCCACGGATAAAGGGCAGAACATCCTGCACACGCTGCCAAAGCGGCAAATACTCATCACTGTTAAAGTAATCAATCCCCTCAATAGCCAATTCCAGCCGCTGACGCGCTAGGCGTGATGCACTCCCGATAATGATAATTTGTAAGCCCGGTACCCCCTGCGCATGCAGAGCGGTAAGGCTTGCTACATCTAACAAATAATTCCCTTGAGAGATGAGCAACACCGTTAAGGGAGGGGTCGCATTTGCACTAAAAGACAAAGGCTGGCGGCATAAAGAAGGTAAACTCGCCTCTACCTTCTTTAACGCTACAGTCCGCGCTGCTGTGGCAGATAATTTAGCAACTGGCGGCGTCTCTGGCTCGTCTCGCTGCTTTACTAAAAGTTGGAATATATTTGCCACATGAGCTTGGTGAAGATCTCGCGGCATATCCAGCCCCGCGGCAAAGGCCCGCATATCCACCTCAGCAGAGGGATTACGCAGCTCCCTTATCCCACTACGCATGAAATGAGCATACCCATTACGGAAGGCTCCTTGGGCTACAGCCTCACGAATATCAGGATACTGCTCCAAATAATAGGATTCATCAAAATAAGGGTTAGGATTAAAACTCTGTGGCTCGTCACAGCATAAATAATGATGAAGCGGATTAATGAAAAGACCCTGCTCTATTAACGCTTTAACCTGCGGGTAAGTCTCTACATACCATGCTGGGTCAAAATACCACGAGGTACGGACTGTCCCCATCTCCACATCATCAAGCGATAAATACTGAGAGAATGTCCCTTGGGACGGGTCAAAAGGAATATCCTTAGCAAGGCAACTTTTAATCAGTATTTCTGGCTCAAAAAATACATGCGGAGACCGGAATTGCTTATCCCCTACCGCTAAAAAATGGTCGTACGCATTTGCATATCCCGCCTTACGTAAGGCCCTGAACCCATAATCATGATTCTCTTTAAGATAATATTCTGCCGAGAATAACCAATGTCCCGCACAGCTTTGGTTGCCTACCTCCGCATAATGCTGAAACCCATTCCGAAAAATGCCTTGCTCCTGCACACTTCGGCGCACATCAGGGTAATGTTCTAGGTACCACGCCTCATCAAAATAACGATTAGGGGCCGTAAGTTTGGCCGCCTCGTTCGTCTCCCAATAATTATGCAGTGCCTTATCATCTAAAGCAGCGTCTTTTGGGGCAAGCTGATGCGCATAGCGGCGGCGATACCACGCAGCATCAAACCCAGACCATAAAGGCCCCTGCTGATTCAGACTCGCTGGTGCCTCACCAAAAACTTCACCCTGATCCATAAATCTCCCCGCCACCTTATCTTGCTCCAAGATACTCCCCGAACCTATAGCAGAGATTCTACCCCTTAGGGAACGTAGCCTCGCCAGCCTCCCCAAAAAGCATTATGCAGACAATTTACACCCCTAGGATGACAGAATGGATAACTTCTTCTAAAGTTATGTTCACCATTCAACGCAGTTCAGCCCTTGCGCCCTGCTTTGTCGCCCTGTCTGAAGCGGGATAGGAGTACCTTAATGATACGGCTTTTAATTATTGTCCTCTTTGTGGCTTTTATAGCCATTTTCTCTATGAGCAATTTGGACGCCACCACTGTTTGGATCGCCTCTTTTGGCTTTTCCATCAAAATGGGCAAGCTCATCGCGTTGCTCTCTGTCCCATCGCTCATCCTTGGCCTCCTCTTAGGGGCTGCAGGAGATATTCGCCAACGCCGGCGCGCTCGCAAAGCCGAATCCCAATTACGCGGCGCACAAAAACAGCTTATTGAGCTGCACCAAAGACTTGACCAGCTTAAACCCGCTGCCGCATCTGCATCATCTGCCGAGACCAAACACCCCCTTCCTCAATAAGAAGAACCTCTTATGTCCAGCACACGCACACGCCTTATCGCTGCTCTTGATACCGCCTCCTATGAGGAAGCCACCCAATGGGCCACCCAGCTTGAAGGAAAGGTGGATGCCATTAAATTGGGGTTAGAGTTCACCTATGCTTGTGGTCTGGATGCTGTACGCGCCCTTGGCGAACACCAAAAATTGTTTTTGGACCTCAAGCTCCACGACATCCCTAACACTGTTGCATCAGGCTTAAAGGCTCTTGCGCCTCTCCGTCCTTTTTTAACCACCATCCACGCCCTTGGCGGCCCTGAGATGATTGCTCGTGCCCGCGCAGCGTTAGAGGAATCCTTTGAGGGCGGGCCAGACCGCCCCAAGCTACTTGCTGTTACAGTCCTCACCAGCATGAATGAGCAAAGCCTTGCTGAAGTGGGCATCAACGATACACCGCTTGATGAAGTTGTGCGCCTTGGGAAAATGGCCATTCAAGCAGGAGCAGATGGGCTTGTTTGCTCCGCACACGAGCTTGTTGCTCTGCGTGATGCCCTTGGCAATAAACCGGAACTCATTGTCCCCGGCATCCGCCCTGCTGGCAGTGCGCTTGATGACCAAAAGCGCGTTATGTCTCCCACCCAAGCCGCTGAAGCAGGGGCGGATTGGATTGTTGTTGGTCGCCCCATCACCCGCGCGGACGATCCTGCTGCCGCAGCGCAGGCGATTCAGGATGAACTACAGGCAGCCTCACAGTGAGCATAGATGTTAAAATCTGCGGCCTAACGCGGGTTGAGGACATACAAGCTTGCGCTACGTTAGGGGCCCGCTGGGTGGGGCTGGTATTTCACCCAGCCTCACCTCGCTTTATAGATCCTCATCACGCCGCAACATTACACGCCGCTATCCCCACACCTGCACAAGGTGGGCCTTACCGCGTGGGGTTATTCGTTAAACCCTCATGCGAGGACATTCTCTCTCTTTTGCAAAATGTTCCCCTCGATATTTTGCAGCTTTACACCGATGAAGCGACAGCCCTCCATATAAAACACGCCACTGGTAAAGAGGTCTGGCTCGCCCGTGGAGTAACCCATAAAGAGGATTTACCCCACTCATCCGCTCTGGATGGCTATATTATCGAAGCCCCCGCACAGGCTGGGGATACCCGCCCCGGCGGGCTAGGCCGTACCTTTGATTGGAGCCTTACAAAGACATGGCACGCCCCTGCCCCATGGCTGTTAGCAGGCGGGCTGACCCCTCATAATGTTGCTGAGGCTATCACCACCAGCAAAGCTCCAGCAGTTGATGTATCCTCTGGCGTGGAAGAACGGCCCGGCGTAAAATCCGCAGCCTTAATTGAGGCATTTATAAAAAATTCTCAAAAAGGGGCTTGCAGTCACCATAAATGATGCTATTGTCCGGCTCACGCTCGCAGGAGAGGTGGCCGAGCGGCTTAAGGCGCACGCTTGGAAAGCGTGTGTACGTTAATAGCGTACCGAGGGTTCGAATCCCTCTCTCTCCGCCAGCATCCCCCCTAAAAATTGTCATATAGCCTATAGCTAGGGGAGTTTCTCCCCCAGCCATTAATTATGCCTCTTAGGCCTTAGAGAATAAAACATCTTCCCCTAGGCGGGATTTAGGACGCTTTGCATTATTATCGCGTTCTGCATGATATCCCAGAGAGACAATCACCAGAGGGGTTAAGCCTTTCTCTTTTAAGCCAAACTCATGAGAGAGTACTTCTGGCTCAAAGCCTTCAATAGGGGTTGCATCAATCCCCAACATAGCTGCCGAAAGTAGCAAAAACCCTTGCGCTAGATAGACCTGCTTTTGATTCCAATGGGCTACATCACCTGCTGTTTTATGCTGTTGCACATAGCCCGCGCGTGCTGCTGCAAAGCCATCGCGCGCCGCAGCATCCTGATAGCGACCATCTTTTTCTTCTTGTTCTAACACAGAGTGCAGATACGAATCTGTTAGCTCATTCTTCGCACACAATAAGACAACGTGGGACGCATCTATAATTTTTTCCCTATTATAGGCCAGCGGGCTCTCCACTGGGGTTGCCTTAGCTAAACGCTGCTTACCGGCCTCATCATCAGCAAGAATAAAGTGCCACGGCTGTGCATTCACTGATGACGGGCTGAAGCGCAGAGCCGCCATTAACTGCGTCACTTTATCCTGAGGGATTCGCCGCGTAGCGTCATAGGCTTTTGTCGTGTAACGCGCCTGCAAAATATGGGGGAGGTCCATGATGTATCTCCATCTTGTTTCTAATCGTTCCATCTCTATCAAACAAACAGAAACCCGTAAAGCATTTTGCTAAAGGATGAATACTCTGAAAGGCATAGCTTATTATCCCTATTATCTCCCCTAAAAACCAACCAAAAATGTAGGATATGATGCAATTCTAAAGATGAAGCTGATAATCTTTTTCAAATAGCAATATATGATAATGATTATCACCTACGAATACATGAAATAACATTTTTTTATTGATTTTTTACAAAATAACTTTTATGTGTACTGCCGTTGGATGCGTTCCTACTTTTATAAAATCATCAAAGGAGAGGCACATGCCTGTAAAAGACCCTAAAGTTATCGAGTTCTTAAATGCTCAGCTGGCTAATGAGCTAACCGCCATTAACCAATATTTCCTTCACTCCCGGACACTGAACCACTGGGGTGTTACAAAATTAGGCAAAAAGGAATATGAAGAATCCATCGAGGAAATGCGTCACGCCGATTGGCTGATTGAACGCATCCTCTTCTTAGGTGGCTTGCCGAATCTACAACATCTCAACCCGCTGCAAATCGGTGAGAATGTTCAAGAGATTCTAGAATGTGACCTGAAGGTCGAGGCTCTCGCTCTGGAGAAAATCCGCGAAGGTATCGCTTATTGCGAGAGCGTGCGTGACTTCGTCTCCCGCGATCTTCTTTTCCGCATCCTCGCTGATGAAGAATCCCATGAGGACTTCATCGATACCCAGCTCGACCTCATCAAGCAAATTGGCATCGAGCGTTACATCACTCTCAACTCCGAGAGTGCAGACCAGAATAGCGGCTCATAATAATTACTGTTAGCTGCTAAGCTTATAAGAGAGGCCTCCCTATAGGGTGGCCTCTTTTTTTATAACCAGCTCCTCATCCCCAACAGCCTGAGCTGCCATTTGCTCCTCCAACTCCAAGGTTGTGGGGCATGGGCAATTTGTTTCGCGAGCCGCTTTGAGCAAACACGCTACGCCCTTTACGCAGTTCCCACATTTTACCCGGCATTGTCGCGCCGCATAAATCTCAGAGAGTTTCACAACTCCGGCTTGGATGGCTGTCTGCACATCCCTATCCGACAACCCATTGCATGAGCATATAATCATCTATCTTCGCCTCTGGCTGGCTAATCTTTCTTCACGCTAGTGATAATGACATTCTTTCGCAACTAAAATCTTTAAGCCATTACCCTCCCTCCAACTCTTGCAACACATCATGGGAAAAGACTCCGTAAAAGCGATGAATACCCATAATAACTTCATCATTATAAGAAATAATAAGAGATATAGGTTGCCCCTCAAACACCCATAGATAATTGAAAAAATATCCTCATCATGCTATGGAGGGGATAATCGTAAGCTTATAAGTGTTAGGCTTAAATATTGAGAGGATATTCAACACCATATCACCTCATCATCCACTAAGAATGAAGGGATAAAGCCATTTAATATGGTTTTCTTCTTTCTTTACATCATGGGAGAGATTTTTAATGGCAGACTCTGTGACCAAAAAAACAAGTTTTGTCGAGAAAATAGGCATCCCAAAAGCCCTCTTTTGGGCCTTTGTTGGGCAACTACTTTTCATGGTGGGCGATGGTGTCGAGGCAGGGTATTTAGATACTTTCATGCTTCATACGGGCCATCCACAAAGTTTTGTGAATGAGCTTTTCACATGTTACGGCATTACGGTCATGCTTGCTGCATGGTTCGCCGGCCCCCTATCGGACCTAATGGGGCCTAAAAAAGTAATGTGGATTGGCCTTATTTTATGGGCTGTTTTAGAGGTCGGCTTCCTCATCTTCGGGCTAACGCCTAATAATAGCACGTGGATTCTTACATTTTACACGTTACGCGGCTTTGCTTACCCCCTCTTTGCTTATGGCTTCTTGGTTTGGATTGCCGCAGCAACCCCAAGTACAATGTTAGGTGCGGCGGCTGGATGGTTTTGGTTTTCCTTCTCCGCTGGGCTACCAACGCTAGGCTCTCAATTCGCTCGTTTCGCAATTCCTGCGATTGGTGAAATCAATACCTTCTGGTGTTCATTAGGGCTTGTCGTTATTGGTGGGTTGTTGGCCCTCCTTTTCACGCATGAACCAACCGGTACACAACGCCTCCTCCCTGCTGATGTCTCCCCTAAAAAAGCGTTTTTAGGCTCTATCAGCATCATATGGCGAGAGCCTAAAACTCTCATCGCAGGCATTGTAAGGACAGTTGATACCTCCTCCGAATATGCTTTTCTCGCTATTATGCCGGGCTTCTTTGTGGACCATCTAGGCTTTACTCTTGGGCAATGGTTAAATCTTCTATCCCTAATTTTCTTAAGCAATATTATTGTTAACCTCATCTCTGGCATGGTGGCGGATAAAATCGGCTATCGTTTTGTTGTAGCTGTCTTTGGTGGGATTGGTGGATTCGTAACCATTCCCCTCTTTTATTACATTCCACTTTGGTATCCGGGTAATTTTGCTGCTGCCGCCGCAGTTGGGATTTTATATGGGGCTTCTATCGCAGCCTTTGTGCCTCTCTCTGGGCTTATGCCGCAAATTTGCCCCCGCGAGAAAGCCGCTGCCCTCTCTATTCTTGGCTTAGGGGCTGGGGCCTCAACATGGGTTGGTCCGGCCATTGTATCCCTCTGCGAGCTCATCTTCGGGACAGGCATGGCCTATGTTATCTGGACATTCGCGGTCATCTATCTCATCACGGCAGGCCTAACAATGACGCTGCGCATTTCGCCTGAAGCACGGCGTTACATTCAACAACAAGAAGAACAAAATAACTAACCCCATACGAGAAAGGCCACGACGACTTACCGTGGCCTTTCTCGATCGTCATAACGGCCATGCACAACAATGCGCGCAAATCCTAGTGAGGGCCTTGCAGTTCTCGCCATACTGGCGCACTCTCTCCCTGTCGTTAAACCTTATATATTAAGGAGTTTATCATGGCTGTAACCAAGCTTGTTCTGGTTCGTCACGGCGAGAGCCAGTGGAACCAAGAAAACCGCTTTACCGGTTGGTATGACGTAGATTTGTCCGAAAAAGGACGCAGCGAAGCCAAAGCAGCGGGCGAACTCCTGCGTAAGGAGGGTTATTCCTTCGACTTCGCTTATACATCCGTTCTAAAACGCGCAATCCATACATTATGGAACATTCTTGATGGTGTGGACCAAGCATGGCTCCCTGTTGAGAAAAACTGGCGTCTTAATGAGCGTCACTATGGTGCGCTCCAAGGGCTGAACAAAGCCGAGACCGCCAAGAAATATGGCGATGAGCAAGTTAAGCAATGGCGTCGCGGTTTTGCTGTTACCCCCCCTGCGCTGGAGCGGTCTGACGAGCGTTTCCCCGGCCATGACCCACGCTACGCTCATCTTAGCCCTAATGAGCTTCCCACCACAGAGAGCCTCGCCCTCACCATTGAGCGCGTTATCCCTTATTGGGAGAAGAGCATTCTACCCCGTATCAAAAAAGGTGAAAAGGTCATCATCGCAGCCCACGGGAACTCCCTGCGCGCGCTGGTGAAATATCTGGATAACATGACAGAGGATGAAATCCTCAACCTGAACATCCCCACCGGTGTGCCTTTGGTTTATGAGTTCGATGAGAACTTTAAGCCTGTGAAGCATTATTACCTCGGCGATGCAGAAGAAATCGCCGCTAAGGCTGCTGCCGTAGCTAACCAGGGTAAGGCTAAGTAAGCTTCTGGCTTTACTTTGTTAAAGAAGGGGACGGTTTTTCTGCCGTCCCTTTTTTATATTGTTAGCTGACGCATAGGCTGCTCTACAATAAATAAAATGGTGAAACTTTTTCATGAGAAAGGAATCATGATGTTTGGAGTTAGAAGAACAGAAGACGATAAAATTGCTTCAGTTAATATTTATCTAGAGGCATGGAAAAGAGTCATTGATACACAAGAACATTTTAACGATATTAGTATGCGCGTAAGAGGATTACTCGGAACTTGTTTTTCGGCTCTTTTCTTATTCGCTGCTTACCTGTTGAAAGATTCAGATATAAATAATGAAAAATATATTATAATTTCTATATTATTTTTTTATGTTATCATTGCTCTTAGCTGTCTCTTTGCAGAAAAATGGTACAGAAACTTTCTTATTAGTGCAGTAAAAGTTGGAGAAGATATTGAAGAGAAGCTAAAAACCTATGGCTACGAGGCAATACAACTTACAACACAAATTAGTTGTGATGATAAAAACAAAAAAATTAATAGCCAATGGTTCTTTAGATTATTTTATTTTTTTCAAATATTCCTCCCGATTTGTGTGATTTGTTTGTTATTTTTCAAGAAAAAAGTATAATATATATATAAAACTCATGATAGCCAAACAAATCACAATATAACTTTTCAAGCGCTAGCAATGGAAAGATGACCATCATAATATCCGTGCTAGAGCTATTTAACGATTGCCACACATCTTAGAAATATACTAGCAAAAAAAACCGACTCTTTAGTAGGAGAATAATTCGATCAGATTCCCATCGGGATCACGACAATAAACGGAGGAAATTTTCCCACAAGCTCCCTCTTTTATTACAGGTCCACATTCAATCTTTACGTTATGATGTGTCAGATGCTTTACAACATCATCTGCGGACAGACTGACGAGGAAACACAAATCTGCTGTTCCCTCAAGGGGATGTCTCGCTGTAAACCAGTCTTCTTGCGATATATCCTTCTGTCTAAGATTTATTTTCTGATTACCAAAGAAAAGTATATTTTTCGCACGCCACTTTTTTTGAAACAATCTTCTTCCCACACATTTCAAGAATATTTGAATACCAATCAAACGATACATCAATATCATTAACATTCAGAACAAGATGATCAATCGCTTCAACAAATAAAGTAGGCATGGTTTATCTCCATGTTCATGCTGCGACTGCGTGATAACAGGAAGCGGACGAAAAGCTTTCGCTAACCCCGAAATAGCTAGACATCCAATTCTATACCATTTTGCCAATAATATAACAAACTGCGACCAAGAAATAGACTTTTCTAGCCTGCGCCAGAGAAACATCTAAATATGGCTTAATTAATAATGTATTCTCTTTTCTACTTACCTTGTACCTGAGTATCTATAGTTTCAATCCATTAAGCAGTACTCTGATAACTAATCCCTCTTTACTATGAAGCTTCTCTTAGGGTTGAAACGTTTTATAACAATATCGGTAAGCATTTTCCCTCTATAGCCGAGCTATTACCCACACAACTACCCATATTTTCCTATCATTAACTATCACTTCATGTCACAATCTGTCACATTCTGACGTTTATTTTTGGCTGTTTTCTAAGAAGCGAGATAACAGAGCGCGCGCGAATCTGCCCGCAGAGAAACAGATTAATTGTGAGAGAGCGCAGAAAATTGGGGGCCTCGCTGGGGGCCTCAAAAAGGGGAGATAATCTATTTTTGAGGTGTTCTTTGCTATTTTCTGGTAATCCGTGGCGGAGGGGATGGGATTCGAACCCACGATACGGGAGTTACCCGTATAACGGTTTAGCAAACCGCCGCCTTCAGCCTCTCGGCCACCCCTCCGCTATAAACGGTTTTTACACGGCGTTTGCAGAACTGTTTGTAGGGGGAAACGCGCGTGACGTAAAGCCCCCTACACCATTCTTTTTACGATTTTATGAGGCTAAAAGTTTCTTCAGCAGCTCATTAACCATGGCCGGGTTGGCTTTACCTTTCATGGCCTTCATCGTTTGCCCAACAAAGAAGCCAAAGAGCTTATCTTTACCGCTCTTATATTCAGCAACTTTATCCGCATTAGCTGCTAAAATCTCGCTAATTGCCGCTTCAATCGCGCCTGTATCCGTCACTTGGCGGAGGCCCTTACGGTCCACAATGGCGGAAGGTTTATCACCTGTCTCCACCATATCTTCGAGAACCTCTTTTGCGATTTTCCCGTTAATGGTGGAATCACTTATCAAGGCAAGAAGCTCACGCAATGATTCAGCAGAGACCGGGCTATTCTCAATCGTCCGGCCTGTTCGATTCAATGCTGCGAAGAAATCACCCAAAATCCAGTTTGTCGCCAAGCGTGCATCTGCCCCGCGTGCCACTGTCTCGTAAAAATCTGCTACAGATTGTTCAGCCGTCAGAACGCCCGATTCATAGCGAGAGACGCCGTATTCTTTCTCCAGCCGTGCGCGCTTATCCTCTGGCAATTCTGGCAGAGCCGCCTTCAGCTCATCCACCCAAGATTGCTCTAGCACCAAAGGCAGGAGGTCCGGCTCTGGGAAGTAGCGGTAATCATGCGCATCTTCCTTGGTCCGCAGAGAGCGCGTCTCGCCCTTTACATGGTCAAAAAGGCGGGTCTCTTGGTCAATTTCCCCACCAGATTCCCACACATCAACCTGACGCTGCGCTTCAACTTCAATCGCCTGCATGACAAAGCGTACGGAGTTCACATTCTTAATCTCGCAGCGCGTGCGATAGCCCTCTTCCCCTTCACGCCGGACAGAGACATTGACATCCGCGCGCATGGAGCCTTCCTCCATATTGCCATCGCATGTCCCCAAATAACGCAGAATCTGCCGTAATTTGCGGATATACGCACCGGCTTCTTCTGGGGAGCGAATATCGGGCTCACTCACAATCTCCATCAACGCCACACCAGCACGGTTGAGGTCGATGAAAGACCGTGTCGGGTCTTGGTCGTGAATGGACTTCCCGGCATCTTGCTCCATATGCATCCGGGTCACGCCGATATGCCGGGTTTCACCATCGGCTAGCTCGATCTCGACAGTGCCCTTCCCCACGATTGGATGCTCAAACTGGCTAATTTGATAGCCTGTCGGCAAATCCGCATAGAAGTAATTCTTCCGGTCAAAGCGACTGAAAAGATTAATCTGCGCTCGCAAGCCGAGCCCTGTCCGTACCGCTTGGGCTACGCACTCACGGTTCAAGACAGGCAGCATACCAGGAAAGCCCGCATCAATTAGGCTAACATGGCTGTTAGGCTCCCCGCCATAAGAGGCAGAAGCCCCAGAAAATAACTTCGCTTGGCTTACAATCTGGGCGTGGACCTCCAACCCGATGACCACTTCCCATGCGCCAGTTTCACCAGTGATTCGATACGCACTCATGCTGATACCCCTGCATGGATAGTAGGACGATGGGTAAAGGATGCTGCTTTCTCCAAAACGGAGCCCGCAGCTAAGAGTGTTTCTTCATCAAAGAAGCGACCAATTAACTGCAAGCCAAGTGGCACGCCGTGGCTATCCAACCCTACAGGTACGGACAAAGCAGGCACACCGGCCATGCTAGCAGGCACGGTAAAGACGTCATTAAGGTACATCTGCACGGGGTCAGTTGGTTTTTCATCCCATGCAAAAGCCCCAGAAGGTGCCGTTGGGGCGAGGATGACATCTACCTTTTCGTAAGCCTGCAAGAAGTCCCGCTGTAACAAGGTACGAACCTTTTGCGCGCGCAGATAATACGCATCATAATAGCCGGAGGACAGCACATAAGTGCCCAGCAGGATACGGCGTTTTACTTCCTCACCAAAGCCCGCTGCACGCGTTGCTTCATAAAGAGCATCCAGTGATGCCCCCGTTACGCGCTCACCAAAACGCACACCATCATACCGCGCAAGGTTGGAGGATGCCTCCGCCAAAGCTGCAATATAATAAGCTGGGAGGCCATATTGTGTATGTGGCAGAGACATATCGACAATCTCGGCCCCTGCCTCTTTAAGCCAGACAATCCCTTGGTCCCAAACAGCGGCAATCTCAGCAGGGAGGCCATCAATCCGATATTCTTTCGGAATCCCCACCTTTAGGCCCTTCACGCCTCGCCCCAAGGCCGCCTCATAATGTGGGACGGGTTTATCCACACTTGTAGAATCTTTTGGGTCGAACCCTGCCATAGATTCCAACAAAATAGCGCAATCTTGTAGGTTACGCGCCATCGGGCCTGCTTGGTCTAAAGAGCTTGCAAAGGCGATGGTCCCAAAGCGGGAGCAACGGCCATAAGTCGGCTTAATCCCTGCAATACCGCAAAAAGCCGCAGGCTGGCGGATGGAACCGCCCGTATCCGTCCCAGTAGCCCCAAGAACCAACCCCGCCGCCACTGCTGCGGCAGAACCACCAGAGGACCCACCGGGCACTAACTTCGCTGTGGAGCCACGCCGTTGCCATGGATTCACCACCCCGCCAAAAGCGGATGTTAGGTTGGTGGAACCCATAGCGAACTCATCAAGATTCAGCTTACCAAGAGAGATAGCTCCATCTTGCTTGAGGTTAGCTGTCACCGTGCTCTCATAAGGGGGGACGAAATTATCAAGGATTTTACTCGCAGCCGTTGTGCGGACATCCTTGGTGGCAAAAAGGTCTTTCAGGCCGATTGGCAGGCCACATAAAGGCCCCCCTTCCCCTTTTGCTAAAGCAGCATCTGCCTCCTTCGCGGCAATGCGCGCTTGCTCTGGCGTACGGGTGATGAAGCTATTCAGCCCATCATCAAGGCGTTCAATAGCCTCAATATGAGCATCGACCAATTCCACAGCGGAAATCTTGCGGGCGCGCAAAGCATCCCGTGCGGATGCTAATGTGTAATCAAACAGGCTGCTCATTATTCCACCACCTTCGGCACGGTATAAAAGGGACCTTCACGCTCCGGTGCGTTGGAGAGGACGGCTTCTGGGCAATTTCCATCCGTTACTTTGTCATCACGCAAGCGTGGCTGAGCCAAACCCGTGCCGACCATCGGGGGGACATCTGTAATATCAACCTCATTGAGATGATCGACCCAACCGATAATTCCCTGCATTTCTTTCTGATGAGCTTGTAGCTCCTCCTCAGAAAGACCAATTCTTGCCAGTCTGGCCATTTTTGCCACTGTTTTCACGTCAAGCGACATGTATAGTCCCGTCCACCAATATCGTTACGTTAGCCTCAAGCTATGAGAGAGCATACCCTCTTGCCATGACACTATTCAATCCACACGCGCTACGCAATCAGCTTCAACCTTCACAATCTGTTCTGGGGATAGACCCTGGCAGTAAGCAGATAGGCCTTGCTCTGTCTGACATATCGCTCATGCTGGCCTCGCCGCTTACCATTGTGATGCGAAAAAAACTTAAACAGATGCTGCCAATCTTTCAGGAATTATGCACCCAGCACGCAATAGGGGGAATCGTTGTCGGCCTTCCCCTCTCCCTTGATGGCAGCTTCGGCCCTGCTGCTCGTGCTGCTCATGATTGGGCAAAAGATTTGAGCGAGCGTCTTAATATACCTACTTGCTTATGGGATGAGCGGCTCTCCTCCAGTGCTGTAAATCGCTTTTTGATTCAAGAAGCCGATATGAGCCGTAAAAAACGCGGAGACGTGGTCGATAAAATGGCCGCAGCCTACATGTTGCAAGGCTGGTTGGATGCCACGATAGCCTCTTAATATATCTTACCCACAAAAAAGAGGGCCACATGCTCCATGCGGCCCCCTCCTCATCAGAGCGTCTTAAAGGACGATCAGATGGTCTTACGCCAGTCACCCCAATCAGTGGAGACAGGGCGACTACCAGAGTTAGCAGACTGATACATAGCTTGAATCAAGCGCACATCCTGCATGCCTTCTTCACCCGTTGCAGCGAGCGGTGTGTTATTAGCTACGCTGATGGCTAGATGGTCTAGCTGAGCGGAGAACTGGTTCAATGCTGGGATGGTGAACATCGGTGTGGACCATGTTTGTGTATCCCCACTTGTGCAGTGGCTTACGCTGTTACACCAATAGCTTGTTGCAGGATCCATCCGCAGGGAGGCTTCCGTCCCTTGCAGGTTAAAGCGGGACATCGCATTGACGTTAAAGGAGGCACTACCATGTGCCACCGCGCCAGAGCGATACCGCATGATCCAAACGATTGTCTCGTCAATCTCACGGAACATCGGGTCAGATGGCGGCATGATTGTGGCCTGAACCTCAATCGGATCCTCATCCAGCATGTAACGAGAACCGTTCACCCCGTAAATACCGAGGTCCATCAGCGCACCACCGCCAGATAGCGCGCGTGTTAGACGCCACTGGTAGGTAGGATCGGTCGGGTCGGTATTATCGCCGTTATCTGTGCTGATAATCTGTGGCTTACCGATGCTGGTGCGTGCCAGCTCAATAGCTTTATGTGTAACGGGGTCGAAGTGGCAACGATAGCCAATCATCAGCTTCTTGCCAGCTTTCTTACCAGCGTTAATCATACGCTGACATTCTTCCACCGTGACAGCCATTGGCTTTTCACACAGCACATGCTTGCCTGCGCGGAAAGAACGCTCCGTAAAATCAGCATGCAGGGAGTTCGGCAGAATGATGTACACGGCATCAACTTCCGGGTCCTGCGCGATTTTATCGAACGTGTCGTATGTATAGAGGTGAGATTCCTCAATACCATAATGCTTGCCAAGACGGCGTGCCTTCTCGATGTCACCGCTGACAAGAGCTGTAACCTTCGCATATTCACACTCTGCAAAAGCAGGCAGAATCTGGTTCACAGCATATTTGCCAAGGCCAACAATGGCGTAACCAAACTTACGCGGGCCGTCATTCAGCGGGCGAAGAAGATTCGGATAAGGACGTTTCCCCAAACCAGCCGGCGGAGCTGGGAAACCAAGAGACTGCGCCACAGCGGAGCTTGCCCCCCCTGCTACGATGGAAGCCCCAAGGGCGCCCAAAACATGCCGACGGCCTGTATTGACCGATTTTTTGGATGATGAATGAGCATTCATTTAAGTACATCCTCTCCACTTAACAACGGCTCCGCACAATTACGAAACCTAACGACAAGCAGGCTAGCTTCACTATTACCTGCCTTCTGCCGAGGAAGTTAAAGCTGCTCAGAAGGGCTTGGCAATCACCCCTTGTTACGGAATATCTCCGTTTACGATATAGAAATATAAGAAAAATCTATTACACTCATAAAGTTATTATTTTACAGAACGTTATAACCAGCCTCACAAAGGTTTTATTTTTCACTCCATTAGCAAGTTATAGATGAATTGCATTTTAATCATGGCACACCCCTCACAACCCCACGCCGCATCTTTAAAAACATAACAGCTTCTGGGTAAGGATAATCACCCCACCACGAGAATAGGTCATTATGGCACAGCAGAGGTCCCACAAAGGACCAGTCCCAACTAAAAACATCAATTTTTCAAGGAGATAATCACCAGAGGGGTGGTGGGCGCAACAGGGATTGAACCTGTGACCCCTACCATGTCAAGGTAGTGCTCTACCGCTGAGCTATGCGCCCCGCCTGGTGTAAGAGGGTATTTACCTTGCCCTATAAGATGTGGCAAGCCTTTATCGTGAAAAAAATTCAAAAAACTCCCTGTGCGCTTCCACTCCGCTCCTCCCACGCTGTTGGGGTACAGCTGCCACCCTGCAAAAGCCGGACGCCCTTCTTATTATCATCCCCTCATTCTGGGCAAAATTATCCGCCTGAGTTCCTAAAAACGACTATTCTCTCCTTAAATGAACTAGAGCGCATGGAGGATCGTTTCATTCATGAGCTTTTACAGGATCTTCCCGCCCATGGCCTCAGCCTCATTCAGGCTCTCTTTCCACGAAGTTTTTGCGATGTAAACCGAGATTGGCGGGAGCTTGATGCCAGCATGTTCTCCCCTCCACTTGTTGAGCAAGACCTCATCTATAGTGCAAAAGTGCGTGCAGGTTATGGCGTCATACCGCGTTGCCTTGCGCCGGGGAAAAGTATTTACCGTTATTGCTTACCCGTCGAGGAAGCCAGAGCACGCCTTACCCATTATTGGCAGCCTTATCATCATGCCCTCCATACAACGCTGAACTCGCTCACCGAGCAATTTGGTACGGCTATTTTATTGGATATTCACTCCATGCCGCCACTTGCTCAAACACGGCCGTGCGACATTGTACTCGGCAATAAACACGGTACAACATGCTCTCATGAACTCATCAGCATGGCCGAAGATTTATTCACCGCTAAAGGGTACCACGTCCAACGCAATGTACCCTATCCGGGCGGTTATATAACAAGCCGGTATGGCGTAATAGAGGAAAATAAACAAAGCCTACAGATTGAAATCAACCGCGCTTGTTATGTAAACTTAGGAACACTAAAGCCTAATCGTCACTTTGAGACTATGCAAAAGGACTTAACAGAGATTCTATCAACAATGGCACACTCTTTCCCCACCACTAAAGGATAAGGAAAGAGCAGCAACGCATCTTACTTCTCTAACAGGAAAGCAACACCTGCAAGTTTGTTTGTTTTCGCAACCTGCGCCACAACGACCCCTGCTTTATTACGCACAGTCCCGTTATCATCGACAGAACCAACAGCACTGCCCTGATTGTTATAAACAACGCCGCCGCGATCAATCTCGCCAATAATCTTGCCCGTCTTATTATCCAACACTGCCCCTGCTGGGCTTACAGAGCCAGAAAACTGCGTTGTGATTTGCTTCACGCCGGTCGCAGGTGCCTCAGACTGAGCGGCTGCTACACCTAAAGATGTTGCACAAAGCCCCAGCACCATACCCAATAATAAGCATGTCCGCTTTAGCATAGACGATACCGACATTTTTAACCTCTTTCTCTATCAAACAATTCCACAAGCTTATCACATTGAGGGACAGGGGCCATCCATATTATAGCCCCACTCCAACCCTTGCAGACTGTTACAGGTCGTACCGTCCGCAAAGCTTATTGCCATCTGGATCCCGCAGATAAGCAAAAAAATACTCCGCATCGCCGACTTTACGTATCCCCGGCGGGTTCTCTATATCCAAGCCGCCATGCTCAATGCCCGCTTTGTGCCATGCTTTCACCTCATCTTCGCTTCCAAGAGCAAATCCCAACGTGAAACCATTCGCCACCGAGGCAGGATTACCATCTATTGGCTTACCAATCATGAACATCTGACCGTCTTTTTCGTAAAGCAACTTACCGGGCATTGCCTCCCCTAAGGCTTTCCCACCCATAACGGAGAATAACGCATCATAAAACTTCTTAGCGCGGGTAAGGTCGTTCGTACCCAACACAACATGTGTATATAACATAGCAAGCTCTCCTCGCCTGAAGATATTCATCTTGCTAGGATATGGGCACGCATACATTACTTTCAATAAGATGCGTGCCCTTTAAAATCTAACTTTTCCGTAAGGGCTAGCGTTTATAAACATCCTCTAGCCGCACAATATCATCTTCCCCCAAATACGGGCCAGATTGCACCTCTATCAAAGTAATTGGGATACGGCCGGGATTCTCCAACCGATGAACAGCCCCTAATGGCAAATAAACGCTCTCATTTTCTTTAACCGTAAGGACTTCATCATCACGCGTTACAAGGGCCGTACCAGCGACAACGACCCAATGCTCTGCACGATGAAAATGCTTCTGTAGCGATAACTTCTCCCCCGGGCTTACGTGAATACGCTTCACTTGGAAACGATCACCCTGAATCAAGCTCTCATAGAAGCCCCAAGGCCGATACATCCTTACATGCTTCTCAGCCTCCGCGCGCCCTTCTTCCCGAAGGCGCGAAACCATATGCTTAATATCTTGCGCACGGTCACGATGCGATACCATAACAGCATCTTTGGTTACGATAATGATAAGGTCATCCACGCCTGTTACGGTCGCAACGACACTATCAGAATGTACATAGCAATTCTTGGCTCTGTCTAAAAAAACATTGCCTCGCGTTGCATTACCGTCACTATCTTTGGGTGTTAACTCCCAAACGGCATCCCAGCTCCCAACATCCATCCAGCCGAAACGAGCAGGCACTACAGCAGCGCGCTGCGTCTTCTCTGCCACAGCATAATCCACCGAGATGGACGGAGCTTGTGCGAAACTTTCTGCCTCTAACTGAAGGAACCCTAAATCTGTCTGAACATTCTCAACCGAACGCTCAACCGCATTGTAAATCTCTGGAGCAAGAGCTTTTAACTCAGACAAAAACACCTTGGCTCGTGCCATAAACATGCCGGAGTTCCAAAGATATTTCCCCGCTGCTAAGAGACGTTTTGCCTCCTCCTCATTTGGCTTTTCGAGGAAGCGCGTAATATGGAACGCATTTTTCGTACCGTCTAACGCCTTGCCTTGCTCAATATACCCATAGCCTGTCTCAGCTTTTGTGGGTGTCATGCCAAATGTCGCGATATAACCTTTCTCGGCAGCTTCTCGCGCTTGAGAGACCGCCTCTCGCAGAGCGGGAATATCTGTAATCGCGGCATCGGCTGGCATAAACCATAAAATAGCCTCATCATCGGTTTTGGCTTGCCAAAACGCCGCTGCGGCCATCGCCGCAGTAGAATTACGCGCGACTGGCTCCAACACAATCCGCGCATCCTCTATCCCAACCTGCCGCAGCTGCTCAGCCATGACAAAACGATGATCACAATTACCCACAATAATAGGAGCTGCCTGCAATCCTAGCAACTTCGTCCGCTGCACAGTCTCTTGAAATGGCGTCTCCTGCCCCAAAAGCGTACAAAACTGTTTGGGATAACTCTTACGCGAGACCGGCCATAACCGCGTACCAGAACCCCCAGATAATACTACAGGAACAATCATGTTACGTTCCTTCACCAATAGGACGAATGCTACTCCACATACATGGCTGTCCCCTTCTACTATTCCTCTCTAAAAGTCAACTCCTAACGGGCAAAACAGACCACTAAACCATAAAATTAAAATTACTTTTTTATCCATATTTTCTTACTTTACTGTACAAATAATTCTATTATTCCTTTAATAAAAATATGAAATACAGGATCGTATATCATGAAGAAATGGCTAGGCTGCACTAGCTTACTCTTGTTTTTTTCATACTTCAATAATATAGCATCCGCACAAGAACAGAAGAATGAGGGTGCACTATGTGCTAGGCTAAATCAAGCTAATATTCTCTCTACTGCCGCCTGTTCCGACCCAGCACTTAGGGTTACTGCCTTCCATTACGCACAAACATACTATGCCCTTAAAGGGCAAAATACACCGGTCGAGAATCAGCTTTTAGAGAAGCAACTAACCGAGAATAATGCTGCTCTACAACATGAATGTGCCCTACCACCGACCGACCCGACAACGACCCCACCCACTGAAGTAGAAAAAACCTGCTTTACTAAAACACGGCAAGAGCAAATTGCCGTATTATCACGTATAGTTTAGGCGGCGGAGGCGACATTATCGGCCTTTGTATGGGTGGTATGAGTTGCGGCAATAGCGGCGAGCCCAGCATGGGCTTTGTCATTTGGGGCAGCTCCTACACTGGCACCCCTCCAAATGGGCAAGAAAAATCAATACCCATCATCTCTGCCCAAAACGGTATGGTTGGCTACCCCAAATATAACGAGGCCGGAACAACCATCACAACACTCCTCCGCCCAGACATCGCCTTCTGGCAACCCATCATCCTAAATAGTGAATATGCTCCCAAAAACTGGCTTCCTCCCCAGGACCAACCAGACAGCCTCACCAACCAAAGTCACCAGCTTATCAGCAAAGCCCCTTGGGATGGCCTATGGCTACCCATCGCCATCCAACATGAAGTCTCAACAGAAATGCAAGAAGGCAAATGGCACACAACCATAGAGTGCATCCGCACCAATCTCGGCCAAAAACCATCCTAGAATTAGAGCAATCTAACCCACCGATAGATAGAACTGACCGACTTACCATAGCCCCTCCCGCGGGTCATGATTCACATTATCCACATCACAAACCCCATCACCAACGATACTCCCTATACTATAATAACCTTCATTTATCGCATCTACATGATGGGTAATATCTCCCCATTCATACCCCATATTATCCAACAACCCTCCTACAATAACCGCACAACGGCGATAACGTCCCTTCTGCGCCAACACCAAATCCGCTGCATTCTCTGCCCATACACGCCTAACGCCAACCTTCACAAGCTTCTTAATCGTCCCTTTCCGGTCCTCCCGAAAAGCCTTCTGCAACCGCTCAATCGATGGCGCATAAGGGTCAACCGCATTCGGGTCCCTATACATCCAGTTAATATCACAAGCCGTTTCCGCCGTATCAGGATTCCGCATATTCATTGCCCTAGCATCCTCTCGGCTTATTGGCATACCGGGTATCCGACGATACATATCAACTGCGACAACCGCGCACCCCGCATACATCCCTCGCTGAGAAGTGACAAGCACAGCCGCACTCTCCGCAACATTCTTCTCCACACCAGCCTGCACCATCTCATCAATCGTCCCCTGCCGGTCTTGTTGAAAACGCCGCGCCATAATCTGAACAGGATCATTCCCCGGGTTATAAGCGGGCTTCGCAGGCGTCTTATCCAAAAAAGCCTTACTACAAATATGCACCTGCTCAATATCGTAAACAAATCGCCATGACCCAGAATTCGCTAAGCGAATACGCTCCTGCCTATCCTTATCCGGCGGCCCATCATCAGGAAACTCAGGATGCAACGCATCATACCCGCTCAACAGCAAACTCACATGCTGCGCGCACATAGACTCAGGCTTATACTTCGCCCCCCACAAAGCCTGCCGCGCTAACGACGCACTCAAGCCCATCCGCTGCAACGCATATTGCTGCTGCGCCGCAACCATCTTCAACCCCTCCTCTATAGGCGGTATCCCATCAGCACAAACACCCAAAGCCGGCACAAAAACAAACGCCACAAAACCCAAAATCCCCGCAACAATGCCCCGCATCACACCCCCCAATAATCACAAAGTCAAAACCGCCCTATCAACAAATAAACCAAATTGTCACCTTAACATTCCTCAACCACCTTCTCCCCGGGCGCACCACCATCATGCTCTCTGTGAGCGATGATAACAACGCCCCCTCACCAACCATTACCGCTCTGGGACTGTACGAGACCAAATAGAAGGAGTCGTAAACGCAACACACATCAACTATAATTTCCAGCCCTACACCCCCATTACGCAAGACGAGACTAACAACCTCCCCAACAGCTACAAGCAGCAAATCTCCCAAACAACAGCCCATCTAGGGGTAGTTGAAATCTGGGGCGGCTCCTACACTGGCACCCCTCCAAATGGGCAAGAAAAATCAATACCCATCATCTCTGCCCAAAATGGTATGGTTGGCTACCCTAAATATAACGAGGCCGGAACAACCATCACAACACTCCTCCGCCCAGACATCGCCTTCTGGCAACCTCTTATATTAGAGAGCAAATACGCCCCTCAAAATTGGCTTCCTTCCCCGAACCAACCGAACA